>NZ_QBUE01000061.1:0-1014 GCF_003058045.1 Novosphingobium sp. GV079 | reverse complement strand
TCAGGCCGCGCAGCCGCCCGAGCAGCCGCCAACGGCTTTCATCGCGCGCAGCGGCTCTTCGCCTTCCATGGGCCTCAGGCCCAGGCGCGCGAACATCGCCGCGTCGCTGTCGTCGCCGGCATTGGGCGCGGTCAGCAGCTTGTCGCCGGTGAAGATCGAGTTGGCCCCCGCGAGGAAGCATAGTGCCTGGGTGGCCTCGCTCATGCTTTCGCGGCCGGCCGACAGGCGCACCATCGACAGCGGCATGGTGATGCGGGCCACCGCCACGGTGCGCACGAACTCGATATCGTCGATCTTGGCCATCGGCGTATCGGCCAGCATGTCGCCCAGCACGGTGCCCTTGACCGGCACCAGCGCGTTGACCGGCACGCTTTCGGGGTGCTGTTCCAGCGTGGCCAGCGCGTGGACAAAGCCGACGCGATCGGCGCGGGTTTCGCCCATGCCGACAATGCCGCCCGAACAGACGTTGATCCCGGCCTCGCGCACCACGCTCAAGGTATCGAGGCGGTCCTGGAACGTGCGGGTGGTGATCACCTCGTTATAGCGTTCGGGCGAGGTGTCGATATTGTGGTTGTAATAGTCGAGGCCGGCCTCGGCCAGCTTGCCGGCCTGATCGGGGGTCAGCATGCCCAGCGTCATGCAGGTTTCGAGCCCCATCTCGCGCACGCCCTTCACCATCTGCACGATGGCGTCCATGTCGCGATCCTTGGGGTTGCGCCAGGCTGCGCCCATGCAGAACCGCTTGGACCCGGCATCGCGCGCCTGGGCCGCCGACTGCAACACGGCCTGCACATCCATCAGCTTGCTCGCGGCGACGCCGCTGTCCGCCTTGACGCTTTGCGAGCAATAGCCGCAATCTTCCGGGCAGCCGCCGGTCTTGATCGACAGCAGCGTGCACAGCTGCACTTCACCGGCGCGGTGATGGTCGCGGTGCACGGCGGCGGCGCGGAACACCAGCTCGGTAAACGGCAGGTCGAACAATGCGGCGATTTCCTCGCGGCTCCAGTCGGTGCG
>NZ_QBUE01000060.1:0-1049 GCF_003058045.1 Novosphingobium sp. GV079 | reverse complement strand
CTATCCTCATCTGCCCAGGCTGGATGTGAAGGTCACGCAGGCGGCTGATTATGCTGCTTTGGTCCCCACCGTCTCCGAGGGGATGGCAGCATGAGCCGGGTGCCCGATGATAACCTGCCCACCGGCACCACCGCTGGCGCGCCACAGGTGCTGCTGAGCCACCACCTCAAACAGCTCAAACTGCCGACTGTCCTGCGCGAATACGAGAAAGTGGCCCGTGAATGCGCACGCGATGGTGTTGATCATCCCCGCTATTTACTGCGGCTGATCGAACTGGAGCTGATTGACCGTGAACGGCGTACCGTCGAACGGCGGATCCGCGCCGCCCGGTTCCCGGCCGTCAAAAGCTTCGACACCTTCGACTTCACCGCCATTCCCAGCCTCAACAAGATGCTGGCGCTGGATCTGGCGCGGTGTGAATACATTTTGCGCCGCGAGAACATCATTGCGCTGGGTAACAGCGGCACAGGCAAAACCCATGTGGCGCTCGCCCTGGGGCTGGCCGCCTGCCAGAAGGGCTTCACAGTTGCCTTCACCACTGCCGCCGCGCTGGTGAATCAGTTGCTGGAGGCCCGCGACGAGAAGCGGCTCCTCAAGATGCAACGCGAACTGGCTGCGGTGAAGCTGCTGATTATCGACGAATTGGGTTACGTCCCGCTCTCGCCCACCGGCGCGGAGCTGTTGTTCGAGACCTTCTCCCAGCGCTACGAACGCGGTTCCACCATCGTCACCTCCAACCTGCCGTTTGAGGACTGGACGCAGGTGCTGGGGTCCGAGCGCCTGACCGGCGCATTGCTGGATCGTTTGACCCACCACGTCAGCATCCTGACCATGAATGGCGACAGCTATCGCCTCAAGCAATCCGCCCGCCGCCGCCGCGCTGCGGGTGGGGCGGAGCAAAACCAGGCCAGCCCCGACGAAACCTGACACTTCAAAGCGGCCAAAAGCACAGGGGCCCCGATCGGGGCCCCTGTGCTTTGAATCTGCCGCAACGTCAGTGGCCTACTTTTACTCCGCCACAGTGGCCGGTTTTTGCTCCGCCGTTGACA
>NZ_QBUE01000059.1:0-1106 GCF_003058045.1 Novosphingobium sp. GV079 | reverse complement strand
AGCCCTGGTCTGCGTGAAGCGGGTGATCGACTACAACGTGAAGCCGCGGGTGAAGGCGGATGGCACGGGTGTCGAGCTGGCGAACGTGAAGATGAGCATGAACCCGTTCGACGAGATTGCGGTCGAGGAAGCCATTCGCCTGAAGGAAAAGGGCGTGGTGAGCGAGATCGTGGCGGTGTCGGTCGGGCCGGCGAAGGCGACGGATACGCTGCGTACGGCGCTGGCGATGGGTGCGGACCGGGCGATCCTGGTGCAGAGCGACGACGAGGTTGAGCCGCTGGCCGTGGCCAAGATCGTGACGGCGATCGCCGGCGAGGAACAGCCAGGCCTGATCATCACCGGCAAGCAGGCGATCGACGACGATTCGAACCAGGTGGGCCAGATGGTCGCCGCGCTGCTCGGCCGGCCGCAGGGCACCTTTGCCAATGAAGTCAGCGTCGAAGGCGATCATCTGATCGTCAAGCGCGAGATCGATGGCGGCCTGGAAACGGTCAAGCTGGCGCTGCCGGCAGTGGTGACCACCGACCTGCGCTTGAACGAGCCGCGCTATGCCTCGCTGCCCAATATCATGAAGGCCAAGTCCAAGCCGCTCGCCACCAAGACCCCGGCGGATCTGGGCGTCGATGTGGCACCGCGCCTCAAGACGCTGAAAGTGGCCGAGCCGCCGGTCCGCGCCGCCGGCGTCAAGGTGGCCGATGTCGATGCGCTGGTGGCCAAGCTCAAGGAACTGGGAGTCGCGTGATGGGTAAGGTTCTTCTCTGGGTCGAGCATGACGGCGCGGCCATCAAGGACGCGACGCTGAGCGCGGTGACGGCAGCGGGCCAGCTGGGCGACGTGGTTGCGTTGGTCGCGGGCGAAGGCGTCGATGGCGTAGCCCAGGCCGCCGCGCAGATTGCCGGCGTTGCCGCCGTGCTCAAGGCCGATGACGCGGCCTATGCCCATGCGCTGGCGGAAAACGTCGCTCCGCTCGTCGCCGGGCTGATGGCCGACCACGATGCGTTCGTGGCGCCGGCCACCACCACCGGCAAGAACGTTGCGCCGCGCGTCGCTGCGCTGCTCGACGTGGCGCAGGTATCCGACATTCTCTCGGTCGAAGGGCCCAAGAC
>NZ_QBUE01000058.1:0-1157 GCF_003058045.1 Novosphingobium sp. GV079 | reverse complement strand
CCGCTCTCGCCCTGGGCGGTCGCGCTGTTGGTCGACAGCGGATAAAAGCCCACCGCATCCATCGCCGGCAGCGCCTGCGGCTCGCCATCCTCGTCCATCTCCGCCGGAAACGACAGGTCGAGCATGATGGGGTTGCCCTTCAGCTCTACGCCCGTCACGCGCCGCACCCATTTCACGATTTCGAGGCGGAACTTGTTGGCCTGACGCTGGGAAGCCGAAAGAAAGATCTGGTTGCGCGGTGCCGCGTCCTTTTCGCCGTCCAGCGTCGCCAGGATGCCTTCGGCCACTTTGGCGACCGATTCCCGGCTGAAATAGACGGTCGCGCCGATCTGGCGGCTCTTGCGGATCTTGCGAACGCGCTGATGGCGCTGCTCCCACCACTCGGCCTGGTACTCGAAACACCAGTCGTGGAAATCGTCCAGCAGCGCCTGCCACTGCTCGCGCGACAGGAAATTCTTGCGCTTGTCCGCGCGCTTGGCCTTGGCCTCCTCGTTGTTGCGCTTCTCGATCTTGGGGTTGAGATCGCCCTCCCGCCCAGTCTTGTCGAACTTTCGGATCCGCGCGGCGCGCTCGAGCTGGCGCATCATGAAGTCCACCCGCTTCATGTCGCCTTCGGTGAACGGATCCTTGTCGAGCAGCGTGGCGAGGCGTGCCTCGAGCCGATCCTCGACCACCGCGATCGGCGCGTCGTCGTCCCAGGCATCGCGGCTCTTCCACGCGGCGAGGGTGCCATACTTCACGCCCAGTTCGGCCGCGATCTGCGTCAGCTGCCACCCGCGATGATAGAGCGAGCGCGCCTGCCGGCGCTGGGCGCGCGCCACCTGCCGGCTGATCGCCGGGGTGTCGTCGTCCGCGTCGGGAGGGGTGATCTGATGCATGGCCAAAGCCATGCACCCCGAAATGGGCCGCCTGTCGCCCTGCCTGCCGGGTAGAGCCCGCCTCTACCGCGCGCCCGCGTTGCCGATGTCGCGCCGGGCTGGCTCAAGGGCAACAGCACACGGGTCGCCGCAGCCGGCCCAGCCAACAGGACGCCAGGAGCACCCGATGAAGACCAAGCCCTTCCTGCTCGCCACCGCCGGCTCGACTGTCGATGGCCGCACCATCGATGACGCGATGCTGCAGCAGATCGCCTCGAGCTATGACCCCAAGACCTATGG
>NZ_QBUE01000057.1:0-1215 GCF_003058045.1 Novosphingobium sp. GV079 | reverse complement strand
TCGCCCGCCCAGTCGAGGTGTTCCTTGAGAAGGTCGTTCCAGTCCTTCTTGGTGCCCTCGCCATCGGGGCGCACCTGCATGGCGCTGGCGTCCCAACCCTCGGCCGTGGCGCGCTTCACATACTTGATGGTGTATTCGACGCCGGCGCGGCCGACATCGAAGGCGAAGACGAGGCGGGGGCGCGTGGTGCGCTTGATCCGCTCCAGCTCGACGCGCAGATCGGCCAGGAAGTGTTCGGGCCAGTTGTTGGTGGACATGGCCGAGACCGCCACCTTGCGCACCTGGCACAGGGCAACGGCATCAAAGATACCCTCGGTGATCAGGATTTCGTCCGCCTTGGCGATCTCTTCCATCGAGAGGCGCGGCGGAATCCAGCAATGGCCCTTGTAAGTGCCGCCCTTGCGGAAATGCGCTTTCTTCTCGAACCGGCCGGGCCGGTCGATCAGCCGTTCCCAATAGGTATCGCCCACGGCGAAGCGCACTGTGGCCGAGGTGTGGCCCGTCTTGTGGTCGCGGTAGAGTTCCTGGGTATAGCTGCCGCGCAGGAGGCGCAGATCGAGGCACCGCTCGTGCTGCAGATAGGCATCGGCGGTGGCGGTGGGGTTTTCCTCGGTTTCGGGGAAGCGCTTGGACCAGTCCTCGAACAGATCGGGCAGGGCATCGCGCACGGAGATTTCCCACCCGCAACGGTCCTGCCGGCCGCACCGGACGATCTTGGGATCCTTGGCAGCAGCAAACGCTTCGCGCTTACCGCAGGCGGGGCAGGTGCCCTCCTGCAACCAGGCGCCCTTGGTCTTGCGGAACTGGTATTGGGCCTGCAGGCCCTTCAAGATTTCGGCTTCGAGGTTCACGCGGCGCGGCCCTCGATCAGCAGGACGGTACGCATGACCAGATCGCGGCCGGCGTCGGTGAGGGCAAAGCGGGTGCTGCTGTGCTTCACCGCTTCGCGCGTCATCTTCTGCAGGGTGCGCTTCCAGGCGGCGTCGGTGTATGTCACCAGGCCTTCGCCTTGGCCGAAGGGCGCGCCCTCGATGCCGGCATAGGCGCCCGGAGACCAGAAGCGCAGTTCGGCAAAGCCGGCGACGGAAGCGAGAAAGGCCCGCTCTGCCGCGATCAGGTGCGGGGCGGTGATCTGCAGCGCGTGGTCAAACGAAATCCTGCCCGATGTGGGCAGGGCGGGTTGGCTGGTGGCGCGGTGTGCGCTGGGCATAGGTC
>NZ_QBUE01000056.1:0-1215 GCF_003058045.1 Novosphingobium sp. GV079 | reverse complement strand
TCGCCCGCCCAGTCGAGGTGTTCCTTGAGAAGGTCGTTCCAGTCCTTCTTGGTGCCCTCGCCATCGGGGCGCACCTGCATGGCGCTGGCGTCCCAGCCCTCGGCTGTGGCCCGCTTCACATACTTGATGGTGTATTCGACGCCGGCGCGGCCGACATCGAAGGCGAAGACGAGGCGGGGGCGCGTGGTGCGCTTGATGCGCTCCAGCTCGACGCGAAGATCGGCCAGGAAGTGTTCCGGCCAATTGTTGGTGGACATGGCCGAGACCGCCACCTTGCGCACCTGGCACAGGGCAGTGGCATCGAAGATCCCCTCGGTGATCAGGATCTCTTCCGCCTTGGCGATCTCTTCCATCGAGAGGCGCGGCGGAATCCAGCAGTGGCCCTTGTAAGTGCCGCCCTTGCGGAAATGGGCCTTCTTCTCGAACCGGCCGGGTCGGTCGATCAGCCGTTCCCAATAGGTATCGCCCACGGCGAAGCGGACGGTGGCCGAGGTGTGGCCCGTCTTGTGATCGCGGTAGAGTTCCTGCGTATAGCTGCCGCGCAAAAGGCGCAGATCGAGGCACCGCTCGTGCTGCAGATAAGCATCGGCGGTGGCGGTGGGATTTTCCTCGGTTTCGGGGAAGCGCTTGGACCAGTCCTCGAACAGATCGGGCAGGGCATCGCGCACGGAGATTTCCCACCCGCAGCGGTCCTGCCGGCCGCACCGGACGATCTTGGGATCCTTGGCGGCAGCGAACGCTTCGCGCTTGCCGCAGGCGGGGCAGGTGCCCTCCTGCAACCATGCGCCCTTGGTTTTGCGGAACTGGTATTGGGCCTGCAGGCCCTTCAAGATTTCGGCTTCGAGGTTCACGCGGCGCGGCCCTCGATCAGCTGGACCGTGCGCATGACCAGATCGCGGCCGGCGGCGGTGAGGGCAAAGCGAGCGCTGCTATGCTTCACCGCTTCGCGTGCCAGCTTCTGCAGGCTCCGCTTCCAGGCGGCATCGGTGAAGGTCACCAGCCCTTCGCCCTGGCCAAAGGGCGCGCCCTCGATGTCGACATAGGCGGCAGGTGCCCAGAACTGCAGCTCGGCAAAGCCGGCGACCGATGCGAGAAAGGCCCGCTCGACTGCAATCAGGTCCGGGGCGGTGATCTGCAGCGCGTGGTCAAACGAAATCCTGCCCGATGTGGGCAGGGCGGGTTGGCTGGTGGCGCGGTGTGCGCTGGGCATAGGTC
>NZ_QBUE01000055.1:0-1294 GCF_003058045.1 Novosphingobium sp. GV079 | reverse complement strand
TGAGGTGGTGCCGTTTTTCTGGACAGGATGATAAGCTCAGCCTGACCTGAGGAATGGACTGGAATGAAGACGACGAGAAAGCGCTACAGCGCGGAGTTCAAAGCCAAGGTTGCGATGGAGGCGATCCGGGGCGATCTGACGCTGGCGGAATTGGCTGCCAAGCATGGCGTGCACCACACGATGATCGGCGCGTGGAAGCGGCAAGCGATGGATGGCATGGCCAGCCTGTTTGACGGTGGCGATCAGGCGGCCAAGGCTTCCAGCGAGGCAGAGATCGAGAAACTGCACGCCAAGATAGGCCAGTTGCTGGTGGAGCGCGATTTTTTGGCACGAGCCTCCGGTCGATGAGCATGGACCGGAGGCGAAAGATGGTCGAACCGGACAACCCGGACCTGTCGATTGCGGCGCAATGCCGCCTGCTTTCGATCAGCCGGTCGGGCTACTATTACGCACCGGTGCCAGAGAACGGCATGACGCTGGCGCTTATGGCGGTGATCGACCAGGTATTCATGGACTGCCCTTGGTATGGCAGCCGTCAGATGACTCGCCATTTACAACGGATGGGTCATGCCGTTGGCCGCCGCCGGGTGCGGCGCTTGATGGCCAGGATGGGGCTAGCGGCGATATACCAGCGCCCACGCACCAGCGATCCGCACCCGGAACATCGGATCTATCCCTATTTGCTGCGCGATCTGGCGATCACGCGGCCCAATCAAGTCTGGTGTGCTGACGTGACTTATCTGCCTATGCGGCGTGGCTTTCTCTATCTGGTGGCGATTATGGACTGGGCGACGCGCAAGGTGCTCGCCTGGCGCATCTCGAACACGATGGACGCCAGGTTCTGCGTCGAGGCGCTGCAGGACGCCATGGCCCGCCACGGCAAGCCGGAAATCTTCAATACCGATCAAGGCAGCCAGTTCACCAGTTACGCCTTCACCAGCGTTCTGCGCGAGGCCGAAGTGCGGATCAGTATGGATGGCCGGGGACGTTGGATGGACAACGTCTTCATCGAGCGTCTCTGGCGGTCTGTGAAGTACGAGTGCGTCTATCTCCACGCCTTCGAGACCGGCAGCGAACTGCGGGCGGGCCTGACGCGCTGGTTCACCTACTATAACCACCATCGACCCCATTCAGCCCTTGCCGGTCGAACCCCGGCAGAGGCATATGGGCACATCGGCACATCAGATCATGGGGGGCATGCCCCCCATGATCTGATGACCAAACTCGCGGCATGACGACACCGGTTTGAGCTTAATTTTGCCGCAAACCTGTCCAGGAAGGCGGGACCACCTCA
>NZ_QBUE01000054.1:0-1350 GCF_003058045.1 Novosphingobium sp. GV079 | reverse complement strand
CCTCGACCGCATGGGCCCTCATCGCTTCCATCCGAATGATCACCCGGCGAACCGCAACCTATTGCCTTGCTTGAGAAACTTCCGAATCAGGCACTCAGGGTTTCATGGATCTGTCCGCACTGGCCGAACCGAAGCTTGGTCGTGCTTTATCGCGTCTCACACAGGCGAACGTTGCATTGACTCGAAGCGGGCTTGTTGGCCCATCCGGTAACCTTCGCAGATCGTTCGTCCCTGCGTTCCCTCGCGGGACACCGCCCTCGGATCAGCTCTGACGCTTCACCGCTGGCAAACAGCTTCTACCTTACCTCATGCTTGGAACAAAGTACCATCGCGCAGCATGGCATGCATGATGACCGCGAGGCGGCGTGCGAGCACGACGCGGGCCTTTTTCAGGCTGCGACGCTTGGCGATCTTCATAGCCTATGTCTTCAGGGCAAAGGTCTCCCGGCTTCGGGTAAGGATCGAGTTGGCGGCTTCGTAAAGCAGCTTGCGCACGGTCCCGTCGCCCTGTTTGGTAATCCGGCCCGCCCGGTCGAGCTCGCCCGATTGATGCCGTCGGGGCACCAGGCCGAAGTAGGCGCCGGCGTTGCGGGATTGTCGGAAGCGGCGTGCCTCATCGACCGCAGCTGCGGAGGCGGCCGATGTCTGCACCCCGATGCGCGGTATGGTCATCAGGATTTCACGGGCCTGTGACTGACTAGCGATAACGCGCAACCGCCGATCCATTTCTTTGATCTGTTCCATCAGCTCCGCACGTACCGACAACAAGTAAGCGATGGCGTCACTCAGATCAGGAATATGGGCGGCCTGCATGATCTTCTCGAGGAATGCCTTTCCTTGGCCAGCGCCAGGGCGATAGCCAAACGTGGCGCAAAGACCGCAGATCATGTTGTCGAGCCGGACGCGCGCTTCCACCAGATGGCTCCGCGCGGTGATGACCTGATATTCGTTTTCGGCGGCCAGGCTGTAGGTATCTTCCAGATCGGTCTGGACAGGCTCGGTCGCGCCGCTGGGGAAGCTGGTCTGCGCTTCCTTGTGGCGATCGGACCGCATCTGCGCCGAAACCGAGAGCCGCTCCCTGGCCGAGGGCCGCAGCGTCAATTCCGCCGATCCGCCCAATGCTTCATCCCAATAGGGGCTGTTGAGCGCACGGCCGTGAGTCTGGGTGATTTCGCTGCGATTGTCGAACGCCCGCAGCAGGTTGTAAAACGTGTTGCGATAGAGCCGCGTCTTCAACGTGGCGATTTCGTCCAGCTGTGCACGGCGGTGACAAAACCAGCCACTGGAACGCCGGCGAGGTGCTGAGCGTGGCGGATTAAAACCCAGCCAGTGGTAAGGCGTGCCCTTTTG
>NZ_QBUE01000053.1:0-1354 GCF_003058045.1 Novosphingobium sp. GV079 | reverse complement strand
CCTCGACCGCATGGGCCCTCATCGCTTCCATCCGAATGATCACCCGGCGAACCGCAACCTATTGCCTTGCTTGAGAAACTTCCGAATCAGGCACTTAGATGACCGCTTACGATGGAGGCAGGCGTGTAGGCATAACGCCATTACCAACGCCAGCGGGCCGATGTGGGCCGGGCGAAACCCAGCCGCGCCAGCCTAGATTACTAGGCTGGCGCAGGTCCTCGACCGTCACGCCCCTCATATGGTGGAACGTCTGGGAGTTGCCTCTTTGATCCAGCGACGCTACTAGATCATTTTGGTACTTAGGTCAATAAAGTGACAACACTTGTAATGTGGGCAGCTGTTGATGCCCGAGGGCCGAGCGCAATTTACGTAGCCAGCGATAGCCGCATCACTTGGGGGTCCGTGCACTCACGCTGGGATAGTGGTCGTAAAGTATTTTCCGCAGGGAGGTTCCCAGACATCTTTGGATATGCTGGCGATGTACTATTTCCGGCTCTGTCCATATCGCAAATTTGTGAGTTATCTGAGCAAGGTTTTTTGTGGCAGGACTCGGATGACGCCTTACAGCGCCATTTGACTTTCGTGGCTGCGATGGAAGCTTCCCTTTCACGGAGGCATAATTCGCCCGACAGAGATTTTCACATTTTTCACGCTGCTCGGGAGGGGGACGGCCTTGGATGCAGGTTCGTAGCTTGGAAGACCAGCTTTTCAGCAAAGCGCCGGAAATTTTCGGACCAAGCGATCGAAGTGCACGCTGAAGGTTGCAAATCGCGATTGCTCGCCGCTGCGGGGAGCGGCCAGGACGCGTTCATGGATGAAGTTATTGAATGGCAGTCTTCGTCCCAGATGCATACATCTCGAGCTGTTTACAGCGCGTTTTGCGACGCACTTCATAGCAAGGCAGATCCGTTAAGCGGTGGCGCTCCACAGCTGGTGGGCCTTTATCGAAAAGGGTCTGCCAAAGTTTTCGGCCATGTCGATGGGAATGGGTGTTACGTGCTGGGATTACCGGTAAACCCCCATTCGCTCGGATCGAAAATTGAGTGGAGAGACAGGCTTTTCCAGCGTGTATGCCCTCACTCAGGCGACGTGCTCCCTGGCGCACAACGACAATTTCGAGATTGATCTCCGTTTCTCAACGCGTTCGTCCTTGGACAAGCGTCTAGCGACGTGTCGGACTTGCACCGACGACCTCCGATTACAAAACGGACGCTTTACTGCCTAAGCTAACGTCAAACCTATGCTACCACACCCTCCTAAGTGCCTGATTCGGAAGTTTCTCAAGCAAGGCAATAGGTTGCGGTTCGCCGGGTGATCATTCGGATGGAAGCGATGAGGGCCCATGCGGTCGAGG
>NZ_QBUE01000052.1:0-1403 GCF_003058045.1 Novosphingobium sp. GV079 | reverse complement strand
GACCAGCCCGTGCCGTCAGCCGCCACCCCGGCGGTCAGCGGCAGAAACCCGGTGCCAGGGATCTGCAGAATCTCTCCGGCCACCAGATTGATCGCCGTCTGGCCAAAGCGTGCGGGCGTGAGCACCACATCGGTGCCGACTTCGGCCGCATCGATCGTGGCGGTGTAAGTCGCCACCCGGTTTAACGTCGTGCCGTTGGGCAGATAGCGCGTCATCTTGAACGCGCCGCTGCCCGCCGGCTTGATCAGCAGCTTGCCAAACGCGCAATCCTGCCCGGTCGCATCGCGCAGAAGAACGCCTGCGGCATTGGCCACGCCAGTGCCCGCCGTGGGCGTGCCGGTGCGGCCGATGCGCTGGACCATTGCTTTCTGCAGCTTGGCAATCGCCGCCCCGTTGCTGTTCACCGCCGCCTGCAGCGATGCGACCGCCAGCGCGTTGGCCGAAGCGGTTGCCTGCAGGGCAGTGAACGCCACCGCCGTTACCGGCTGCGTCGTGTATTTGAAGGTAATGCCCAGTTCGAGCCGTGCACCGGTCGACCAGACCGGATTGGTGATGGTCGTGGCGCCGAGTCCCGCGCTGGTTGACCATCCCGCGCCATCGGCCGCAACGGCAGTTACCGGCCATGCGCCGGACCCTGACAACTGGATAAACTCGCCCGCCTTGAATGGCAGTGATGTAACCCCGAACCGCGCGGCGTTGAGCGTAACGACAGTGCCGACTTCGGCACTAGTGAAAGTCGCAACATAGCCAGTGTTGACCCGCGTATAGACCCCGGCCAGGAGCGCATAACGATAGAGGCTGAAAGTAGTCGCTGCCTTGACGAACACCGGCAGGCTGTCGAGTTCGCAATCAACTGGCACCTGGTCGCGCAGCAGCACGCCAGGCTGGGAAACCGCAGTGCCATCGATAGGTGGCACGGTGCGCCCGATCGTCTGATAGGCGACCTGCCGCAGCAGACCAACCGCTGCCGCATTGTCCGCAGCGGTAGCCTGCAAACTCGACAGCGCCGCCACGCTGGTCTGTAGAGCATTGAACGCAGCCGCCGTTACTGGCTGTGTCGTGTACTTGATATTGAGCCCCAGCTCGACGCGCGCGCTTGTGCTCCACACCGGGTTCGTGATCGTCGCCGCGCCTGCTCCGCCGGTGGTCGACCAGCCCGTGCCATCGGCAACCGTAGCGGTTACGGCCAGGACGTTGGGACCATAGACCTGCGCCACCTGGCCGGCCGCGATCGGGATCGAAGACACACCGAAGCGTGCGGGCGTTAGATTGACGTTCGTGCCTGCTTCGGCGCTGGTCAGGTTGGCGGTGTACGTCGCCACGCGCGTGAGCAGCGGGCCGCTCACCGTGTAGAGGGTCAATTGCAGGGGCCCTGCGCCGCGCACATAGAGCGGAATGGTTTC
>NZ_QBUE01000051.1:0-1552 GCF_003058045.1 Novosphingobium sp. GV079 | reverse complement strand
CTGAGCAATGGGCTTTTCGAGGTTGCTGGAGGTGGGCTTTGGGGTCGGCGGCACTGCCGCGTTGATCATGCTGGCGCCGGCGGGAGGGTGGTGGCGATGGCTCGGAACACGCTGGCATCCGGGCATGCTGACGTGAAGGCGACGCGGATGCGCGTGGTGCTTTCGATGATCCGGGCGGCAACCTTGAGCAGCCGCAGGCGCAGTGTTGCGAACTCGGCAGCGGCCAGAGACATGGTATTGGGCGCGACTGCTTTTTGGACTTCCTGACTGATGCGCCACAGCAGCCAGTATGCGGCGGTGTGCAGGATGAGGCGCACCTGGTTGGCGTTTGCCGAGCGGCACGAGGTACGGTCGCTGGCGAGTTGGGCCTTGTGGCGCTTGATCAGGTTCTCGACCTGCCCACGTGCGCAGTAAAGCGTGTCGTAGATATGCTCAGCCGAGCCTTCGGTCAGCGAGGTGACGACATAGCGGATGTCCATGCCCAAAGTGCTGGCCTCGATCCGGGCGACGACGCGGCGCTGGCTTTTCCAGCTTTTGGCGCCGTAGCGGGTCTGGGCATAATGGCGCAGGATCGCGCGGCCTTCCTCGGCGCGCTTGACCGCGCAGGCATCGGCGGCAGCGACGATGGCCGGATCGGCACGCAGCGCGGCGTTGGTCGGCAGGCCGAACACATAGTCGATGCCGGCCGCTTCGCAGAAGGCCATGACCTCGGGCCGGCCATAGTGCCCGTCACCACGGATGGTGATGTGCGTTTCCGGCCAGTTCCGGCGGATATGCCGCACCAGGCGCCGGATGTGACCGGCCGCTTCGGCACCCGACGGCGTCTTGCCAGTGCGCAGCAGCATGGCCACCGGCCGGCCGGTTGCGGTATCGTAGACGTGGATCGGCAGGAAGCAGCGCTCGCCATGATGTCCGTTCCAGAACGAAAGCTGCTGATAGCCATGGACGACATTGCAGGTATCGTCGATATCCAGCGTCACCGCCACCGGCGGGGCGGGATAGCTGGCGCAGTAGATGTCGATCATTGCGACCATCATGCTGGCCAGTTCGCGCGTGGTCGGCGCATTCTCCCACCGGCTCATCGTTGGTTGGCTGGCAAGTCCCGCGCCCGATCCCGGCAACTTGCCCAGCGCCAAACGGAAACCCGGATCGTCGCGCAGGGCGTCGAGATCATCGGCATCCTCATAGCCGCAAGCAATCGCGAACACGCGGGCACGCAGGATGTCATCGAGGCGATGGACCACCCGCGCCGGGTCACGCGGATCGGCAATGCAAGCTGCAAGCCGCTGGCAGATCCCCATTGCACGTTCAGCCTGCGCCAGCAGCAGCACGCCACCATCCGAGGTGAGCCGGCCACCATCAAACGCGGCGGTCACTTTCTTGCGCGCCACTGCTGGGAATCGGAATGGGCTTGCGCTATCGACGTTCATGGCGGGTGTGGCCTGTGGCATTTTCTGCCCTGCGGCAGGTTCGGACTAGACACCCAGATCCTAATTCAGATCAGAGGCTTACGCCACTCCCGCCAACCCTTTGCCCCACCCTGATGAATAAG
>NZ_QBUE01000050.1:0-1944 GCF_003058045.1 Novosphingobium sp. GV079 | reverse complement strand
GACGAGGATGGCGAGCCGCAGGCGCTGCCGGCGATGGATGCGGTGGGCTTTTATCCGCTGTCGACCAACAGCGCGACCGCCCAGGGCGAGAGCGGGGACTTCTACTTCGATGAATTCGCCTGGGTGCATGGGTTCACCGAGCTGAACGGCGTGGCCAGCGGCATGGCCACGCACAAGATCTATAAAAAGACCTATTTCTCCACGCCTTCGACCAAGACGCACCAGTCCTATGGCTTCTGGTCGGGTGAGGAGTGGAACGCCGGCCGCGCGAAAGGTGACCAGCAGCCGTTCGATATCTCGCATCGCAATCTGCGGGACGGTGCGATCATGCCCGATGGTAGCTGGCAACAGCTCGTCACCATTCATGACGCGGTGGCCAAGGGCCTGGGCAAGTTGGTCGACGTGGACGAGCTGCGCCGCGAGTATTCGGACGAGCGCTTCCGCAATCTGTTCGAATGCGAGGACATC
This sequence comes from Novosphingobium sp. GV079, assembly GCF_003058045.1. Classification (NCBI taxonomy): domain Bacteria; kingdom Pseudomonadati; phylum Pseudomonadota; class Alphaproteobacteria; order Sphingomonadales; family Sphingomonadaceae; genus Novosphingobium; species Novosphingobium sp. GV079. The sequence goes on along the minus strand of NZ_QBUE01000050.1, from coordinate 1,476 downwards.
GACGATTCCGAAAGCTCGTTCCCCTACGTGCGGCTCGCGCCGGCGCGGGTGGACAGCTTCTACAAGTGGCGGGATTTTGCGCCCGCGCTGATCGAAATCCCTGGCGGGCGGCCGTTCGGGGACAAGCCGGTCTGGCTGGGGTATGACCCGAACAAACAGGGCCGGGATGATGCCGCGCTAGCCGTTCTCGCGCCCCCTGAAAAACCGGGGGGTAAATTCCGGGTGCTCGAGAAGATCCGGCTGAACGGGTTGGACTTCGCTGGCCAGGCCGACGCGATCCGGGCGGTCTGCAAGCGCTACAACGTCGCCGACATATCGATCGACACCACCGGGCATGGCCAGGCGGTGTGGGAACTGGTGAGCAAGTGGTTCCCGCTCGCGCGCAAGATCGAATATTCGGTGGCCAGCAAAACTGCCCTGGTCATCAAGGGGCAGAACGTGTTCCGGGCCGGGCGCATCGAATTCGATGCCGGTTGGACTGACGTGATGCAGGCCTTCATGGCCATCCGCCCGACGCTGACCGGTAGCCAGCGCGGCGTGACCTATACCGCGCGGCGCAACGGCGAGATCGGGCACGCCGATATCGCCTGGGCCATTCTCCACGCTCTTTCCAACGAACCGCTCGATGCCGGCGCCGAAACCCAGGCGCCGGCCGGGCGCGTGCGCTTCCTCAACTGACAGGACCGATATGACCGAACCCAGCTCGACCGCTCTGGCCCTGGCCGATCAGCCCGAGGAACAGGCAAGCCATGCGCCCGCCAAGGTGTTTCGCTTCGGTGAGCCGGAAAGCGTGCTCGATCGCCGCGAACTCGCCCAGTATTTCGAGATCTGGCACAATGGACGCTGGTACGAGCCGCCGCTGCCGATGGCGCGGCTGTCGCAGACGTTCAACGTCTCGCCCTACCACCGCAGCGCGATCGGCTTGAAGGTCAACCTGCTGGTGGCGCAACAGACGCCTTCGCGGTGGCTGGCGGCCGACGTGTTCGAGCGCTGGGCGCTGGATTTCTTGCAGATGGGCAATGCCTATCTCGAGAGCGTGCCGAACCTGGGCGGGCGCATTGCTACGCTGGCGCATAGCCCGGCCATCCACACCCGCGCCGGGATTGATCCCAACGTGTTCTGGTGGACCAACTGCGCGCGCGGCGATGAGCATGCCTATGCACCTGGCACGATTTTCCAGTTGCAACAGCCCGACGTGGCGCAGGAAATCTATGGCCTGCCGGAATGGCTGTCGGCGCTGCAGAGCGGGCTGCTCTCGGAAAATGCCACGCTGTTCCGCCGCCGCTATTACCTCAACGGCGCGCATGCGGGCTTCGTGTTCTATGTGAGCGAGCCGCTGGCCGATCAGGCCACCGTCGACGCCATCGAAGAGCAGCTGGGCAGTTCCAAGGGCGTGGGCAACTTCAAGAACATGCTGGTCTACATCCCCAAGGGGAAAAAGGATGGCATCCAGATCATGCCGATCGCCGATGTGAC
>NZ_QBUE01000049.1:0-2203 GCF_003058045.1 Novosphingobium sp. GV079 | reverse complement strand
AAAACACCGTCGATGACGCGCGACTGCATCATGCCGCCAGCGAACAATCAAAACCGATCAGACCGGAACAGCGACCTCATGAATAAGACGGGCTAGATCGCCAGTGACAGGATCGGACGGCTCCACGTTGCCTTGATTGTCGGTGGTTTCGTGCCGACGACGACCGCGCCCATCACCTCATAGAAACCGACCGCGAAGCGTGTTTCATTGTCCAGCCCTTCCTCAAGTATCTGTAAACATTGGAATCGTTTCTGCGTCAACGACGCGACACGGGCGACCCTTTCGGGCCATTGCAGCCATTATCGGCTCCGACGTCAGATCAGCGGCACGGATTTGGTGAGGAGCACGCGGTACAACTTGTACCGTTTGAAGCAGTCCAGCATTAATCAGGCGCCGTATCGTATGACTTGTGGTGCCTAGGGCTTTGGCTGCTTCCTCCATAGTCAGCCATTCGCCGTCTTTCACCGCAGACCGGTAGGCATCGATCCCTCGCACGCGCCGGACGGAGTAAACGCGATGCGCCGTCCAGGTTTTGCCTTGGCCGGTGGGCAAGCCCATCCGATTGAGCGTCGCGGCGATATGCTCGTCGGACCAACGGCCCGCCATGCTGCGCATCACCTCCAGCGCATCCTCCGCTGTTGCACAACCGTGCTCGCCGGCTTTCAGCTTGCGAACCCTCAGTTCCGAGTGCTGGCCGCCGCGCCAATGGATCGTGAGCACGACGTCACGCACGGCATCATCGACGTCGACGATGATGTCGGCGATCAATGTGCGCAGAAGTTGCTGGCGAGCGCGCATCGTCACATCCGGAGCGTTCCAGGCCGCCGACAGGTTCTCTGCCAGACCGGTGATAGAAGCCATGCGTCACGTCGACTATGACGATGAAGCACGGACCGCCTTCCCTGATGTCAGCCAAACCGCGCAGCAGCGCATGGCGACGATCATGCGCGTGACGGCCGAGGCCGTCCAGCGCAGTCGGTGCCATGCTCTAAGCCACACGGCACGGCCCAATGAGGATGTCGAGGGTCAGATGGTCTATACCGTGAACTCGACCTGCAAGACTGTGGCCATACCCGATAATCTGTCGAAGATTGACATAGCCTCGCTGGCAAAAATGACCCCGGCGCAGTTATCTGCCATTGTGAAGACGGTTCAAGATTTGCCGGTGAGCCGGGATGTGAATGTCACCGTCGTTCTCTATTCCGACGATCCGGCACCCGGGGGCACCAGTGGGCCGCTTTCCGCTGGCTATGCCGGATTTTCAGACGACGTGCTTGATAAGCTTATGTGAGTACTTGGGCGGATTGAACCGCATGTCACGGGATAACAGGCGGGTGGAGGCGCAGGACCAGCTTTTGGGGACAGGTTGCCACCCGCGTGAAAAGGATGGCACAGCCATGATAACGTTTCGCACGGCTTCCGCAGCCTGGATGCTGCGCACTGCATGTATGCTGGTCACCTCGATCATCGGTCTGCCCGGTGCAGTCAACGCCCAGGAGGCGCAGGAACCGGCTCGCGAGCAACTCGAAGCAGCATTTGTCGCTGCGGCGCGCCCCCCGTTTGATCTGAATGCAGTTTATGACGAACCGTCCGCGCTGAACGAAGACAAAACGCTCGCTCGTACCAACGCCGTCGCGGGGGCAGTAGCCCAACTCGGCCCCCGCAACCCCGGCAAGACCGAAGCGATCAGCACCATCGCGGATGATATGCTGTCCTGTCTGTCCCGTGTTCCTTCCGTCTTGTGGAAAGACGCCATCACCATGGAAGCCGGAAAACTGACGGACGCCCAGTTGCAGCACGCCACAGATCTCTTTTCCAATCCTGACTATGCTCGCCTGGTGGCTCTGATGGAGAAGATGAACTCTGGTCAGTTCATAGGGCCGGAGCGGGACGATCTGGAACCACTAATAGCGCGGCTAAGTGGTGACGGGCTGACCGCGATCTTTGGCGCCATGGCTGCCATGCCCGGCATGTTCGATGCGGAAGCGGACCGATGCTACGCCGATATGAAAACTGCACTCCAGCAGGCCGGAATCGACGATCGCGACCTTTCCCCTCCTCCGACGCATTTATCGCACACCAGTAAATTCCCCCTTAGTACGCCCTAACCCGTCTTATTCATGAGGTCGCTGTTCCGGTCTGATCGGTTTTGATTGTTCGCTGGCGGCATGATGCAGTCGCGCGTCATCGACGGTGTTTTCAC
>NZ_QBUE01000048.1:0-2386 GCF_003058045.1 Novosphingobium sp. GV079 | reverse complement strand
ACGGGGCCGCAGCGCATCGCGGGGTGGAGCAGCCCGGTAGCTCGTCAGGCTCATAACCTGAAGGTCGCAGGTTCAAATCCTGCCCCCGCAACCATCTCTCAACACAGCCTAACACACAACAGCCCCGGCCAAACAAGGCACGGGGCCTTCCTGCGTTCAGCTCACGCAGCCCGGCTGATGCCCGCGCAAGACACGCCAGTGCAGAGTGGAGGGGGCAGCGCTCTCGACGACGCGGTTATCGCGTTCCTGATTGCCTAGGTCTGTAGGAGCACCGGACAAAAAGAACCGCCGGTCCCTGGGAGCGGGACCGGCGGCGAGGGAGGGTCTGGTCAGAAACTGGCGCGCACGCCGATACGATACATCCGGCCGAGGACGTCGTAGAGCAGCGGGTTCACGTCGATCCCGGTGTTGGTCTGTGGCGAAGCGGCCGGATCGTGGTTGAACAGATTGTCCACCTTGGCATAGGCCGTGATCGCCTTGGTCACGTTGTAGGTGGCGCCCACGTCGAAATAAAACGCGCCGGGCATGCGGTTGTTGTCGATCGTGGGGTGCAGCGTGGCCTGCTGTGCGGTCTGCACCGGACAGTTGGTCTGGCGCTCGATATATTCGTTGCTGATCTTGCCCGCGCTGAACCAGCGCTGGGTGAAGGTCAGGCTGAAGTTGTCGGTATCCCAGCTTTCAGTGGCGAGCACTTTCCACTTCGGCGTGGCCCCGGCGTTGACCCCGGCGCCTTGCGTGGGGATCGTGTTGGGCAGGCCGATATCGGTGATATAGTTGCGCACATTGGTTGCTAGTGCGCGCAGGGTCAGATTGCCAGGCAGCTCGAGGCTGTCGAGCCGGAACTGGTAGCTTGCCTCGATATCGAAGCCGTCGGTGAAGATCGAGGCGAGGTTGAACGCCTGCACGTTGACATAGGGCGTGGCGGCATTGAGATCGAAGGCGCTGCACAGTTGCGTCACGCCGCCATAGCAGTAGTTCACTTCCTGCTGCGCGCTGAGTGAGGACACCACGCCTTTCACCTTGATGCGATAGTAATCGACCGAGAGGTTGAGGCCTGGTGCCCAGCCCGGGCGCGACAGCACGATGCCGGCCTCGGTATTGCGCGCGATTTCCGGCTTGAGTGCGGTGTTGCCGATCGTGTTCTGCTGCACGGTGACAGGCTGGTTGTTGTTGAACGGATTGGTCAGCCCCGGCACGGTAACCGTGATCGGCGCGGCATAGAGCTCGCTCAGGTTGGGTGCGCGCACATCGCGCGAGGTGACCGCGCGCAGGCGGATGCCGTCCACCGGTGTCTGCCAGGTGCCGCCGATCTTCCACGTGTAGACCGTGCCCGAGGTGCTGTAGTGCGTGGCGCGGCCCGCCAGGTTGAGATTGGCCTTGCCGGCGCCGGGCGTGTCGACCAGCGGCAGGTTCGCTTCGAGGAAGCCTTCATAGACCGAATACTTGCCGCTGCCGTCGTGATAGTTGCCCGCGTACCAGTTGTTGCCAGCGGTGTTGAGCAGCGGATCGGCCGGGTAATCGGCGGTGTTGGGATTGCTGGCGGTGACCCCGTTGCCATAGGGATCGCCTTTCACGCGGTAGTATTCGTGGCGCCATTCGCCGCCGAAGGCCAGCGAAACCGGGCCGGCCCAGGTGGAAAAGGGCTGGTTGTTGAACGCGATGCTGGCCACGTCCTGGGTCTGGCGGGTGTGCTGGTGCGGGCCATGGGCAGGGGTGATATAGGCAAGCGTCGCCGCGCTGGGGGTGGCGCCGCCAATGATGTTGAGCGGTACGCAGCCACTGGCGCGTGCGGCCGGATCGGCGCAGGCGATGGTGCCGTCATTCAGGCGCACCGCCTGGATCGCGGCGTTGTAGCGGGCGTTGAGCGTGATGTTGCTCACCGTGATGTCGGTGATGTTCTCGCCATGCTCGACATAGGCGTCATAGTGCAGGTCGCTGCCCAGGAACGGGATCTTGCCCTTGGCTCCGGCGACGAAGCGATATTGCTCGCGCACCGGATTGACGTTGATGAACTGCGGCAGCACCGCGTTGCTGACGCCATACTTGAAGCTGGTGATGCCGTTGGCCGCGCACAGATCCTGGATCGAGGTGGGCACGAACGGGTTGGAGCATTGCAGGGTGAGCGAATTGGCCTTGGCCGCGCCCGGATTGGGTGTGTTGTTGGAGGTGACGCGCGCCACGTTGACCGTGGCATAGACCTCGTTGTCATTATCGATATCGAAGCCGATGCGGCCATAGCCGTTGGTGCGGGTGATTTCCGATTGCAGGCTGGTGCCGTTGCCGACATTGCCTGAGGTGGTGCCGTTTTTCTGGACAGGATGATAAGCTCAGCCTGACCTGAGGAATGGACTGGAATGAAGACGACGAGAAAGCGCTACAGCGCGGA
>NZ_QBUE01000047.1:0-3272 GCF_003058045.1 Novosphingobium sp. GV079 | reverse complement strand
ATATCAGTCCATGCCATTGGTCACACCATCTTCTCGCAAGGACGGCGTGAATCACAACATACTGGTATCGCTCAACAACTTTCGGATCGGGCTCTCAGAGGATTTCCTCGAATCCGTGGTCGCGTCCGAGGCCGCCTTCTGGTTCAAGGGCGACCCCGAGCAGCTCATTGCCGCGATCCGGACTTGGGTAGAGGAAGATGCTTCGCTCAATCGGCCCATAAGCAGGGCCGACTTACTCGCCTTCGCGCTGGAGAAGGACTTCGAGATCAAGCAATATGAGGTCGACCAGGCAATGCCCGGCCGCCTCTCGGGCGCAACCACCTCCTACGATGCAAGCTATGCCTCCATTGGCGCGGGGCTGTTCAGTATTCCGCGTACCGAGACCGATCAGCTCGTCGCCGCGCTGCTGGACGAACCTTCATCGAAGACGGTCGCGCTAGTGGGCAGTGCCGGATCGGGCAAATCGGCGATCATTCGAGACGCGATCGAGCGCGTTGCCGGCCGAAATCATCTGCAGCTTGCTTTCCGGGTCGACCAGGTCGGCGAGCCGGCCTCACTAGCGCAATTGGGCACGGCGGTCATCGACGTTGCCGACAGCCCGGCAATCGTTCTTGAACGTCTCTCCGGCAATCGTCCTGCTGTCCTCTACATAGACCAGGCCGACGCCGTCAGCCAGATGTCGGGGCGCTCGGCGCAGGTTCGGCGTCAGCTTGTTGATCTCGTGAATCAGGCGCGGAGCTATCCGAATATCCGTCTGGTTTTCTCATGCCGCACCTTCGACGTCGAGAATGATCAGCTCTTCTCGGAGATCGCTGAGCGCAATGAAACGCTTCGGATCGATGTCGCGCCCTTCGACTGGGAGCGCGACGTGGCGCCCGTGCTCCAGAAGCTCGAGATCAGCATCAATCCCGACAGCCAGAAGATCAAAGCGCTGCTGATCCAGCCCATCGGTCTTGCGATCGCCGCCCAGCTTGCCGCCAATGGCATCAAGGATCTTCGCACCGTCGAAAATCTCAGCGAGTTGTTCGACAAGCTGCTGACTGAGCGCGACCGCGCGATCCGTGAGCGACACAAACCGGCATGGTCCGTCTATGCAGCTCTCGAGGCAATCGCCCGGGAAATGAGCGCGCGACAGGAATTGGTGGCGCCGATGCGAACACTCGACGCGTTTGCCGGAGCCCGCGAGATCCTTCAGCAAGAGGGTCTCATCGTCATCAACGGTCAGAAGATATCGTTGCTCCACGAGTCGCTGTTCGATTTTCTGCATGCCCGCGCGTTTGCCGGCGGGGACCAGTCGCTACTCGATTTCCTGCTTTCTAGCGAACAGACGCTGTTTCGGCGCACGCAGGTACGGCAGATCCTCGCGGCCGAGCGTGAACTTGATCCGAAGCGCTATCTGGGCGATCTCGAGTCCATTCTGACCTCGGACCGGGTTCGTCCGCACGTTCGCGATCTCGTGCTCCGCTGGCTCGGCTCCGTGCCAATACCAACTGCCGACGAATGGAACCAGCTTGCCCGCTATGCGGCGCGGCGGGGAGATGGCGAGGTTCCGCGCTCGATCAGCATGGTGATCTTCGATCAGCCGGCCTGGTTCGCGTTGCTCGCCGAGGGCGGGAGCGTTCAGGCCTGGCTGCAGGGTTCGAAGGATGCGCAGGTCTGGGCGCTGCGATTTATCCGGTCAATCTCCGATCGCGGCGCCGAACTGCTACCCGCAATTTTGCAGGGCTATCTGGACATTTATCCGGAACAGGCTGGGCTGGTCCTCGACGAATTGCACTGGCTCAGCCCGAAGCAGTCGGCCCCGGCGCTTGCCGATGTGATCATCCGCGCGCTCGGTATGATCGATGATCTGAAGCATCTTGAAGCGCGCGGCGAAGGACAATTCGAAGCGTTTGGGAGCTGGATCCCGCATGCACCCGACGACGCCGCCCGTATCCTCGCGGCCAGCCTTTCAACCTGGTATCGCCTGTCGGACGAAGGAACACCGTTCAAGCCGGCGTTCGAGAACGGCACGGGCACGTTCCACCATCTCGTCGAATTGGCCAAGGCGCGGCCGATCGCCATGCTTGACGCGCTGCTTCCGGCGATGCGCGAGACGATGGTGCGCATGCCCGGGCGAGAGGGCGGGCCGCCGTACCAGGACCACGTCTGGCACTGGCGACGCTACGAGCGCGGCGAAGGTGCCTGGATTGAAATGCTCGACGTGGTTCGGAATGCGTTGGCGCGGGTCGCCGTCGACGATCCTGCCGAGGTGGAACGCTTGCTAGCGATCGTCGAACCGGCGCAGCAAATCACCGGACTGCATCTGCTCCTCGAAACCATTGCGAGCAACGGCGCCGGCCTAGCGGGCGTGCTCGCCGCGCAACACCATCATCCCGCACTGTTCACCGCAGGTTGGGAAGGTGCGCCAGCGCTGTCCGCGGCCAAAGCCTTGGCCTCCAGCTGGGATTATCTACATCCCGACCAGAGGGGGCAGTTCGAACGGCAAATTTTGACGCTCTGGCCCGAACTCGACGATGTGAAATGGGCCTTATCCATGAAAGAACCCAGCAAGAACGTATTCAATCGAACGCCGGAAGAGATTCGCGGCATGGCGCGCCACTATCTCGGTCTGTCTGGGCTGCGCCAATGGTCGGTCCTGCAGCTGATCGGCGAGGAGCGACTGTCGCCGGCCGCAGCTGATCGGCTCCGTGTCCTCGCGCGCAAGTTCGCCGGCGCCGGCCCGGAATCGCCCGACATAATTCGAAGCGGCAGCGTGCAATCGGCGATCGCCCCCGACCGCGCAGCGCATATGAGCGACGATGCGTGGCTGACGGCGTTCGAGAAGTTGAATGGCGAGGGCAAGCGCGAATGGACCGCAGCGGGATTTCCCAGCGGCGCATATGAACTCGCGCGTGTTCTGCAGGCGCGCGTTAAGGACGAGCCCGAGCGCTTCTTCGGCCTGTTGCACCGAATACCGATCGACGCGCATCCGGCCTTCGCTAACGCGATCGTGATGGGAATCAGCGAAAACTCTCCTGGCGCCGAGATGACCGAAAAGCTGTTCGCCGCCATCGACGAAAAGGCCGTGCCATCACTGGAGGAGCGCACGTTAGTCTGGCTCATCCGCGCGACCCAAGGCGAAAAAGGCCCAAAAACGCTTCGCTTCATGCTCGAGGTTGCAAGCTCCGGTGCATCTGTCAACGGCGGAGCAAAAACCGGCCACTGTGGCGGAGTAAAAGTAGGCCACTGACGTTGCGGCAGATTCAAAGCACAGGGGCCCCGATCGGGGC
>NZ_QBUE01000046.1:0-3477 GCF_003058045.1 Novosphingobium sp. GV079 | reverse complement strand
CTTCGCCACCATCATCGGCGGGCTGGTCATTTTCCTTCGTTTTCGGTCGGGCCATGGCGGCCTCCTTTCACCAGAGGGGATCGGGGGAGAGGCTTCCATCGTGGCCGGTAAGGCGCGGCCATCCAGTCGACGTGCTCAGGGCGTATCCAAACCCCAGCCTCCCTTTGACGCGGCCCCGCCCGCGCTGGATCTCAGGCGTGGCGGCGCGCGCGAACCTCGGCCACCACCTCAGCGCGCGGGCGCAGATGGGTAACGGCCAGGGCATCGACGGTCTGCTGGCGCCGGGCCCCCGCGTCGGCCGCCTTCATGGCCGCGCGATTGGCCTTCTTGCGCGCGGCACGGACCTTGTCGGCATCGCGCAAGGTATCGCCCAGGGCGCGCTGGAGGTTGGCAACATGGAACTCAGCCCGGTTGAGCGCGCGGCGATATGCTGCTGCCCGGCGCAGGCTACCGCGCCATGCAATCGCAAAGCCGGCAGCAATGGCAATCTCACCAACTGCAACAGAAACAGTGATCAAGTCAGGACCAGACATGGCAACCTCGCTTTCCGCAGCGCCGCAATATTTTTGCTGCGTCTGCTAAGTTAACTGTTTGTTGATATGCGGACACATAAACGCGCCGATATGGAGACGTTCAGACTAACTGGCTGCGATAGCGTGATGTTCGGCGAACTTTCGTGCGAACAACTCTGCGCATATTTCGGCGTCGAGAACGATTGCTGTGCTCATGCCGCAATTGCTCAGCGACACATGCACCTTGTCACCAGCCAGCTGGGTCACCCAGATCTGGGCGTGGTCCTGCTGGTGGTGCCGGATAGTGGCGAGTGGAGCGGTCATGGCGCTGCCTGGGCAGCAAGGGACACGCCCTTGTCCTTTGCAAGCCGCTCGATCTCCGCCATTCGCCAACGCGGGATCTTGCCGGCCGTCTTCCAGCTGGAGACGGTCGAGGGTGGGGCCTGGATGGCTTTCGCCACCTCCACGGTGCCGCCCAAGGCGGCAATCATCTGCTCAGCGGTCATCATGCGCCATGAATTACGATAATCGTAAACTTCCGGCAAGCCCTCTTGTTACGATATCCGTTATCGACGGGGAATTACGATTTCCGCAATGTCGCCTCATGGTTACGCACGACGAAATCCGCGACGAATTGCTGCGTCGGCTCGATGCAAAGCACCACAAGGCCAAGGATGTTGCCGCATTGCTGGGCATCGCCCCGCCACGAATTTCCGAAATCCGGCGTGGTGAGCGAATGATCCAACAGGATGAAATGGTCACCCTGGCAAAGTTGTTCGGCATGGGAGAGGTTGAGAGCGATCACCGCGACGACTTCGAATGGGTGCCGGTGATCGGCATTGCCGCAGCGGGAGCCTGGCGAGAGGCAATCAACCTACCGCACTATTCCGTGCCGATCCTGAAAAAGCCTGGCCGCAAGGCTGCTTTTGCCGTCGAGGTAAAGGGCGATAGCATGGACAAGATTCTGCCAGACGGTAGCTGGGCAGCAGTTGACCCCACGCAGAAAACGCTTTTCGAACGCAAGGTCTACCTCATCCAGAACGGCGATGGAGAGGCCACCATCAAGCGGTTCATGGAAGCGCCGGCGAGGTTCGAACCCGCATCCAATAATCCAGATCACCAGCCTATTATGATGGGTGAACACCAGATCATAGTCATTGGTCGTGTCGTTTCATGGGGTAGCGACGAAGGGCTGTGAATCAACGGCGAAGGGGTAACCAGGCGATGGACTATTTATCCATACGGCAAGTGAAACTGTGGCATTTCAACCTTTGCACCTTTGTCGCAACTGAACTGCTGTTCGGTGTTGAAGGCTGGGGAGTATGGGCCGTATCCGCCATTGTCGCGTATGCCCTTACCAAAAGCACCATCAAGGCCCCCAAGAATTACATCTGGCCCCTTATCATATGGGCATTTGCGATGCTTTGCCTTCATCTGGGCATGTCGCGATGATCGGCTTTTTGCTGATCGTAGGACTCATCAGCACGTCAATCGCATCAGGCCTCGATCATATGAGCGCATGGTGGATACTGCCGGTCGCCTTTCTCAATGCCGTTTGGGGCATCGCTACCGGCCCGATGTACGACCACGTTATGGCAGCAAATTTGCGCGGTGACTTGCGCGTTTTCCCGCGCATCCTCGCAATCCAGACTGTTGTCCGCCTTCTACCCGCTGGCGCGATCTATGGCATAGCCAGCATATTTTCCTGACAGCGCGATGGCGTAAGTTACGATTTTCGTATTGACGTGATGTTACGGTTATCGTAATTCCGTTTCCAACAGCCGGTGAGCCGCAAGCGCAGACCCGGCCATCTTGGAGACGGGTCACATGGCCATTGCCACCACTCTCGAAATCCCTGGCGCCGCCGCACTTGTTGCCGCGATCGCGCCTGAAACGCTCTCGATCGTTCGCCACACGCCTATCGTTGGCCCAACCAGCTTTGTCTGGGCAATGGACGAAGACGATCGCCGCGCACTGGAAGTCCTGCGCGACAAGGCCGTGGCCGCCGCCGTCGGCTATGCCTTTGCCGAAGCCTGCAACGATGCCGAGCGCCGGCAGTTCGCTGCGGTCGCCAACAGCTTCACCAGCATTGATGACTTGCTGAACGCCCGCTTCGGTGATCCCGAAGCGCTGGCCGCCGCCTGGGGCATCCGCGACTGGCACCGGCTCAACACCATCTGGCAGGCCGAATGCGCCCGCGCTGCCGCCGTGGGGAAGGCTGCCTGATGCGCGCCGCCCCGATGGCTACTGCCACCTATCGCGCATGGAAGCTGCACAACGGCGTCCATTACCCGCTGCGGATCGAGGCCAGCACGCTCACCAACGTTGTGGCCGAGGCCCAGCTGTCATGCGCCCACAAGGATCAGTTCGCGGTGCTGGAATGCGCCGGCGGCAAGCAGGTGCTGCGCATCTACCAGATCAAGCAGGGCAAGGACATGTGGGTGCGCAAGCCCGGCTTTTCCCATTCGGTGCGGGTGCCGCAGCTGCGCGCCGATGTGGTCACGGAACTGGCCATCGATGCCTATGAGCCGGTCGAGGCCTGGCAGTGGTCCCCCGGCGCCGATGCCGTGGGTGCTCCGGCACGGGAGATCGCGCTGTGATCCGCAACATCGCTGCCTGGCGATCCATCATCGCGGAGGCGGGCATCACCCGCGCCGTGGCCGCTGCAGCCATCGCCCTCACCATTATCACCCCGGTTCTCGCTGGGGCTCTCATCCTCATTGTGGAGACGCTGATCCATGGTTGAAGCTGCTACCATTGCGCCCGAACGGGTTGAAGGCGAAATCCTGCCGCCGGCTACCACCGACATCATCCAGGCGGTTTTTGACCAGCCCGAGATTGCCCTGCTCGATCCTCAGCGCCGCGAGACTTTCGTGGCAAAGGTGCGCGAGGCATCGCTGATTGCCGAGCCCGACGCCTCCACGTCGAAGGGCCGCGACGAAATCCGCAAGGCCGCCGCCAAGGT
>NZ_QBUE01000045.1:0-3581 GCF_003058045.1 Novosphingobium sp. GV079 | reverse complement strand
GACGAGGATGGCGAGCCGCAGGCGCTGCCGGCGATGGATGCGGTGGGCTTTTATCCGCTGTCGACCAACAGCGCGACCGCCCAGGGCGAGAGCGGCGACTTCTACTTCGATGAATTCGCCTGGGTGCACGGTTTCACCGAGCTGAACGGCGTGGCCAGCGGTATGGCCACGCACAAGATCTACAAAAAGACCTACTTCTCCACGCCTTCGACCAAGACGCACCAGTCCTATGGCTTCTGGTCGGGTGAGGAGTGGAACGCCGGCCGCGCGAAGGGCGATCAGCAGCCGTTCGATATTTCGCACCGCAATCTGCGGAACGGCGCGATCATGCCCGATGGTAGCTGGCAACAGCTCGTCACCATCCATGACGCGGTGGCCAAGGGCCTGGGCAAGCTGGTCGACGTGGACGAGCTGCGGCGCGAGTATTCGGACGAGCGGTTCCGCAACCTGTTCGAATGCGAGGACATCGACGATTCCGAAAGCTCGTTCCCCTATGTGCGCCTCGCCCCGGCGCGGGTCGACAGCTTCTACAAGTGGCGGGATTTCGCGCCCGCCCTGATCGAGATTTCTGGTGGGCGGCCGTTCGGCGATAAGCCGGTGTGGCTGGGCTATGACCCTAATAAGCAGGGCCGGGATGATGCCGCGCTAGCCGTTCTTGCGCCCCCTGAAAAACCGGGGGGTAAATTCCGGGTGCTCGAGAAGATCCGGCTCAACGGGTTGGACTTTGCCGGCCAGGCCGACGCCATTCGGGCGGTCTGCAAGCGCTACAACGTCACCGACATATCGATCGACACGACCGGGCATGGCCAGGCGGTGTGGGAATTGGTGAGCAAGTGGTTCCCGCTCGCGCGCAAGATCGAATATTCGGTGGCCAGCAAAACTGCCCTGGTCATCAAGGGGCAGAACGTTTTCCGCGCCGGCCGTATCGAATTCGATGCCGGTTGGACCGATGTGATGCAGGCCTTCATGGCCATTCGCCCGACGCTGACCGGGAGCCAGCGCGGCGTGACCTATACCGCGCGGCGGAACGGCGAGATCGGCCACGCCGATATCGCCTGGGCGATCCTCCACGCTCTTTCCAACGAACCGCTCGATGCGGGGGCCGAGATCCAGGCGCCGGCCGGGCGCGTGCGCTTCCTTAACTGACAGGACCGATGATGACTGAACCCAGCTCGACCGCCGTGGCCCTGGCCGATCAGCCCGAGGACCAGGCCAGCCATGCCCCGGCCAAGGTGTTCCGCTTCGGTGAGCCGGAGAGCGTGCTCGATCGCCGCGAACTCGCCCAGTATTTCGAGATCTGGCACAATGGCCGCTGGTACGAGCCGCCGCTGCCGATGGCGCGGCTGTCGCAGACGTTCAACGTCTCACCGTATCACCGCAGCGCGATCGGGCTGAAAGTCAACCTGCTGGTGGCGCAGCAGACGCCTTCGCGGTGGCTGGCGGCCGACGTGTTCGAGCGTTGGGCGCTGGATTTCCTGCAGATGGGCAATGCCTATCTCGAGAGCGTGCCAAATCTGGGCGGGCGCATTGCCACCTTGGCGCATAGCCCGGCAATTCATACGCGCGCCGGGATTGATCCCAACGTGTTCTGGTGGACGAACTGCGCGCGGGGTGATGAGCATGCCTATGCACCCGGCACGATTTTTCAGCTGCAACAGCCTGACGTTGCACAGGAAATCTATGGTCTGCCGGAATGGCTGTCGGCGCTGCAAAGCGGTCTGCTGTCAGAAAACGCCACGCTGTTTCGCCGCCGCTATTACCTCAACGGCGCGCATGCGGGCTTCGTGTTCTATGTGAGCGAGCCGCTGGCCGACCAGGCCACCGTTGACGCCATCGAAGAGCAGCTGGGCAGTTCCAAGGGCGTGGGCAACTTCAAGAACATGCTGGTCTATATCCCCAAGGGGAAGAAAGACGGCATCCAGATCATGCCGATCGCGGACGTGACGGCGAAAGACGAATTCTCCGCCGTCAAGAACATCAGCCGCGATGACATGCTGGCCGCGCACCGCACCCCGCCGATCCTGATCGGCGTGATCCCCCAGGCAGCCGGTGGGTTGGGAAATGTAGGCCAAACCCGCGATGCGTTCTTCGAGACGGAGATCGTGCCCATCATGCGGCGCATGCTCCGGCTCAACGATTGGACCGGTCTGCCCGTGCTCGCCTTCCGCGATTACGTGTGCAGCGATGGCAGCGTGATCAAGCAGGACGGCACCCGCGTGGCGGCCGGCGCGCTATAAGGATTCCGCCCGCCGAGAGAGGCGGGGGAAGGGGGCGTTGCACCGCCCCATTCCGACGACCGCAGATCGTCATGTCCCCAGACAGGCCCACCCGAGGCCATCCCGCCTGCCGACTCGGCGGCGAGAACATATAAGGAACATTTGCGATGTTGTCGAACGTGCTCGACCAGCTCAAACCGGTCAGTCCCACGCGGCCGCCTGCGCCTTACATCGGCGGCAAGAAGATGCTCGCCAAGCGCTTGGTAGCGCAGATCAACGCTGTGCCGCATCGGCTCTATGCCGAGCCGTTCGTGGGCATGGGCGGGGTATTTTTCCGGCGCGACCAGCGGCCGAAATGTGAGGTGATCAACGATTGGTCGGAGGACGTGGCCACATTTTTCCGCATTCTGCAGCGGCACTATGTGGCGTTCATGGACATGCTGCGCTGGCAGGTGACTTCGCGCGCGGGGTTCGAGCGGTTACGCGGGCAGGATCCTTCGACGCTGACCGATCTCGAGCGCGCGGCGCGGTTCCTCTACCTGCAGAAGCTGACCTTTGGCGGCAAGGTGGCTGGGCGTGTATTCGGGGTGGACACAGGCGGTCCGGCGCGGTTCGATGTGGCAAAGGTCGGCCCTGTGCTCGAGGCGGCGCATGAGCGGCTTTCCAGCGTGGTAATCGAGCGCTTGCCCTGGGCGGATTTTGTCGCCCGTTATGATCGGCCGGGGACGCTGTTCTACCTCGATCCGCCATATTTTGGCTGCGAAACGGACTATGGCCGCGATCTGTTTGACCGAGACCAGTTCGAGGCGATGGCCGATCAGCTGCGCGACATCAAAGGCAGGTTCATCCTGTCGCTGAATGACCGACCCGAGGTACGGCGGATCTTCGACGGCTTCACGATGGAGGCGGTGCCGGTGCGCTACACGGTGGGCGGGATGGCGCAGAGCCGGGTCGTGGGAGAAGTGATCATTTCGAACTGAAGGAACTTGTGGGGGGCGGGGCGCGATGCTGCCCTGCCTCCCAGCTCCAATCTACCAGGGACTCACGGCCACCATCTTTCCACGAGATGCTGGTGGGCATGACGAAAACATCGTCTGCAGGCCAAGGTCGATCGAATTGCTGCAGATCTGCCAGTGGGGCATTGAGCCAGGTATCCCAGTCCTCGCGTGCCAGGATCACTGGCGACCGATCATGGATCGAGGCCAACTCGGGAGCGTTGCGCGTCATCACGCCGGTATAAACCGGCCCCCAATCCTCGCTGTCTCGCCACAAGCCGGCCCACGCGAACATCGATGTGGAGCGCAATGTCAGCCAGGCGGTTGTCATCGAGCCAGATTCCCCGATCGCTTCGGCATAGGCAGACGC
>NZ_QBUE01000044.1:0-3602 GCF_003058045.1 Novosphingobium sp. GV079 | reverse complement strand
CCATCATCGAGATGGTCGAGCAGGTTGCCGCGAATATGGCGATTGCTGCCATCGTCGGCCGGCTCGAGGTCGCAGGACCAGGCATCAATGCCACGGGCGAGGAACGCACGGCGCAGCACACCACTGCGCTCGCAACCGATCAGGACGCGGGCGCTCATTGCCGGCCTCTGATGGAGCGGGTGAAGATCTCACTTACCATCCCACCCGCGCATGCAGCCCAGGCGATCAGAAGCCGGACGACAACACCGGTGTTTGCCCAATCCCAGTCCCAAGGCAGTTCCCAGATGGCGAAGGACCTGATGGCGATTGCGATGGCGCCGCTGATCGCGGCGCCGGTGAGGATGCGGCGCAGCTTCATGCCGCTTCTCCCTCGGCAGCAGCCTTGTTGCCATAGTCCATGGCGGCGAGGCACTTGGCGACAAGGTTCCAGACGTGTTCGCGCAGGCGGGGGTGGCCGGTGACCTGGCTTTCGCGCTGGGTGCCCTTGCCGCCACGGATGGCGGCGCAGAGGGCGCCATCGAGGGCGGCCTTGGAGCGGCCCTTGAGGGTGCGGCAGCGGTAATTGCCACGGGTGTTGGTGCCGCCGATGTTGTCGACCACCATACGGGCGAGTTCGGTCTTTTCGCCGTTGACGGCGGACCAGAGTTCGACGCGGACGACGATCATGCTGCACCGCCTTCCTGCGCTTCGCGCAGGCGCCGCGCCTCGGCATTATGCGCCTCGATCGCGGCCATGAACTCGCTCTCGGGGATCGCTCGCAACTTGTCTTCATCCGGCACGAAGCCATCGTCGGCGAAGCGGGGAAGCCGCAAGAAGATGCGTTCAGATGGGAATGTGACGGTCAAATCGGTGGCGAAGTAGATCCGGCCATTTTCGATAGCGAAGTGCGGCGGATTATAGCCAAAAGCCGAGGCCAGGGCATGAGGCTGTGGCGCTCTGGGAAGTTCCAGCAGTTTCCGAGCCGCTACCTTGCCAAGGTTGCTGCCCTTGTGCGGGACAGCCTCGACATTCCCGTTTTCGCTGCCAATCTTTCGCCATCCGGGCGGCAGTTCATGAAAAAAGATGGAGCGCACACCGCCGTTGCTGTCTGGGCGAAAACCTTCGCCGTTCACTTCGGTGACGAAGGCCCACTGCGTACGAACGGCGGCGTTGATCGCCGCATAATGGGCGCGTGCAGCATCAAGGGCGCCGATCACCTCGTAGGTGGTTAGAAACACGGTGCTCATGCTGCACCGCCTTCCGCCGCCTGCGCGACCGGTTCGGGATCGTGGCGGGTGCCGCAGAACGGGCAGAAGGTGTGGGCGAAGTGGCGCGGCTGCTTGCTGCGCGTTTCGTGCTTCCTGGTGTCCTTGCGCACCAGGGGCGTGAAGGTGCGGGCGACCAGCTCGTTGCGGTCGCTGGCAAAGCAGATCGCGATTTCCAGGGTGTGGTCGGTCAGCTGCTCGTCGATGTTCTTGATGCATTCACAAGCCATTGCGGGGCTTCCTTTCGTTGCGGGTAGAGGCTGGTTTCACCAGGGGAGGCAGTGCTCGAGCGGGCAGCGGGCGAAGCCGGCGATCACGCGATCGAGGATGTGCAGGGCGGCGCTCAACGCCAGGGTGAGGGCGACGGCGCGGGCGATGTCGCGGGGGCCGAGGGCGATCACTGCGCCGCGTACCTGGGCGAGAGGGGCTTGCGGCGCGGGCGGGGCTGGGTGGCTTCGCGGACGGGCACGCCGGCGCGGGTGCAGTCTTCGCACCACACGTTGCCGCCGCGCGTGGTCCAGCCCACGGGAAGCTGGCCATCGGGCGATGCATGCAGGGTGCCGCAGCGGCATTCGAACGGGGCAGGGGTGAGGCGTTGGGCAATCGACATGGGCAATCTCCGGTTCAGCGGGTGAGGATCGCCAGGCAGTGCGCCCTGGCAGCGGTGAGCCACCGGCGCGGGCCGGCGGGGATGGGGAAGCGGGCGGGCCTGGGCGATGCAGCCGGGCGGCAGGCGCGGCAGGGGCAGGCCATGGGGTGAAGGTCACGCAGCACGGCGGGCCTCCTTTTCGGCGGCCATGAGCTGGCGCAGCACGAAGGTTTGCGCGCGGCAGGCGCGGGTGCGGCGGCCTGGCTCTAGGTGCCAGGCCATGGCGATCACCCATTCAGCCTGGGCAGCGAGTTCGGCCGTCAACCCGCGCTGCTCGCGGGCGATCTCGGCAATGGTGGCGATGCTCTGGTCGAGCGCCTCGCGCAGGGCCGGGATCTGTTCCGCCTCAGCCGGGGCACCTTCGCCGGTGGCCATCCAGCGCCATTCGGCCGCGAGGGTCTCGAACACCGCGATCTGCGCCTCGGCCTCGGCGGCTGTCATCCGGCCCTTGGCGACGAGGTGGGGGAAGCGGTTGCGCCGCGTGTCCAGCATGCGCTCGGCCATTTCGCGGATCTCGGCATAGTCGAACGCGGCGGCGGGCGGCTCGGGGCTCTGGATGCCGTGCCAGACCCGGAATTCCTGTTCGGCCCAGGTCATATGATGCGCTCCGCCTTGGCGGGCTGCTCGAACACCCAGCATCCGACGATGTGGCCGGTGGGGTTGTTGACCTTCTTGCGGTCGACAAACTTGCGGCTCTTGCTGCCGCGCAGCACCTTCTTGAGCAGGTCGACGTTGGGGGCAGAGAGGCCGGCGTTGCGGCAGCGCGATTCGAACTCTGGGAGCTGGATGGCGAAGAGCCGATCCTTGTCCCGCGCCTGGTTGAGGGACTTGCCCTCGCCGTGATCCTCGGGCTTTTCGCGCGCGAGGAGGTATTCGACCTTTTCCCAGAAATCGGCGACGGCGGGATGATCACCGCCGGCGCTCAACTGGCGATCGAGCGCGAGGGCCTCGATCAGCGAAAGCGTCTCGGCCACCCATTCTTGGCGGATCGCGGGGAACAGCGCCGGCAGGGTTTCGACGGCGGCGGCGAGCTGGCGATGGTTCTTGATGATGCGGTCGTTGTGGAGGCCCTCCACCCGGCTGCGCATGTCGCGCTCGTGGAATTCCGACCGCGCGAAATAGCGCTCGAGCCACTTGGCCTCGTTGCGCACGACATGAACGATGGTGCCGGATACCTGCTCCATCGGCCATTGTTCGAGGCGGATGGCAGCGGCCCGGGTGGCTTCGTTGCGCCCGGCCTTGTCGATAGACATGGACATGAGGCGCTCGAGCACGGCGGGGATCGCGTCGATCCGCTCGTTCTGCACCAGGTAGATCGTGCCGAGGAATGGCGGTTCGCTGGTCTCGACGCCGTTGCTCTTTT
Source organism: Novosphingobium sp. GV079 (assembly GCF_003058045.1). Taxonomy (NCBI): domain Bacteria; kingdom Pseudomonadati; phylum Pseudomonadota; class Alphaproteobacteria; order Sphingomonadales; family Sphingomonadaceae; genus Novosphingobium; species Novosphingobium sp. GV079. Next base: position 346 of record NZ_QBUE01000044.1, on the reverse strand, counting down.
GCCCGGTGCCGCGCGGGGAGCGGCCGTTGAACAACACGAGCAGCTCGTTGTGGTCGAACTGGCGGCCACCGGTGCGCTTTTCATCGTTCCGGCCACTTTCGATCAGGCCGACCGGGAGATTGGCCACCTTGATCAGGCTGCGCGCGATGAAGGCCGGGGTGGCTTTGTTGGGGTCAAACCCTTCGTATCCGCTGCGGCCGAGCAGCTTCCACAGGAACTCGATCAGGGTGGATTTGCCCGAACCAGGCTGGCCGGTGATCTCGAGGAAGCCGATCGACTTTTCGCGCTGGCGGATCTGCACCGCGAAGAGCGACATGACGAAAAAGGCCAGGCCGACCATGGCCTT
>NZ_QBUE01000043.1:0-3826 GCF_003058045.1 Novosphingobium sp. GV079 | reverse complement strand
CCATCATCGAGATGGTCGAGCAGGTTGCCGCGAATATGGCGATTGCTGCCATCGTCGGCCGGCTCGAGGTCGCAGGACCAGGCATCAATGCCACGTGCGAGGAACGCGCGGCGCAGCACACCGCTGCGCTCGCAACCGATCAGGACGCGCGCGCTCATTGCCGGCCTCGCCGAATGATCTGCCAAGCAACGCCGATGCAGGATCCGCCGAACGCGCACCACGTCACGAGCAGAAATTCTGGCCAACCCCATGCCCAAGGCCAGGACCAAGTGGTCAACGCCCGCAAGGCTATGCCGCAGATCGTGCCGATGACCGTGCCAAAGATGATCGAGAGCAGCATCAATGACCACCTCCGATCGCGTCGACGGGGGTCTGCCAGTTCCATAGGCCCTGAAAGCCGCGCATGGGGATGGGTTCGGGCCAGGCCTCGATCTCGCGCATGGGCCAGCCCCAGTTGGCGTGTTCGTCGCGGTCGCTGTCGTTGGCGCGGGGGACGCCGAATTCTTCCGCGATTTCGGTGCCGAGGCGCGGTTCTCCGACGATCGCCGTGCCGATGCCGGCGGACATGGGCAATTCGCGGGCCAGTGCCTGATGAAGAACGGCCCCGGCCTTTTCGGCGATCAGGCAGGTTTCTGCCCAAGAGGGCGCCACCAGTGGAACTTGGCGCCAGCGGCACAGATCGATCAGCAGCTGGATTTCATCGCGTGGGCGCTTGGCGGCGCCGGCATGGATGACGATGCGCTGGCCGATCAGGGATGCCGGCGGGCGCCAGCCCCGGAATTCGTAGGGCTTGGCGCCGGCAATGATCAGGCTGGCCCACGGTTGCCAGATGGTGAGGGCCTTCATGCCGCTTCTCCCTCGGCAGCGGCCTTGTCGCCATAATCCATGGCGGCGAGGCACTTGGCGACGAGGTTCCAGACGTGTTCGCGCAGGCGGGGGTGGCCGGTGACCTGGCTTTCGCGCTGGGTTCCCTTGCCGCCACGGATGGCGGCGCAGAGGGCGCCATCGAGGGCGGCCTTGGAGCGGCCCTTGAGGGTGCGGCAGCGGTAGTTGCCACGGGTATTGGTGCCGCCGATGTTATCGACCACCATGCGGGCGAGTTCGGTCTTTTCGCCGTTGACGGCAGACCACAGTTCGACGCGGACGACGATCATGCCGCACCGCCCTTCTTCGGTCGGCCGACCTTCTGATATTTGTTGATGTGGCGCGGATCGGTCTTTTTCGTGCTCATCAAGCCTACCGGAGGAAGCTGTAGATCCCCGAAATTGACGCACGGAACTGATCCCTTGCGGACGGGGCAGTTGGTAAGATGGATCGCGCCGGGAGTGATTACGTGCCGGCTCTCATCCCAATCGTCGACGATGGTATCTATGCCGAAATGCGCGGCGATGCGGGCAGCGTTGCGGGTTTTTCCGCAGGCCATGGGACCATAAACGATGACCGTTTTCATGCCGCACCGCCTTCCGTCGCCTGCGCGACGGGTTTGGGATCGTGGCGGGTGCCGCAGAACGGGCAGAAGGTGTGGGCGAAGTGGCGCGGCTGCTTGCTGCGCGTTTCGTGCTTCCTGGTGTCCTTGCGCACCAGGGGCGTGAAGGTGCGGGCGACCAGCTCGTTGCGGTCGCTGGCAAAGCAGATCGCGATTTCCAGGGTGTGGTCGGTCAGCTGCTCATCGATGTTCTTGATGCATTCACAAGCCATTGCGGGGCTTCCTTTCGTTGCGGGTGGAGGCTGGTTTCACCAGGGGAGGCAGTGCTCGAGCGGGCAGCGGGCGAAGCCGGCGATGACGCGATCGAGGATGTGCAGGGCGGCGCTCAGCACCAGGGTGAGGGCGACGGCGCGGCCTACGTCGCGGGGGCCGAGGGCGATCACTGCGCCGCGTACCTGGGCGAGAGGGGCTTGCGGCGCGGGCGGGGCTGGGTGGCCTCGCGGACGGGCACGCCGGCGCGGGTGCAGTCTTCGCACCAGACGTTGCCGGCGCGGGTGGTCCAGCCCACGGGCAAGTGGCCATCGGCGGCGGAATGCTGGTTGCCGCAGCGGCATTCGAAGAGGGCAGGCGCGAGGCGGTGGGCAATCGACATGGGCAATCTCCGGTTCAGCGGGTGAGGATCGCCAGGCAGTGAGCCCTGGCAGCGGTGAGCCACCGGCGCGGGCCGGCGGGGATGGGAAAGCGGGCGGGCCTGGGCGATGCGGTCGGGCGGCAGGCGCGGCAGGGGCAGGCCATGGGGTGAAGGTCACGCGGCACGGCGGGCCTCCTGTTCGGCGGCGATGAGCTGGCGCAGCACGAAGGTTTGCGCGCGGCAGGTGCGGGTGCGGCGGCCTGGCTCGAGGTGCCAGGCCATGGCGATCACCCATTCGGCCTGGGCGGCCAGCTCGGCCGTCAACCCGCGCTGCTCGCGGGCGATCTCGGCAATGGTGGCGATGCTCTGGTCGAGCGCCTCGCGCAGGGCCGGGATCTGTTCCGCCTCAGCCGGGGCACCTTCGCCGGTGGCCATCCAGCGCCATTCGGCTGCGAGGATCTCGAACACCGCGATCTGCGCCTCGGCCTCGGCGGCTGTCATCCGGCCCTTGGCGATGAGCTGGGGGAAGCTGTTTCGCCGCGTGTCCAGCATGCGCTCGGCCATTTCGCGGATCTCGGCATAGTCGAACGCGGCGGCGGGCGGCTCGGGGCTTTGGATGCCGTGCCAGATGCGGAATTCCTGTTCGGCCCAGGTCATATGATGCGCTCCGCCTTGGCGGGCTGCTCGAACACCCAGCATCCGACGATGTGGCCGGCGGGGTTGTTGACCTTCTTGCGGTCGACAAACTTGCGGCTCTTGCTGCCGCGCAGCACCTTCTTGAGCAGGTCGACGTTGGGGGCAGAGAGGCCGGCATTGCGGCAGCGCGATTCGAACTCTGGGAGCTGGATGGCGAAGAGCCGATCCTTGTCCCGCGCCTGGTTGAGAGACCGGCCCTCGCCGTGGTCCTCGGGCTTTTCGCGCGCGAGCAGGTATTCGACCTTTTCCCAGAAATCGGCGACGGCGGGATGATCGCCGCCGGCGCTCAACTGGCGATCGAGCGCGAGGGCCTCGATCAGCGAAAGCGTCTCGGCCACCCATTCCTGGCGGATCGCAGGGAACAGCGCCGGCAGGGTTTCGACGGCGGCGGCGAGCTGGCGATGGTTCTTGATGATGCGGTCGTTGTGGAGACCCTCCACCCGGCTGCGCATGTCCCGCTCGTGGAATTCCGACCGCGCGAAATAGCGCTCGAGCCACTTGGCCTCGTTGCGCACGACATGAACGATGGTGCCGGACACCTGCTCCATCGGCCATTGTTCGAGGCGGATGGCGGCGGCCCGGGTGGCTTCGTTGCGCCCGGCCTTGTCGATCGACATGGACATGAGGCGCTCGAGCACGGCGGGGATCGCGTCGATCCGCTCGTTCTGCACCAGGTAGATCGTGCCGAGGAATGGCGGTTCGCTGGTTTCGACGCCGTTACTCTTTTGGCCGGTGCCGCGCGGGGAGCGGCCGTTGAACAACACGAGCAACTCGTTGTGGTCGAACTGGCGGCCACCGGTGCGCTTTTCATCGTTCCGGCCACTTTCGATCAGGCCAACCGGGAGATTGGCCACCTTGATCAGGCTGCGGGCGATGAAGGCCGGGGTGGCTTTGTTGGGGTCAAACCCTTCGTATCCGCTGCGGCCGAGCAGCTTCCAGAGGAACTCGATCAGGGTGGATTTGCCCGAGCCGGGTTGCCCGGTGATCTCGAGGAAGCCGATCGACTTTTCGCGCTGGCGGATCTGCACCGCGAAGAGCGACATGACGAAAAAGGCCAGGCCGACCATGGCCTT
>NZ_QBUE01000042.1:0-4104 GCF_003058045.1 Novosphingobium sp. GV079 | reverse complement strand
GTCCCTCCCGTCTTTTCGGCTCGTTCGATCGTGGCGAGGCCCTCGGTCAGGGTCTCGATCGCTTCCTGCACTTCGCGCTTGGCCTCGCGCCGCGCGGCGGCGCTATCGGGCTGGCCGCTGGCCTTGATCAGGGCGGCCACCGCCTCACCGGTTTCCTTGGCCGCGCCCATGGCAATTTCGGCCAGATCATGGCCGTCTACCTCGTGCGCGGCGATATCGAGGCGCAGGGCGAGCAGGCGATGGAAGGGCGCATAGGTGCCACCGCGCTCGAGAAAGGCGCGATCGAGGCGCTCGGCATCGATCATGCGGATCTCAGTCTCGCAGTCGTGGTCCGACCAGAGGCGGACGGCCCGGCCGGAAACGCCGCAGATGGCGCCGCACTGGTCCCACCCGATTACCGCGGCAACGTCGGTTAGGGTGGCTTCATAGGTGAGGGGTTCGCGCCGCTTGGTCATGCTGCGGCACCCCGCTTCGAAGTGCGCGCCTGATTGAAGAGGACGGCCGCCTGGTAGCGATCTACGCGCTGATCGACGCCGTGCCAGCGCGGTCCCGGCGCCAAATCAACAGGGTAAAGATCAGGGCGCAGATGATGACGAGGGACGCCGGTAACCTCTTCGGCTTTCAGAACGTGCTCAGCCGGGAGCTGCTTCGATTGGTTCAACCACCTCCAGACAGTTGGCTGCGATACGTCGAATGCATCGGCCATTGCCTCCTGAGTGGGGAAGCACTTGGCCACCTGCATGAGGGCCTCAAAGCGCGTAGGTGTTTTCATACGCTTCCGTATATACACAAACGCATACCGATCAACGGGAAAGTTGGATGAACTGTTATTCGGTTCCGTATAATCGTTCGGTCATGTGGGAAATTGTGCCGGAAAACCTGATCGCGGCCATGCAGCGGGCCGGCATGAACCAGTCCCAACTGGCTAGTGCCGTCGGGGTCAAGCAGCCATCAATAGGCCGGCTGATCAGCGGAGAAACGAAGACTACCAGAGCGCTCGATCAGATCGCAGCGGTCCTGGGCACGTCCGCTGCTTATCTCAAAGGTCAGACGGATGACCCCCAGCGAGCGGCATCAGAACCCATGCCTTTGGCGGCAGTAGCTGTGCCGAACGCAGACATGGTGGAAATAGCCGAGTTCAATCTCGCCTATGGCTTGGGTGGCACCTACATCCACGACGCACCGGTTCAACAGGTTCTCCGCCCGTTCTCGCGCGCATGGGTGCGCCAGTTCACGCAATCGCCGATCGAGCAATTGTTCTGGGCCACCAGTAGCGGCACGTCGATGATGCCTGCCATTCTCGACAGCGACATTCTCCTGATCGACACCGGCCAACAAACGCCGCGGATGTGGGACCACGTCTGGGCCATCGAAATGCACGGCCTAGGTATGATCAAGGCACTGCGGCCCGGCAAGGAAGGCGCCATGCGTATCCTATCGCTGAATCCCGACTATCCCGAAGAGGTCGCCTATGACGGCGAAATGAATGTGATAGGCCGTGTTGTGGCCATCGTGCGGAAGATTTAGCCAGAATACGAAAGTTCTTGCATGCGATACATTCCAATAGATGTACCGTTTTCAAAGAAAATAGGCTTTTGCATTTTCTGTGGTGGTCCCGGTACAACACGCGATCACATCGTGCCTGAGGCTTTGGGCGGACGTCATACTATCGCCAATAGTAGCTGCGAGCCTTGCCGTGATCGGTTGAACAGAGAAATCGACCAACCCGTTCTAAAACGATTTTTGCACGCAGCAAGGCTCACTTACGGTGTGCCGCGGAACCGCTCGCGGAAGCCGGACAAATACTTGAAGCTTATGGTAGCTCCGCACGAAGGGGGGGAATTAGAAGTATTGAGTCTACCCTTAAAATTTATGCCAAAAAGATTTATGCTTCCCGTATTTGAGGGTCCATATATACTAGAAAATAAAACCGTAAATATTCAAGATCCTTGCATATTAAAAAACATTTTTGCGCATAATATTTTGTCTGAATCTGTATATAACACGGGAGGGGGTTGTGGGCTTATTCCGATGATTGCGGTTGACGATTTAATCCTTTTTATGAGGATGATGGCGAAATCAGCACTTACGCTTGCGTTTTTGTCTTTGAATAAAGATGAATTTGAACCTATTATTATGGAATTTGTTAACGGTAATCAGCATCTATCATTTCTTACGGGATCAATGGGGATGCATGATCCACAAAAAAACGAAAACAAATATTACGATTTAAAAATAGGTTATATGGGAAAGTATATTCTGGCATCAATTCAAATATTTTCTCACTTAAAAATGCCATATTATGATTTTGTAGTTGGCATTAGGAAGGATTATGGAATTTAAATTATAAATTCATAAATTATAGAATATTTTGGAATTTTAATATCCGGCAATAAATACTGTTTCGCAAATTTTCTAATTTTGGAGCGTTCAATGTCAAAACCGCCACTCCGGTGTGTGTACTGCGGCCGTGCTGGAGTGACTAAAGAGCATATATGGGGGAAATGGTCCCGCTCTTTGAATCCGACGCCGCCGCATGTCAAAAACAATCACTTACTGCTGCGGCCGATGGATGGGTTAGGTGGGCCGCCTGTCGTGCCCAAAAAAGGGATGCTCAATCGTCCTGGGGCGACGAGATCTCAAACCTTAAAAATAGCTTGCAGGTCGTGTAACGGCGGATGGATGAAATATATAGTAGATAAGGCCATACCACTCCTAAAAGGTTTTCATGAAAATAATCTGTTCAAATTAAAAGATATTCAGGATTCTAATTGTGTAAGCTCTTGGGTGGCTTTATTCTGTATGAGCCACGAGTTTGCAGATAAAGAAACTATATGCATCTCCGCTTCAGAAAGAGATCGATTTAGATTAGAAGGAGCGTGCAACGAAAATTGGTTGTGTGGTTACGCGAAGTTGGAAGAATTTTGTCCCGATGATGCCTATTATCATAGAGCATTTAGTGTGCAGACATTGAACGGCACTATGCACATGCAAATTTCATTATTTACCTTTGGCAAAGTTATTTTTTTTGGAATGTGGGCTCCATTTGAAATTGATCAGGAAATTCAACGCTTCTTCAAAGAATCTGGATTTAATATACTATATCCATATTCAATAATTCCGGAAAATCCATTGAGAATTAGGTATAATAAATATTCGTTATCGATAATAATACAAAATATTTCGTCAAAGATAATAGATTTTTCCAAATAAACTGAATATTATTTACCAATAATTGTGAAAAAAATTTAGTGTTGGCACTTGCGATATGCGCTTGGCGCTGTGATCGCCCCGGTGGGCCGGGTCGCTATGGCGGCTGCTGGCGCGAGGGCCGGTCGATGAGGGAAATGCCGGCGCCTGTTCGGTCGGCCGTGCTTTAGCTTGGCCCTGGCATTAGGCGGTCTGCAATTCGAGCCGCTGTTTCAGCCCGCAAGCGCCCAACGCGATTTCAAGGCTTTCCGCCAGCCAGGAGACGCTGTCGATCGCGCTGGTCCAGCCTGACAGGGCGGCCTTGACATTGGGCTGAATCTGCATGCTCGCCGTGGCGAGCTCAACGGTGAAGACGCGCTTGCCGCGTATGCGCTTCTTGGCCTCGGTCGAGTTGGCCTGCTGAGCTTTGGTTTCGCTGGCGTAGACGCGCTTCAGGCGTTTGCGGTTGGCATCGGCGGTTATGGGTGCTGCGCTCGCTAGTGACTGCTCAGTGGGTAAATCCGTTTCGGATAGGCACCGGACGCAACCGAAATGGCATCAGAGCTTTACCTGAGGCACAATACCCATATGCTAACGCTATCCACGCTTGTCGCCCTGGCGGCGCTCACCGCTTGTCCTAATCCGAAAGTGCATGATGGCGACACCATCCGCTGCGGCGTCGAGCGGGTGCGCCTGGTCAACATCGACGCACCTGAACTGGCGGGTAGCGAACGTTGCAGCGCCGCGTCCCGCCGCCGGCTGGCCCGCAGTCGTAATCCCGCCTGGTGCGATAGCGCGGTGGGCGAGCGGTCAAGAGATGTGTCAACGGCGGAGCAAAAACCGGCCACTGTGGCGGAGTAAAAGTAGGCCACTGACGTTGCGGCAGATTCAAAGCACAGGGGCCCCGATCGGGGC
>NZ_QBUE01000041.1:0-4201 GCF_003058045.1 Novosphingobium sp. GV079 | reverse complement strand
CTGCTCGCCACCGCCGGCTCGACTGTCGATGGCCGCACCATCGATGACGCGATGCTGCAGCAGATCGCCTCGAGCTATGACCCCAAGACCTATGGTGCGCGGCTCAACATCGAGCACATTCGCGGCGTCACGGGGGAAAGCCCATTTCGCGCCTATGGCGACGTGGTCGAGCTGTCGATCGGCAAGACCGATGTCAATTTCAACGGCAAGAAGGAAACGCGCACGGCGCTGTTTGGCGTGTTCGACGTCAACGAGGACGCCAAGAAGCTGAATGATGCCGGACAGAAGGTCTATCCCTCGATCGAGATCGAGCCGAACTTCGCAGGCAAGGGCTTCGCCTATCTCATGGGGTGCGCCCTCACCGACAGCCCCGCGTCGATCGCTACCCAGCGCCTGGAATTCAACCGTTCGCTGCCAGGCGTGCTCACCGTGGCGGGCGAAACGCCCGAGCCGCTGGAGTTCCCCGACGATGGCGAGGCGACCGGAACCGGCCTGATTGCCGCGTTCACGGCTGCGCTGGATCGCGTCGCATCCAAGTTCACGCCCGCGCCCAAAACCGACCCTGCGCCCCAAGCCGATCCCGCCCAGCCCGCCGCGATGGACTTCGCCCAGCTGCGCCCGCTGTTCGAGGAACTCGGCACCAGCTTCTCGAAGGCCATCTTCGATCTGCGCACCGAATTCCGTGCCGATAGCGATGCCCTGGCCGTGAAGCTGCAGCAGCTGGAAGCCACCCAGGAACAGACCCCGGCGCGCAACTACACCGCGCGGTCCCGCTCCGATGGTGGCGCCGCGAATTACGCCGGCGTCTTCTAAACAATCACCGCCCGCCCCGCACCCCGTCACCACAGGACCTGAAAAACATGGGTTACAATCTTTCCGATCGCGGCCGCCGGGCGCTGGACGGTCTTTTCGCCGCCATCCAGCAGCGCAACAACGCGCCGCGCGGCGTGGGCAAGCAGTTCTCGCTCGAGCCTTCGTCCGAACAGCGGCTTGAGGATCTCCAGCGTGAGAACGTCGGCTTCCTGCAGCGCATCAACGTGCCCGGCGTGCGCGATCTCAAGGGCCAGGTCATCGGCCTGGGCACCGCGAACATGGTGGCCTCGCGCCGCAGCCGCCCCAATCTGCCCCGCCGGCCCAAGTATGCCGGCTTGCTGCAGGATCGGAAGTGGGAGCTGCACGACACCCTGTTCGACACCTGGCTCCCGTGGGAACTGATCGACAACTGGTCGCGCTTCCCCGATTTTGCTGATCGCTACTCGCGCCAAGTGGCCATTTCGGTGGCATTGAGCCGCATCATGGTGGGTTGGCACGGCACCACGGCGGCTGACGATACCGATGCCGACGAAAACCCGATGGGCGAAGACGTCAACATCGGATGGCTGCAGAAGCTTCGCCTTGAGCGCCCTGACCACGTGATGGGCCGCAACACCGTGACGGTCGGCGATGTCACCACCGCGACCGGCACGGCCAAGCCGATCTACATCGGCAAGGACGCCAGCACCGCCGATGGCGACTACAAGAATATCGACGCGCTGGCCTATGACCTCATCTCCGGCATGCCGAGCTGGGCACGCGCATCGACTGATCACGTCGTGATCGTTTCGCAGGATCTGGTGGACGAGAAGTATTTCCCCATGATCAACCGGCCACTGTCGGACACCATCGATGGCGGTAAGTCCACCAGCGACCAGGTCGTTACCGACATCGTCATGTCTGCAAAGCAGATCGGCGGTCGCCCGGCGGTGATCGTGCCTTACTTCCCCGAGGGCACGATGATGGTCACCCCGCTCGGCCAGCCCAGCGTGCCCGACAGCAGCAACCTTTCGCTCTACTACCAGGAAGGTTCCCGCCGTCGCTACATCAAGGACGAGCCGGAAAACATGGCGTCGCTGGTGGACTACAACTCGGTCAACGAAGGCTACGTGATCGAGAGCACCGATCACGCGGTCATGGCCGAGAACATCACTTTCGGCGACCGCCCGTAATACCCGAGGGCGTCGAGGGGGGATCTGCCGTGGCCGGCGGCACCCCGGAGCCAGCGCACCGCAGGGGAGGCCACACGCCCCTGCGGACCACCCGCAACAGGATCAAGCCCCATGAGCAGCCCTTTCCGCCGCCACAAGCAGCGGGTGCAGGCCATCCGCGCCGGCGCCGCCCCGTCCACCGACAGCACGGCGCCGGCCGAGCCGGACACCAGCACGCCCGAGGGCAAGGAATACGCCGCCCTGCGCGTGCTGCTCCACGACAACCTGCGCGCCCTGAAAGACATCGCCAGCCACGAGGCGCGCATCCCCAAGAAGCGTGAATTCGCTGGCGCTTTCGAAGCCTGGATCAAGGGCGCGCTCGAGGCCGGCGACCAGGGCAAGGCGGCGCAGGACGAAATCCTCGTCACCAACATGCTCTGGGCGATCGACTATCGCGACTTCGACTATGCCCTTGCCCTGGCCGAGCACGCGATCCGCTTTCACTTGGTGCTGCCCGGCTTCAACCGCACGATTGCTTGCGTCGTCGCCGAGGAAATCGCCGAGCGAGCCTTGGCCCAGGCCGAGACCGTCCCGCACGAAGCGCTGTTGCGCACGCTCGAGCTGGTCCACGGCGCGGACATGCCAGACCCGGCTCTGGCCAAGCTCTACAAGGCCCTCGGCCGCAGCTTCGCGCGCAAGGCCGACGATTTCGACCCGGCGGCCGACAATGCCCCGGCCGGTGGCAAGGCCGCCTATATCGAAGCGGCGCTCAACACGCTGTCCCGCGCGCTGGTCCTCGACCGCAACATCGGCGTCAGGAAGGATCTCGACCGGCTCACGCGCCAGAAGAAAGCCGAGCAGGCCGCCACCGTCACGACCTAATCCACGAATCGCCCACGGCGCTGGGGGGCGGATGGCGGGTTGTGCAGCCGCTTTGCGGTGACGCCCAGCCAACCATCCTCACCCCCCAAAACCTTCAAGGAGCCGCCCATGTCCACTGGCGTCATTGCAGTCCCCGCCGGCCCCTGGGATCCTGATGGCGCCGAGGTCGTCGCAGATGGCTGGTTCCCACCGGTCAAGCTCGACACCGTGCGCGATTCCGTCCGCCTGGGCGATGGCACGATCAGCACCGCCCGCCTCACCATGGCGATCGAAGGGGCGATGCTGCACGCTTTCCGCGAGCTGGCCGTGTGGCGCACCGCCAAGGCCAGCGCCGGGGTGGCGAAATTGGAACACGTGACCGCCGAAACGCTCAACGGGGGCAACATGGCGGTCAAGCTGTGGGAACGGATCATCACCTATTTCGCGGCTGCGGATCTCTATGCCGCCTACCGCGACATAAGCGCTACCGACCAAGGCCTTGATCGCGCCCTCGAAAAGGATACCGCAGCCGACGAAGCCCGTCGGGTCGCACTGGGGGCCGTAGCCGACCTGCGCTCCATGGGTGGGGCGCAGGTCGGCCGCAACCGGGTGAAGCTGATCTGATGACCCGCACCGCCACCGCTCTCCAAGGCGAAACCGTCGATGAAGTCTGCTGGCGCGTGTTGGGCTACACCCGCACCGTGGTCGAACAGGTGCTCGATCTCAACCCCGGCCTGGCCGCGCGCGGCCCGCGCCTCCCGGCCGGCACCATCATCATCCTGCCCGAAGCATCGCCATCGGCCGCCGCGCAGACCCTCGAAACCGTTAGCTTGTGGGACTGATCCATGCGCAAGATCGATAGCCTGCGCCAGGTGCTCTCCACCTCTATCGAGGATCTGTCCAAGTCCAACGATCGCCTGCGCGTTTGGACAGATCGCGGCACGGTGCAATGCCGGCAGACAAGCACGTTCGGGTTCATGATGAGCTTCCGCGCCAAAGTGCTTTTGATGGACATGACCACGGATATCGCGGCGGTCTGCTATGTCCTCTGCGCTTGGCTCCGCATCCATCAGCCTGATTTGCTGGCGCCTGGCAAAGAGGCCTTCACGCTGGATCACGATGTGATCGACAACAGCAAATACGATGCGCTCATCGAGATCGACCTTACCCAGAACGTCACCTGTGCTCTCAATGCCCAGGGCAAGATGCAGGTGGACTATCTTCCCGAGCCCGATCCTCTCTTTGCCGACGATCTGCCCTTCCCCGGCCTGGATGCCGTGCTGTGCACGGCGGTGACAAAACCAGCCACTGGAACGCCGGCGAGGTGCTGAGCGTGGCGGATTAAAACCCAGCCAGTGGTAAGGCGTGCCCTTTTG
>NZ_QBUE01000040.1:2500-5650 GCF_003058045.1 Novosphingobium sp. GV079 | reverse complement strand
ATGGTTGCGGGGGCAGGATTTGAACCTGCGACCTTCAGGTTATGAGCCTGACGAGCTACCGGGCTGCTCCACCCCGCGATGCGCTGCGGCCCCGTCGTTTATGACGACGGGGCCGCAGGAGAGACTTTGTGAATGGGTTTTATTCGTGTGCGCCAGCTTCAATGCCTGGCGACGACCTACTCTTCCAACGCTTGAGCGTTAGTACCATTGGCGCGGACTGGTTTCACGGCCGAGTTCGAGAAGGGATCGGGTGGGACACAGACGCTATGGTCACCAGGCAATGGAGCGGGCGCACATGAGGGGTTTAGATCGATGATGTTGGGATCTGGCTTGAGGATCGTCCGATTGTCACCGTTGGCCGCTGCATGTTGTGCAGGGTTGGTGGTGAGGGTGTGGATTCTACAAGCATGATAAGAGTGATTAGGACCGGTTAGCTTCATGCGTTACCGCACTTCCACACCCGGCCTATCAACGTGGTGGTCTACCACGACTCGATGATACCTTATCTTGAGGGAGGCTTCCCGCTTAGATGCTTTCAGCGGTTATCCCGTCCATGCATAGCTACCCTGCTGCGCTCCTGGCGGAACGACAGGTACACCAGAGGCATGTTCACCCCGGTCCTCTCGTACTAGGGGCAACTCCTCTCAAGTATCGACGCCCACGGCAGATAGGGACCAAACTGTCTCGCGACGTTCTGAACCCAGCTCACGTACCACTTTAATTGGCGAACAGCCAAACCCTTGGGACCTGCTCCAGCCCCAGGATGTGATGAGCCGACATCGAGGTGCCAAACGATTCCGTCGATATGAGCTCTTGGGAATCATCAGCCTGTTATCCCCGGCGTACCTTTTATCCGTTGAGCGATGGCCCTTCCACGAGGGACCACCGGATCACTATGACCGACTTTCGTCTCTGCTCGACTCGTCAGTCTCGCAGTCAGGCAGGCTTATGCCATTGCACTCTGAACAGACGGTTTCCAACCGTCCTGAGCCTACCATCGCGCGCCTCCGTTACTCTTTAGGAGGCGACCGCCCCAGTCAAACTACCCGCCACAGAGGGTCCCCGCACCGGATGACGGTGCTGGGTTAGACATCAGAAAACAACAGGGTGGTATTTCACCTATGGCTCCACACCGGCTGGCGCCAGTGCTTCAAAGCCTCCCACCTATGCTACACAATTCTTTCCTAATGCCACTCTGAAGCTGCAGTAAAGGTGCACGGGGTCTTTCCGTCTAACCGCGGGTACTCCGCATCTTCACGGAGAATTCAATTTCGCTGAGCATATCCTGGAGACAGTGGGGAAGTCGTTACGCCATTCGTGCAGGTCGGAACTTACCCGACAAGGAATTTCGCTACCTTAGGACCGTTATAGTTACGGCCGCCGTTTACCGGGGCTTCAATTCGGAGCTTGCACTCCTCCTCTTAACCTTCCGGCACCGGGCAGGCGTCAGACCCTATACGTCGTCTTGAAGCCGACTTAGCAGAGTCCTGTGTTTTTGCTAAACAGTCGCTACCCCCTGGCCTGTGCCCCCCACAAGTGCTTGCGCATATGTGGGGCCTCCTTCTTCCGAAGGTACGGAGGCAATTTGCCGAGTTCCTTCAGGATACTTCTCTCAAGCGCCTTGGTATACTCTACCTGACCACCTGTGTCGGTTTCGGGTACGGTCTATATGGAGAGGCTATTTCCTGGAACCTCGTCGCAGCCAGTTCAATCCAATAAGAACTGACAACTTAAGAGATCCGTCACTCATCTCCAGGCCCACGAATATTAACGTGGTTCCCATCGACTACCCCCTTCGGGCTCGTCTTAGGGGCCGGCTCACCCTGCTCAGATTAGCTTTAAGCAGGAACCCTTGGTCTTTCGGCGAGAGGGCATCTCACCCTCTTTATCGCTACTCATGTCAGCATTCGCACTTCCGATACCTCCACGGTCGGTTACCCTTCCGCTTCGCAGGCCTACGGAACGCTCCGCTACCGCTCAGATCAAAGATCTGAACCCTAAGCTTCGGTGCACGTCTTGAGCCCCGTTACATCTTCGCCGCAGGAACCCTTAGTTAGACCAGTGAGCTGTTACGCTTTCTTTAAATGATGGCTGCTTCTAAGCCAACATCCTGGTTGTTTTGGGATTCCCACATGCTTTCCCACTTAGACGTGACTTGGGGACCTTAGCTGTAGGTTAGGGCTGTTTCCCTTTTGACGACGGACCTTAGCACCCGCCGTCTGTCTGCCGGATAAATCTCGTTGGTATTCGGAGTTTGGTTAGAGTTGGTAGATCTCGCGACCCCCGCATCCATCCAGTGCTCTACCCCCAACGGTATACGTCCGACGCTCTACCTCAATAGATTTCGCGGAGAACCAGCTATTTCCCGGTTTGATTGGCCTTTCACCCCTAAACACAACTCATCCGACAATTTTTCAACATTGAACGGTTCGGCCCTCCAGTGCGTGTTACCGCACCTTCAGCCTGGTCATGCCTAGATCACCGGGTTTCGGGTCTAATTCATCGAACTCTAGCGCCCTATTCAGACTCGCTTTCGCTACGCCTACACCTAACGGCTTAAGCTTGCTCGATAAACTAAGTCACTGACCCATTATGCAAGAGGTACGCAGTCACCCCCTATGGGGCTCCTACTGCTTGTAAGCATCCGGTTTCAGGTACTGTTTCACTCCCCTCATCGGGGTGCTTTTCACCTTTCCCTCACGGTACTAGTTCGCTATCGGTCATGTACGAGTATTTAGGCTTGGAGGGTGGTCCCCCCATGTTCAGACAGGATTTCACGTGTCCCGCCCTACTCGAGGCCTCATCCATCACTTTCGCATACGGGGCTATCACCCGCTATGGCCTGCCTTTCCAGACAGTTCTGCTAGTTGAAGATGAGGCACTGGCCTGGTCCGCGTTCGCTCGCCACTACTAACGGAATCTCGGTTGATGTCTTTTCCTCCAGGTACTGAGATGTTTCAGTTCCCCGGGTTCGCTTCACCAAAGCTATATATTCACTAAGGTGATACCTTATCCACCTCTCCAACCACCCTGTTGCCAGGGTGACAGAAGAAATGGTGAAGGTGGGTTTCCCCATTCGGAAATCGCCGGATCAAAGCTCGCTCACAGCTCCCCGACGCTTATCGCAGCGTGCCACGTCCTTCTTCGCCT
>NZ_QBUE01000039.1:0-5729 GCF_003058045.1 Novosphingobium sp. GV079 | reverse complement strand
CAAGACTTCGCTGCACGGATCTGCAACGCCGCTGTTCCCCAAAAAGCGGCGATCTCGAAACACTTCCCAAGGGTCTCGACCTTCAACCAGCCAGACCAGTTCTGGAATGGCGTCGATCGTGCGCGCCCGCAGGTCCGCGAGAAACGCGCGCCACTCAGGATTGCCGTGATATTCCTCGATCGGCACATCTTCGGGCACGCGATAGTCGGGGAAATCCTCCGCTCGAACGGTCCAGTTGAGGCGGCGCCCAGTCACCAGTGCCGCGCCCTCGATCAGAAACCGATAGGCATCGGCATCCTCGTAAAGCGTATCGGTGAACACGAGGCCGAATTCGGCATCAGGATGTCTGCAACGATCGATCATCGCCGCGCGAAAGCTGCCTTGGCCAGCGGAAAACATGGTGTAACGGCGCGCCACTACTACTGCCCCCGCTTGATGTCGTAGGGATGGCTGGCATTCCGGCTCAGCTTCCCACCGCGCTGCCAGAACATCACCCGCTGGCTGATCCCCGCCGCGCCGCCGCCTTCCAGCACGACGCCGCGATACAGCCCCTTGTGCCGGTGCAGATCGACCACAGGCAGGCCAGCCACAATCTTGCGGCCTTCGAGCCGTTTCTCGTCTGGGCAGCACATCCGGCTGCGGGTCTGGTCGATGTCATCCGACATGCGCAGAGCCCTCCAGCTTGGCGCGCGCAGCCTCAGGGGCCATGTACTGGCAGAGGCGCCGGTAATCCTTACGCAGGTGATCGGGGATATCGGGCCAGGATGCCGGGCGGCGGCCGCTGGTGGCCATGGGCAGCCCGTAATCCCGCGCAACCCGCCAGATCAGGTCGTAACTGACGCTGAACCGGGCCGCTATTGCCTTACGGGGCTCGCTCCCGCGCAAAGCCTGCGCGATCTCGCGGCGGCGGCGCGCGCACTCGACGTGGCTCATCGACGATGATCTGCCCATCAGCGTGCCCCCATCATCATGGGGCGCAGCACTTCATCCTTGAGCCATGGCGGCGTGATGTTGCGCGAGCCCAGGCCATAGGTCATCAGCCCGATCGCCGCTGCCTCGTCTGGCTTGCGGAACTGGAAACCCAGATGCCGTGCCCGCTCGACATAGAGGTCGGTGATGGTCTTGCGCTTGGTTCCGCGCTTCTGCGGCCCGATGAAATCCCGCTGCCATGAGGCGCGGTGCAGATCTTGGATCGACCGGCAGTGGTAGGCGAACGCGAAGCTTTTGACGTGCCCGACCAGTTCAACCAGGATGTCGTTGCCGGCGTTGGTCGCCTGGCCGCGATGCTGGGCAGCCAGTGGCTGCTCATAGATGATGTGCTCAAAGGGCGCGAAATCGTGGAGCACCGCCAGATTGCTGTGCAGCTTGGCGTGTGGCTCCCCTTCGCGGCTCCACTCCGACTTGAGTGCCCAGGCCCCATGGGCCACGCTGGTGCCGTCGAACACGCGCCAGTTCGAACTGGTTGCGCTCAGCTTGAGCACGTCCAGCACCTTGAGCCATTTCGGCGTCGAGAACTTTTCGCGGATATCGCCTTCAAACCAGACCATCCAGCCGGTCGATGATGCGGAAACGTCAAGCGCTAGGTGGCTCAAGATGCCCTCCCATTGTCTCCGAAGACCGGGGGCGCACGGCGGCGCCCCCGCAGTCGGTCAGTTCAGTTTCAGATTGGTGGGATCGACGTCGGCCGCCGCGGCGAAATCGCCGTCATCGAAGTCGGGGTCAGGGACCGTCACCAGCTTGGGCCGGCGGCGCGCGCTGGTCTTGACCACTGGATCATTCGGCGCCGCGCCTACGGCCATCGCCACCAGGTCGAACGGGCGGTGATAGTTGCGGTGTTCCAGCCCCAGGTGCAGCGCCAGCAGCACATGATCGAGCTTCGCATCTTCCATGCCATCCAGCTGGGAGATGAAGTTCAGCACCATGCGCGGGAAATGGCACTCATCCTTGATCCGGCGGTGCGGATCGGAAAGGTCGCCGCGCTTCTCGGCAATGAATGCCTCACGCGGCTTGATTTCCTCATCCAGGATCTTGAGTGCCTTGGCGGCATCAGGGCGATTGTAGACTTCGCCACCATCATCGGCGGGCTGGTCATTTTCCTTCGTTTTCGGTCGGGCCATGGCGGCCTCCTTTCACCAGAGGGGATCGGGGGAGAGGCTTAACGCTGCGGCCTTCGGAGCAAGGACCGTCCAGTCAGCGCTGCGCAGGGCCTATCGACACCCCAGCCTCTCTTTGACGCGGCCCCGCCCGCGCTGGATCTCAGGCGCTGCGACGTCCGCGCACTTCGGCAACCACCTCGGCGCGCGGGCGCAGATGCAGATTGGCCAGGGCCTGCACGGTGTGCTGGCGGCGCGCCTCGGCATCGGCAGCCTTCATAGCCGCGCGCTTCGCTTTCTTGCGCGCCGCGCGTGCCGCGGCCCTGGTGCGTTCGGCAGCGATCAGCCGTTCGCGCGCCCGGTGTGCAACGATCTCGGCGCCAAGCTCATCGGCGATCTTGCGGAATTCGTCGGCATCGCGGAACGCATCGCCCAGTGCACGCTGCAGGTTGGTGATGTGGCCCTCGGCCCGGTCAAGAGCGCGGCGCAGCGCATATGCCCGGCGTTCGGCGCGCTGCATGGCAATTGCAAAGCCGATGGCAACGACAGATTCAGCAACCAACAAGCTGGCGGCAATCAGAGGGGCATCAAGCATGGCGACCTCGCTCAGTGTTTGTGCAGGCTGGAAAGGGGGATCAGGCGCGCGATGATGTCATCGGCGGCCTTCTGGGTGAGCGGCTGCTCGATGTGATCGATGCGCCCGTCTCTGGCGGCATCACCGATCACGCTCAGTCCCGGCAGCACATCGGCCAACAGGCTGCGGATATCGCCTTCCTCGACATCGTCGATGCGCGCGGCGCCGCCGTAACCGATCTGGGCGAGCATCCCGTTCACCGCGCCATCGCCCAGCGCGTAGCAGAGCGAGAGCGCCACACCGGCGCCGACCTTGCGGCGGCCGCCATCGCTGCGGCGGATCGCATCGAGCACCGCAGTGGTGATGCCAGCCGCATTCGCCAGTTCGTCGCGCGTCATCGCGCGCTCGACATGCAAGACACGGTGGATCTGGCTGCTCAGCCAGGCCTGAAAGCGATCGTCTGAAACCAGGCCGTCGGTTGTGACGGTTTTGCGCTGCAACATGATCTAACTCGTTTCGAAGAAAGGAGTGGTTGAAATGGTGAAAGCGGGGACGGCAAAATCGTGGATGGATACTGCCGCCCCCGGCTCGCTCGGTGCGACCCGGCGGGCTATTCGGTATTCAGGTCGGCGCGTGCTGGGCCTGGTGCGCAGGCGCAAAGAGGCTGGCGCAGACTTCGCCGCTCAGGGTGATGGTTGCGCAGCCGGCCAGGTTGGCCACGGCCACATGCATCTTGTCGCCATCGATCGGGGTGACCCAGATCCTGGCATGATCCTGCTGGTGGTGGCGGATTTCGGGGCCGGCGGGGAGGATCACGTCAGCCATTACGGCACCTGCTCGACCGGCCCGGCTGCGCCAACGTCAGCAGTCGCGTGCGCGCTCGGCGAAACATCGGACGGCACCAGGTCTGCGAGGCAAATCTGTGACCCGATCTCCTTTGCCACACCAATGACCTCTGCCCAGCGATTGGTCGGGATCAGGTTGCGGCTATGCCATCCCTGTACCGTGGTGTGATGGGGGTGGCCCAGGCGCCTCGCGAGAGCGCGTATTCCACCCAGTCGGACGATGATGGTTCGGTGTTCCATACGCAGGATGATGTACATTCCATGTGTACATCAGTCAACGTGGATTGTGTTCGGTGTGTTCTCGATACAGATCCCATGGCTGAGAACCGAACCACTGGCATGATTCTGCGCGATCTAATGACGCGGGCCGGCCTGACAATCAGGGGCTTCGCTCAGGCTGCGGGCTACAAACACGGCTCTGGCGTGCAGCGATATGTCGAACCTGACTTTGACGGGATGCTCAGCCCATCAGTGGCCAAAAGGATGGCGTCGGCGCTTGTTGGGCGCGGGACGCCAGCCATTGATGAGCGCGAGATCTTTTCGCTGGTTGGCATCCCGGAGCCAAATGCAAAGGTCATCCTGATGGAGGGGGCGTCGCTTGAGCGCCCGCAGGAAAACTTGCAGGTATGGGGTGCTGCATTGGGATGTGAGCGGGAATTTGATGGAGTCGCAGTGGAACTGACGACGCTGAACACAGGTGACGTAATTGATTACGTGCGCCGGCCAGTAATGCTGAATGGAAAAAAGGGCGTCTATGCATTGCATGTACAGGGCTCGTCCATGCACCCCGCGCTTCCCGACGGGGAGATGATTGTAGCCGCCAAGGACATGCCCCTTAGCATTGGTGATAACGTCGTTGTGTTTCTAAGGCCTGTCGATCATGAGTTTGACGACGGCCAAACTGCGCGTGGCGTTCTGGTCAAGGAACTGGTCAGACGGTCGGCCAGCTTCGTAGAACTTCGCCAATACCAACCGGCCAAAGATTTTCGAGTGGACATGCGAGATGTGCTTAGGATTGATCGCGTTCTGACTCGCCGCGAGATGCTGTCCTAGAAGTTACATCCCATAGATGGACATGGAGCGAAGCTCTTCATTCTGGAAAATCAGAAGGATACCACGCCGCACGTTACCCCATCGGTACATAGCTGAAGAATACCCTCCATAAGAAGAGTAAGAAACCTCCTGGAAATCGTCACCCAAAATCCACTCAGCTTCGCCTAATGTCATTTTTGTCCTAAGTTGGTTATAACCTGCGCGGGTTACGCCATAGCGAGCAGGCTTGAATTTTTCAGGAATGCTAGAAAACGTGGCATTTTTCTTTTCTGAAAAACAGGCAGCTTGAGCGTCAATATCTGGGAATTTATCTTCGCATTCCATTCTGACCTTATCAAACGCGATTTGACTTCCCAACGAAGCCCGCATTTGCCGCCTATCGTTTAGAATTTCTCCTATCTTGACAATTCTATGCTCCTTACAAAGCTGGCCATCGCATTTCCCGGATTCCTGCATCGCAAAGTTCACATAGCATTCCTCATCAGCGGTGAGGTGACCAGAGACTCCTGGCCCAGGGAAAGTGCCTACGCCGGCTATAAAAACGCCCGTGATGATCGCAGATGTACATGCCGGCACGGCCCCAACCTTCCCTGACTTTGGTTCGCGAATAACTGCGACGCCTCGCCGTGGAACATAGCGGATTGTCGACGGCTTTGCATCCGCCCAGGGTGTACGCAAAAAACGTTCATTTGGCGCTTGCGTGATGTACACTTGATATGTACAAACGCCTTCAGCAACCCGCTGGAGGCGATATGCGAACTTTCAATCCAACCACCCAGGCGCGCGATACCGCCGCCGCTGATATCAAGCGCATCAGGCGGGACATGGCTGCGGAAAAGGCTGCCGATCCCGCCGCCTTTGCTGCGGAATGCGACGCCGCCAAGGAGCGCGCCCAGCGTTACCAGCGCATGGCCCGGGGGAACCGGGCATGAGCGCGCGCGCAGCCACGAAGGCCAAGCCGACTGAGGCGATTGAAGGCGAAATCCTGCCGCCGGCTACCACCGACATCATCCAGGCTGTTTTCGACCAGCCCGAGATTGCCCTGCTCGATCCTCAGCGCCGCGAGACGTTCGTGGCAAAGGTGCGCGAGGCATCGCTGATTGCCGAGCCCGACGCCTCCACGTCGAAGGGCCGCGACGAAATCCGCAAGGCCGCCGCCAAGGT
>NZ_QBUE01000038.1:0-6690 GCF_003058045.1 Novosphingobium sp. GV079 | reverse complement strand
CCCTGCGGCAGGTTCGGACTAGACACCCAGATCCTAATTCAGATCAGAGGCTTACGCCACTCCCGCCAACCCTTTGCCCCACCCTGATGAATAAGACGGGCTAGCACGTGAATGGGGATCCTGGGGTTTTGATACCGCTCCAGCGGAAATACCGAACGAAGGATTTTTCCCACCGCTTTGCGGCCCATATACCCTCGGCCCGCCACGCGCTCGGTTCAATCTGTCTGAATACCTTGAACGCGACAGTGGCGCTTGACTCTTAAGTCTACATATGTTGCAAAAAGGAATGAAGCGAACACGCCGACCCTCTCATCAAATGCTTACGTTGCTGCAATCACTCGCGGCGCAGGCGCCCGACTGGTGGCACGGATATGAACTGATGAAGGCCACCGGCTTGGCGTCCGGGACCATCTACCCTTTGCTGATGCGGATGACCGACCAAGGCCTGGTTGAGGCCGAGTGGCGCGCGGCGGAAGCCCCTGGGCGCCCACCGCGGCACGTCTATCGCTTGACCGCTACCGGGCTACGCCTGGCGCACGAACATGCCAAGGGCGAGAATGCGCCGTGCGGCGCGCCGTCTTTAGCGTGAGGGCAAAGCTCGCCCGACTGGTGCTTGCGCTGGCTGTCCAGAGCCTCGGCACGCGTCATCGCCCTTGGGCGCAGGCGATGTGCGCCGAGTTCGCCCTGGCCCAGGCAGACGGGACAGCACTGCGCTTCTCAAGTGGCTGTCTGCTGGCGGCCTGGCGCATGCTGCCCCATCACAGCGAAGGGCGTTTCGCGCTGGCTAGCTATGCGCTTTGCCTTGGGCTGCTGTTGCCCATGGGCGCACTGCTGGCCGTGGCGGCGCTGTCTGGCTTTCCCTTTGTTGATGCCAGCGCGGGATGGGCTGGCTTTCTGCTGGGGCAAGGAACCTTCACCTCGCAACTCAACGTGGGCACGCAATGCCTGGCCCCCTTGCTGATGGCGCTAACGATAATGCTGGCCGCTGCTCATGTGCCGCTGGCTTGGTGGGTGCTCGACCATGATTGGCCGCGCATTGCCGCGCTATCCCGTTTGGGTGCCGCGGGCATGGTGACGCTGCTGCTGGGGTTGGCTTGCGCTGCGGTGAGTGTGGCCAAGTTGGCGCAGCCCTGCGCGGCGATGGCACTAGAATGTGCTGCCGTGTCCGCGCTGGCATTGTGGCACGCCCAGGGTTTTGGAGATGGGATGGCCTAGATGAGAGGCGCCGCGCGCACAGCGCGGGCAACCAACAAGAGAGGATAAGCGATGGCAAACACATCGGCGATGAGATGGCCACGCGTGGCCCTGCTGCTCACGGGCCTCGTGCTCTCGACTGTTGACGCACCCGCAAGGCCCGCCCTTGATGCACAAGCGCAGGCCGCGCTGGCCCCTGTTGTCGGCGTCGGGGGCTGGGCCGTTTATGGCACTGCCTATGCCCATGACAGCGATGCGCATGTGCCCGGTGGAGGCGTGGTCGTCATCCAGCCCGGCGCGCGCCCGGTTGAACCGTGGTCGAGCGGAGCAACCATGCCGCTACCGGGTGGAATCGCTGCGGGAGAACCAATTACGGCCGAGCTATGGGCGCGCGCAGCACGGCCTTTGCGACTCATTATCGCCATGCAAGGGGGCGCGCCACACTATGCACCCTTTGCCGTGCAGGAAGTGGCGCTGACCCGCCAATGGAAGCGTGTGGCCATAAGCGGTATTGCGCCGGCTGACATCAGCACAAAACCGCAATCCCTCTCCGTGCCGCTGGGCAAGGCTGAGGTGGCAGTGCAGTTGGGCCCCGTTGCATTTCTGCGCGGGGCCCCCAGCGCCGCCACGGCCGCACGGGCCTTTGCCGGCTTCCGCCCTGCCGAGATCCTCACCGATGTGCGCATCGCGTCAGAACCGGGCGTGGTGCTGGCTGGCACCCTGCATCTGCCCAGCAAATCGGGCCAAGCGCCATTTCCGCTGGTCGTGCTGATCCAGGGGCATGGTCCGAACGGACGGGGCGGTTTCCCGCAAATCGTCAAGGCTCTGACAGAACAGGGCATCGCCGCGCTGGAGTATGACAAGCGCGGCATCGGACAATCGAGCGGCATATACCAAGAGGATCTTGAAAGGCTGACCGCCGACGCCGCGGCCGCTGTCGCCGCGATGCGTCGCCGCCCTGATATAGACGGCCGCCGCATTGCTTTGGTTGGGCACAGCCAAGGCGGCGTGATTGCCCCGGCGGTGGCCGCTGCCGATCCCACGATCGCAGGCGTGGTGATGCTGGCGGGATCGGTGGGCGATGGTTTGCCCTATTTGCGCGGGGCACTGATCCGCCAGATGATCGCAGCGGGCCGATCAGAGGCGGTCGCAACACCGGCAATCGACGCGGCGATCACCCTGCTGCAAGCGCGGATTGACGGCAAGGACGCAGGCACCGTCGCGCGCCTGCGCGCCGTCGTGGTGGACCGGTTCGAGGCGGCCGGCTTTCCCCGCCAGCAGGCCGAGGGCGCCTTGGCGATGATTGACACTGAAGAAGCACGCGGGGCGGGCAATCTGCGCTCGGCTACTGATCTACGGGCGATCCACGGGCCGGTACTTGCCGTTTTCGGCATAAAAGATCCGCTGGTGATCGCCTCGGACGAGGCGCCGAAAGCCCGGCTGGCACTGGCCAATAACCCGCAAGGCCAAGTGATCGTTCTCGATGGGCTCAGCCATTGGTTCCAGGAAGGCGCGATCAGCGGCGGCGAAGACGAGGTGGCCAGACTTGGCCCCAACGCCGGTTCGCCCCGACTGGTCCACCTTGTCGTTGACTGGCTGCTAAAGGCTTTCCATGACGATCATGAGCGGCTTAGCGATCCTCGCCAGACGAACCAAAAGTAGTCCGGCTCCTTTAATCGACCTGAAGATCCGTGCTGGAGTATCGCTCACACACTCATTCGCTTTCGCGATACCGGACTTGGTGAACGAAAGACAGTGTGGGCCAGTCCTTCACTGAGGATGCCGTCCTGGTCAGCCCGCAGGAGCAGCCTCAAACCTAGCTAATTGAAGAGCAGCCAACCCTCTCCCTTGATTGGAAGCTGCCCTTTCCGAATGTCCGCCTTTGCCGCCCCGACCCTCTGCTCCCAAAGCAGATGCGCTAAGTGGGTGAACGAAAGGCATCTTGGGGCGATTCCAGAACCAGAGATGCCGTTCCGGTCAGTCTCCCATCACGGCCGCTCTGGCCTGCGCGCCGTCGCGATCAACCGTTCGCCAGCGGCCCTCTGATCCATGTTCATAGTCCGCGCAGCCACTGCCCGCGCTGCCACCAGTGATGAGGTCAAGGATTTGCGCCGCGAAACGCTGGCCCTGAAGGAATGCGTGGCCGACCTGACGCTCAAGAACCGTCTACTCAAAAAAAGCATGATCGCGGATGGGGGCGACGACGTATCATGTATCCCGCCGCAGAAAAGCGCGAGATTATCAACCTCGTCGAGCAGTCCCATCTGCACTTGCCAGACTTTGGATAAATTGGACATTCCCCGCCGCACCTTTGCTCGCTGGTATGCCCGCTATCTCGATCGTGGGCTTGAGGCGCTGGAGGACCGGCCATCAGCGCCGAGCCGGGTGTGGAACCGGCTGCCCGAGGATGTGCGCAAGCAAATCATCGACATGGCGCTGGACGAAAGCGAGCCGTCCCCACGCGAACTGGCTACCAAATTTACCCATGAGAAGCAGTACTTTGTCTCCGAGGCGACGGTCTATCGCCTGCTCAAGGCGCAGGACCTGATCGCCAGCCCCGCCTACATCGTCATCAAGGCCCGCGACGAGTTCCACACCAAGACCACGCAGCCAAACGAGATGTGGCAGACCGATTTTACCTACTTCAAGCTGATCGGCTGGGGCTGGGTCTATCTCTCGACCGTGCGCGATGACTATTCCCGCTACATCATCTCGTGGAAGCTGTGCACCACGATGACGGCGGGCGATGTGACGGACACACTGGACCTGGCATTGGCCGCCTCAGGCTGCGACCGCGCCACCGTGCTGCACAAGCCTCGCCTGCTATCGCACAATGGGCCCAACTATGTCGCGGGCGAACTGGCCGCCTATATCGAGGCGCAGGCCATGAGCCATGTCCGCGGCGCCCCCTTCCATCCCCAGACGCAGGGTAAGATCGAACGCTGGCACCAGACCCTGACGAACCGCATCTTGCTGGAAAATTACTACCTGCCCGGCGACCTCGAAGCCCAGATCGAGGCCTTCATCGAGCACTATAACCACCAGCGCTATCACGAGATTCTCGGCAATGTGACGCCCGCCGCGCCTACTTCGGCCGCGATCGGCAGATCCACGCCCAGCGCGCCGCAATCAAAAAGCAGACCATCGAACATCGCCGCTTGAAGCACCGCAAGCTCGCCGCCTAAAAGCCAACCCCAGACGAGGCCCGCTCTCCGTTACCGATACGCCAAATTTGCGCCAAATGTTTCGACGACGGACATGTACCATCACGAAAGCGTGGGGATTGGTTCAGGTGAATTTGGTGACCAGCATCCCGTCCAGTTCAACCTGTTTGGTCTGGTCAAACATGGCAAAGGAATGGTGCGCCGCAGCGGGTTGGACCGCGATCATCGCGGTTGTCCAAAGAATTGCGGAACAAAGCTTCTTAGTCGTGGGGCAAGGTTTCCTTTGGAAAAGACGTCAGAACAGCACGTCGAGCGTGAAGCCGATCCAGCGACCCAGGAAGATCACCGCCGACCACAGCAGCAGCGAGAGAACGCCGGCCGCGCGGGCGGCAAAGGGCGGGGTGGCGTCTTCGTCCCATTGGTCGATCGTGCGCTGGGTCGAGATATGGAAAATCGCCATGTTGATCCCGGCGGCCGCAATCATCAGCAGCTTGAGGCGAAATTCAGTATTGGCCGCATAGGCCATCGCATTCGAGGCGAACAGTAGCCCGCCCGAAATGATCGCCAGCCCAAAGGCAACCCAGGTAAAGGGCAGCAGCTCGGTAATCAGCCGGTTTGTGCTGCGCCGATGCGAGGCATAGCCCACCAGCCGCAGATCGACGATGAGAATGGAGCCGAAGACCAGTGTGATGGCCAGAACATGCAGCGATTCAAGCAGCGGAAAGGCGTTGACGTTTTCGCGGATCGCGTTGGACAGAGGCAGGTCGTAAATCTGCTGAAGCGTGTTGTGCAGGGTCATGGTGAAGGCTTCCCCCCGATTTGTTTTGCAAGATGTGGGCGGCGCGGGGCCGTCAGGTATAGGCGATGAAGCGGCCGCAGAAGATCACCGCGATCCACACGGCCAGCAGGAGCCATGAAACGGCCTTGGCCGTGGGCGGGGCATCTTCGCGCAGCAGCGGGCGGCGCAGCAGGACCGTTGCCGCAAAGGCGAAAAGCACCAGAGCCATCTTGGTCCAAAACACCGTATTGCCCAGCGTGCGGGCCGGTTCGGCCACGATCAGCACGACACCGCTGAGCAGCAGCACGACCAGCGCGCGCCACAGCCACGGCAGATAGCGGCGAACCACATTGCCCGCCGGTTCATCATTGGCCAGAACGGAGGCAAGGCGCAATTCAGACACTAGCGCCGAACCAGCGACCACCGCAATGGCCAGAATATGGATGCTCTGCACCGTGGGAATGATCCACGTCGTAACGCGGAAGGTGCTGGAAATCGGCGTGGCATAGAGCCAGTCGCCAAGCGATTGGACAAACATCGGCCAGGTCTCCCCTGATTGGCTTTCTTGTATTTTGATGGGAAATGGCCTGTGGGATTAGCGAGCCGGGCGCGGCAGGGGACGTTTGAAACCGTTGCAATACGGGAATAGGTCGCGGTGAAACGGCGCCGAAGCGCCGTTCTGTGCGGGATACGGGGGATCAGGGGAAGGGTGTGGGGCGGTTCCGCTCAAAGTCTTGCGGCTTTGCCACCGGGGAGAGGTACGGGGCATCTTCGGGCAGGATCACACCGGCGCGCACGGCTTCTGTAGTCGCGGCGGCAAAACGGCGCGCATAGTTTGCATAGGTGCCGTAGAGCTTTCTCAACCGCGCGGCGGAGTAGGGCCGTTTCGAGTCATAGACAACGCCGCAGCCGGTTTCGAAATCGGTCCAATATTCCGCAACTGGCACGGTGATCCGGGGAGGTCCGACGCCGCCCGTTGGGTTTCCGCTCCGCATATCGCGCAAAACCCCATCGGCCGTGCGGGGCACGCGCTGTCCGTCGTCGCTGGAGGAGGTGGGTCCTCCAAAACCAGCCTGTTGGTGGCATGGATCGCCTCGCAAATGGCTCGCTCGGATATTGAAGCCGAGATCGTCCGTCTGGCAGAGATTGACTGTCAGGCTCTGGCAAGATTCGACCTTTCCGACCCCGGCGTCAAAAGAATGCTGCGTCTGGTGGATGAAGCTCACGGCGTGGTGGTGGCGACTCCGATCTACAAGGCGCCTTTTACCGGGATCGTCAAACTGGCGCTCGATATTCTTCCGCAATTTGGCTTGGCCGGTAAGGCCGTGTTGCCCGTCGCAACGGCAGGCAGCCTGGCTCATGCGCCTGCGCACGACTATTCCCTTCTCCCGGTGTTGCAGTCCATGGCGGCGCGCCACATCGTGCAATCCACCGTGGTGACTGAAGCAGACTAGCCCGTCTTATTCATCAGGGTGGGGCAAAGGGTTGGCGGGAGTGGCGTAAGCCTCTGATCTGAATTAGGATCTGGGTGTCTAGTCCGAACCTGCCGCAGGG
>NZ_QBUE01000037.1:0-8130 GCF_003058045.1 Novosphingobium sp. GV079 | reverse complement strand
GAAACACCCGAAGAACCGGAAAAACCGGCTGAACCGCGTCGGTGAAGCGGCATATATGGACGGGTGGCACAGGCGTCAACGGCCATTTTTCCACATTCCATCCACAGCCACCAAAAACCCAGTATTTCCGGGACTTATTGGCGTTACATTTTTGTGATCAACGCCTTTTCGGCGGTGTTCGCGCGACTCACTGCAGCGGTTTGCGTGACAGAATCAGGCCCTTTTGAGTCGCGATGCCAGCGCGCGGCCCGTTCCGATCAGCAGCGACGTGGCCGAACGCATGCGCGAAGGTGGGTGTTGCGCCAACCCGGCCGGGCACAGCGCCACCACGTCTGCCCGCGACAGCGTGCCCGAACGCACGCAGGCATCGCCCAGCCGCCACCACAGACGGGCGTATTCTGCCAGAATCAAAGCCAGATCGGCCGCATCGGGCCGCCGCGTCGCCATGAAATGCCCATGGACCACCGCGACCAGCCGGCCCACCTCGGCCAGGGTATCGCGACAGAGCACCGGCACGCCGCCGGTGAAATGGTGCAAGACCAGATGCGCCGCCCGTGGCGCATCGGCCCCGAACAAGTCTGTATAAGGCTGCGCCAGAACGGCCGCCGCGCTCTGTTCCATCCGCGCGGTATAGCGCTGCGAGGCACCACCGGGATGGATGCGATAGGTTGCCAATGGCGTGTCGATTCGGGCGAGCGCCCCGAACCGGGCGAGCCGGTGATAGAGATCGAAGTCTTCGGCATAGAGCCGATCGACCTGCTCAAACACGTCAAGCCGGCGGGCGGCTTCGGCCCGGAACATCACCGACGACCAGACCAGCGGATTGCCCAGTTGTAACCGCCAATCGATCAACGCCGGCGAGGTACGAAATGGTGCACGCGGCCCCGAGATCGCGCCAGACTTGAGGATATCGACCGCGGAGGCCACGAGCACGACATGCGGGTTGGCCTCGAGAAACGCGTGCTGCACGGCAAACCGGGCCGAATGACACAAGTCGTCTTGATCCAGCCCGACGATGAACCGGCCACGCGCCGCCGCAAACGCCAGGTTGCGCGCCACTACCGGGCCGCCATTGCGCGGGGCCGCAATCACCCGCACGCGCGGATCCTCCACCTCGCGCAGGCGGGCCAGAGTATCATCGGTGGAACAATCGTCGACCACCACCAGTTCGAAATCGGGCAGGGTCTGGGCCAGGACACTGGCAATCGTGTCCCCGATCAGGGCGCCACCGTTATAGGCGGCCATCACCACGCTGATCAGGGGTGTATCTGTCATGCCACGGCCTGGCGGGGTGCGGCGCTGGTGGCCGGCAGGACCGCATCGACGATCATCTGCCCCACATCATTCTGCCACAGCCACAGCCCATTGGCGTTGCCACGAAAACTCGGCTCTCCGCCCAAAGGACCCCATGGCACGAAGCCGGCGGCAAGGCCGATGCCGAAGGCGCCGGGCACGATCTGCCCGGCGGCATCGCGCAGGCGGCAGTGACGATCGACCATCGGGCCAGGCTGCGGGCCATCGCAGGCGAGCATGATCGGCGCGCCTGCCGCATCGAACAAGGGCAAGGCGCGCGGCCGATAGCCGGTTGCCCCGATCACCACGTCGGCTGCGTCAAGCGCCGCGCGCGCCGCGGCCGGATCGTGCTGGTCCAGTTGCAACAGCGTCAGGCGCGGTTCCGGCGCGCGTCCGCCCACGGCCAGCATGCGCAGCACAAGTTCGCGCGCTTCCAGCCGGAACCCGGCGAGGCGATAGACGAAGCCGCTGACCGGGCAGATGTCCGCCTCGGTAAAATCGGTGAAGCCTTCGGCCAATGCCGCTTCGCGCGAGGGGTAGAACGGCCGCAACGGGCGACGATGCAAAAGAGTGATGCCCCCGGCGCCGAGCGACAGCGCAGGATCGGCCTTGAGCAGCAGGACCGCCGCCGCCAGCGCGCTGGTCGATCCACCAACGATGGCAATGCGCGGGGCGCTGTGCGGATTGCTCCGCGCCGCAAGCCGCTGGCGCAGCGCATCCATTCCGCCCAGCCGCAGGAAGGCGTCGGACAGCACGAGGCGCTTCCCGGCAATGTCGCCCAGCGTGCCCCCGGCCAGTGGCGCCGCGTGCACCGCCTGCGGGCATTGATAGCCGCCGGTGGCCAGCACGATATGGCGCGAGAGCAGGTCACGCGTCTGCCCCGCACCATCCCGCACCGTCGTGCGCCAGCGGCCGTCGCTTTCGCGCTGGGCACGCAGCGCGGCATGCCCGGTCAGCACGCTGGCGCCATGGGCGAGAGCCACATCGCGCAACCGGTCTCCCGTCACTGCGAGCAGGTCTCCCGCCTCGACCAGCGGTGCGCCCAAGGCGCCGATGTGCCCGGCCATGGTCATGCCCGCCGGATGATCGATCAGCGCGGCAAGCTCGGGATGGGCATTGTCCTTGACCGCGCTGAGAAAGGTTTCGGCCGTGCTGTCGGAGCGGATGGCATATTGGCCCAGTTCGCCCCGCCCCAATGCCGGCCCCTGCTCCACCACGGCCAATCCTTCGGCCAGGACACCGAGCCGGTTCTGCTTGCTGGCGGCGGTCAGCATCGCTGTGCCGGCCGGGCCGCCACCGATCAGCGCGGTTTCGAACGTCGCGCATGGCGGCATCGTCTGCTTATCTCCCTTTGGCCGCCCGTCAGCGCCCGGCGTGACCGCCGCGATGGCGGCCACGAGCTGTTCGATCACCGTATCGACATCGGCAAGGCTCATCCCATCGGTGATCGGCAGGGACAGCACGCGCGCGGCAAGGTCATCGCTCACCGGCACAGGTTCGATCAGGGCATGGTCGCGAAACCACGGCTGCATGCCCAGATGCGGGCTGAAATAGTGGCCGGCGCCCACGCCACGCTGGGCCAGGGCAGCGATCAGGGCTGGACGGTGTGCCGCCAGGTGCGCCGGCAGCAGCAATGACCAGAACTGGAACGCCTGCCGCCCCGCCGCCATCGGCGCTTGGGCGGCAAAGCCCGGCCCCAGCCGATCCAGGGCCGCGTGATAGGCATTGGCCAGCGCGGCACGATGGCTGCAGACGGCATCAAGTTCCGCCAGCTTGGCCATGGCGAGAACCCCGCCCACTTCCGACAGCTTGGCATTGAGGCCGGGCAGTTCCGCCGCGCGGGCAGCCCCGAAACCGAAGTTGCTCATCCGCCGCAACGCCGCGATCAGGTCGGTATTGCCACTGTGGATCAGCCCGCCTTCCCCCGTGGCAAAGGTCTTGGTGGCATGCATCGAATAGACCACGGCAAATGGGGCGCCCGCGCCGAAATTTTGGCCCCCGGCATCGCAACTGCCGAGCGAGGCAGCCGCATCGATGACCACGGCCACGCCATGCCGCCGCGCCAGCCAGGCATAGCGATCAAGATCGACGCTACGCCCGAATGCCGCATAAGGCACGATCGCCGCCACGCGAGCGCCATGGCGCGCGAGCAGGCGCTCTTCCGCCTGGGGATCAGAGGCCCAGGTCTGCGGATCGACATCGTGGATCAGCGGCGTCAGGCCGGCCCATTCCACCGCCTGGGCCGTGGCGGCAAAGGTAAAGGCCGGCACCAGTGCCAGAGCGCCAGGGCGAAGACGCGGCCCGGCAGCATGCCGAAGGGCCAGGATCAGGCCGAGCGTGGCATTGCCGACGGCCAGGCAATCCCCCTTCCCGCCAAACAGCTGTGCCACCGCCGCTGCTTCGAACGCCCGCACCGCCGGCCCGCCATTGCTGAAAATGCCACGCTGCTCGATCGCCGCAAGCTCGTCGGCCAGGGCGCTGAAGCGCGGGGGATTGGGGGCAATAAGTGGAATCGAGGGCATCGCAGGGCATCCCTGGCAGCAGGAAACACGCGCCTGTTTGCCTTGCCATCCCTAACATGCCGTTAGCAATGACTTTGATCGCCATGTCCAATGCCGAGACGGATTCATTGCGAAATACTAACGCGTCGCTGCGCCAACTTTGCCATCCGCGCTATTTTCGGGATTTGGTCGATGGCGAATGCAACCGCTGATCGGCTTCTACCAGCCGTGGCAGCACCGCCTTGGCCATCAGATCGTTGCTGGGTGTCGCCCGGTTACAGGCGCCTGCGGTGATCATGGCCACCCGCAACCGATACTTGGCTTCATTCACCACCGCGAACACTCCCGGTCGGCAACGATCTCGACCAGCGCATCCCGCTGGTCTGCATGGACGCCGGCATGATCGGCGACGGGCGCCCGTTCGAGCTAGGCGGCGTGATTTGCCGGTGCAACAACCGGCACGCGCGTGCTAAACGACCAGGGTGAGCCTGTTGAACTGCGAAATACTCGACCTGCGATCGCTGGTCGCTGTTGCCGAGTGCCGCAACTTCGTTCGCGCAGCGCACCAGCTCAATCTGTCGCAGCCCGCGCTCAGCCGCCGGGTGCAAAAGCTGGAAGCGCTGGTGGGAGAGGCGCTGTTCGAGCGCAGCACCCGTAGCGTTCGCCTGACCCCGGCCGGCCAGCAGATCATGCCACTGGTCCGCCGCCTGCTCGACGAAATCGACACCTCGCTCCTTGGCAAGATGGCGCTGGGCGAGCGGCAGGACGGGCGGATCGTGCTGGCCAGCATACCCAGCGCAACGGTTCGCTTTCTGCCAAGCGTGCTCGAGCAGTTCGGGCGGGATTATCGCAATGTGCGGGTAAGGGTGCTGGACCTTTCCGCGACGGAGTGCGCCGAGGCGGTTCGCACCGGCGCGGCCGAATTTGGCCTTGCGCTACCGGTCTCGAGCGACGCCGACCTGGTGTTCGAACCGCTTTACGACGATCACTATGGACTGGTCTGCCGCAAGGATGATCCGCTGGCAGCAATCGACAAGCCGCGCTGGGAAGACCTGGTGGGACTGCGGTTGGTGACGGTCCATACGGGAAGCGGAAACCGCACGACGTTGGACGCGGGCCTGGCACCGCTCAATCTCGATCTGCGGTGGTTCTACGAAGTTACCCGGCTCACCTCGGCCCTGGCGCTGGTCGATGCCGGGCTGGGCGCGTCCATCCTGCCACGGCTGGCGTGCGAAGGGCCAGAGGCGCGCGATCTCGTCTGGAAGCCGCTGCAGGGCGCGACAATCTTCCGCACCATCGGCGTTTTGCGTCGTCCTGCCGTCGCATTGTCTCCTGCCGCGCATCGGCTGCTCGGCCTGCTCTGCGACGCCTGGCGGGAGCGCGGTCGGAACGACACCATTCCCGATTGAAGGCAGCGTGGCGGCTGGGACCAGCCGAAAGCGCATGATTTATGCGCTTAACGCATAAAGAGTGCCGATCGTTGCATTTGATGAAGCGGCCATATTCTGACTTCCTGTTGCTGCCGTGAAGCTGCGGCCCCCTTGTCAACGGTGGCGGCTTTAGCGGGTCGAGCAAGCAGTGAGAGGATATATGAACGCGCCAACTATCGCCCATGCGCGTGCGCGCCAGACCCCGAACAAGCTGCGCCGCATGCTGGGAAGGTTGCTGCTGCCCATGGCGGCGCTGGCCGGATGCAGTGCCAACACGCCTGCCAGCACGCCCGCACCACACGGGCCGCACACGGAACTGCGGGTGTTGACCTCGGGCGGCTTCACCTCCGCCTTCGCGCGTCTGTCGCAGCAGTACGA
The DNA here is from genome assembly GCF_003058045.1 of Novosphingobium sp. GV079. Taxonomy (NCBI): domain Bacteria; kingdom Pseudomonadati; phylum Pseudomonadota; class Alphaproteobacteria; order Sphingomonadales; family Sphingomonadaceae; genus Novosphingobium; species Novosphingobium sp. GV079. The sequence continues at coordinate 2,528 of NZ_QBUE01000037.1, read as the reverse complement.
GCGGGAAACCGGCGTCCACATCGTCATCGCACACGGCCCCTCGATGGGCGAGACCCCGCAAGCGATCCCACACCGCCTGGAACGCCACGAACCTGCTGACGTCGTCATCCTGGCCAGGTCTGCGCTCGACACGCTGACTGCCGACGGTTCCATCATGCCCGGTACGCAAACGGATCTCGTGCTGTCCAAGATCGCCGTCGCGGTAAAGGCTGGCGCGCCCGCCCCCGACATCAGTACGGCCGCAGCAGTCCGCTCGGCGCTGCTCGCCGCCAGGTCCGTGGCATGGTCCGACAGCGCTTCGGGCGTCTATATCCAGACGACGATGCTCGACAAGCTGGGCATCGCCGATCAGGTCCGCCGCAAGGGCCGGATGATCCCCGCAACGCCCGTCGGCCAGATTGTCGCCAGTGGCGAGGCAGAGCTGGGCTTCCAGCAACTGAGCGAGTTGAAGCCGGTCAAGGGTATCCGCATCGTCGGCCTGCTGCCGGCCGACCTGCAAAAGGTCACGACCTTTTCCGCCGGCGTCGTCGCCTATTCGCCCCATCCTGCCGACGCGAAGGCACTCATCGCCTATCTCGCCTCTCCCAAGGCCAGTGCCATCATCCGCGAGAGCGGACTCGAGCCTGCACCGCAGAAGGTTCTGCCATGACCCAAGCTTCCGCCGCAAATCCGCCGCCAGCGACACCGGCAGCGCCACGGGCCAGCACGCGCTCGGCCTTCACGTCGATCTTCATCGTTTCCAGCGGCAACTTCCTGGAAATGTTCGACTTCATGGTGTTCGGCTATTACGCCACCTACATCGCCAAGGCGTTCTTCCCGACCGGCAGCGCATTTGCCTCGCTCATGCTGACGCTGATGACGTTTGGCGCGGGCTTCCTGATGCGTCCCGTCGGCGCGCTGGTCCTGGGCGCCTACATCGACAATCACGGCCGCCGCAAAGGTCTCTTGCTGACACTGGGCCTCATGGCATCGGGCACGCTGGCCATCGCCATCACGCCCACCTATGCGCAGATCGGCCTGGCCGCACCGATCATCATCCTGGTCGGTCGCCTGGTGCAGGGCCTCTCGGCCGGTGTCGAGGTGGGCGGCGTATCGGTCTATCTCAACGAGATTGCGCCACCGCACCGCCGGGGCTTCTTCTGCGCGTGGCAGTCGGCAAGCCAGCAAGCCGCCGTGGTCTTCGCGGCACTGATCGGCCTGCTCGTCTCAAACTCGCTCGATGCCGCAACGATGCAGGCGTGGGGCTGGCGTGTGCCGTTCGTCATCGGCTGCATCATGGTCCCGTTCCTGTTCGTCATCCGTCGTCACATGGAAGAGACCGAGGCGTTCCTCAACCGCAAGGAGCACCCACAGCTCAACCAGATCGTGGGCATCGTCGCTGCGAACTGGGGCCTGGTGCTCAAGGGCACGTTGATGGCGGTGATGACCACCGTGTTCTTCTACATGATCACGGCCTACACGCCGACCTTCGGCAGCAAGGAACTCGCGCTGTCCTCGGGTGAAAGCCTGTTCGTCACCGCGTGTGTCGGGCTTGCCAACTTCACGCTGCTGCCGGTCATGGGGGCGCTGTCCGACAAGGTTGGGCGCAAGCCGCTGCTGATCACGGCCACCGTGCTGGGCGGATTGCTGGCCTACCCGCTGATGAGCTGGCTGGTCGCAGCGCCAAGCTTTGGCAGACTGCTGGCAGTGGAACTGCTGCTGGCGGCCATCTACGCCACCTACAACGGCGCGTTCATCGTCTTCCTGACCGAGATCATACCGGCGCACGTCCGCACCGTGGGCTTCAGCCTGGCCTATAGCCTGGCGACGGCGATCTTCGGTGGCTTCACCCCGGCTATCAGCACCGCATTGATCGGCGCCACCGGTGACAAGGCAATCCCGGGGGCATGGTGCGCCGCGGCCGCCCTGCTCTCGCTGCTCGCGCTTGTGATCGGCGGCAAGCACGCGGCCCGCGCCAAGGACTGACCCCTGCCCTTCTCTTCAACACAGTGCGGGCCGCCTTCTGGAACATGACCCGCACGGTTCTCTCGTCAGGATAAGGGATTGAACGCAAACACGGATAGGGCGATCGAACGGTCCGCGGGGCTGTGGCAGCGCATCGCGGCGCGTCCTCGCACGTTCAGGAGCACGGCGGTGGTCGTCGCTTCGGCCATGTTCATGCAGCAACTGGACAGTACCGTGCTGACCGTGGCGCTGCCCACCATGGCCCGGGATCTGGGCGTGGCGGCGCCAACGCTGAGCCTTGCGCTGACCAGCTATCTGATCGCGCTGGCCCTGTTCATTCCGGCCAGCGGCACACTTGCCGATCGATTCGGATCGCGCATCGTGTTCTGCCTGTCCATTGCCATCTTCCTTGTTGGATCGGTGGCCTGCGCGCTGGCCTTCAACCTGCCATCGCTTGTCGCGGCACGGTTCCTGCAGGGCATCGGCGGGTGAGGTGGTCCCGCCTTCCTGGACAGGTTTGCGGCAAAATTAAGCTCAAACCGGTGTCGTCATGCCGCGAGTTTGGTCATCAGATCATGGGGGGC
>NZ_QBUE01000036.1:0-8665 GCF_003058045.1 Novosphingobium sp. GV079 | reverse complement strand
TCCGCGCTGTAGCGCTTTCTCGTCGTCTTCATTCCAGTCCATTCCTCAGGTCAGGCTGAGCTTATCATCCTGTCCAGAAAAACGGCACCACCTCAAATAGAGGTGTTTCTCAAACGGGGTTATTGCTGACCCCATCCAAAACATGCGTATTCAAAGGGGCTATCCCAATCAGGAGATAGCCCATGAGCCCCGAAATTCTGGATACTGCGGCCGCGGCAGCCTACGTCGGTCTATCGAAGCCGACCCTCGAACGCTTTCGCTTGACGGGCGGCGGTCCTGCCTTCGCCAAACTCTCGCCCGGCAACCGTGGCGCGGTCCGCTATCGCCGCGCCGACCTTGATGCCTGGGTTGCTTCCAAGCTAATCCGCTCAACCTCGCAGGTGGCGGCATGATCACGGAAAGCCAGCCCGCCAAGGTCGGATACAGCATCCGTGAAGCGTGCCAGGCAACGAGCCTGAGCAAAAGCACGATCTACAATCACATTGCTGCAGGCCGCCTTCGCGCGGTGCGGGTGGGTGGCCGAACGATCGTGCCCGCGACTGCCCTGCACGCCCTGCTGGAGGGCTGCTGAGCAATGAAAAACCCCACCGCAGCGGGTGGGGTCGTGGACAAGCTGGCCGGCGAGATCCGCGACCGTTCTACCCTTTCTCACCTTCGCGTTCAACATCTGATCAGCCGCTACGCCGTGCCGGTCGAGCATGCCGCGACCATCGCCGCTCTTGCCTTCAGCGGGGTGTCGCATGGTTGACCTGCTCTCACCGATCGAAGGGGCGCACTGTGCGGCTGGTGCCCCGCCCGCTGCTGGCCAGCCGGCCAGCCGGGCCCGGTCTCTCGACAAGCGCGTCGTCGTCCTGGTCTCCAGCCAAGGCGCCATCGTCACTCACTTCGCCACCGATCGAGATCACTTCCCACCGGTGGCTACCCATGACCGCGACCGCGTTTGCACCTTGGCTTTTCAGGGCGAACTGACCGGGCTGCCTGGGCTGGAATGGCCATCGTGCATTGCAGTGCAGGGCGCGATCTACCGGGAGGCTGACATCTGGCGCATCAGCGGCCGAACCATTGACGTGCCGAAGCCGGCCAAGCGACGCAGGAAGACTGCCCAGATCCTTCCATTCCCGCCGGTGGGAGGTCGCCAATGAACCGGTCACATGGTCAGCCGCCAACCATCGCCCAGGCAACAGCGGCGCTTGCAACTCTGCTCGTCAGCGCGCGCGATATCGACAGCCTCACCGTGGACGCCCTCGCCCGCAGCTATCGCGTTGCCCCGCGACGGATCACGGAAATGCTGGAGGCTGAGCGCCGCCGGAGGGCCTGCGCATGAAGCGTGCACAGCCGAACATGCCGGAGCTTCGCATCCAATCCGGCTTCCGCGCTCAACTGCGCTATGTCGCTCCTGCCGTTTCCGTGGTGGCCATTCCGAACGCTGCGAAGCGCGGCCCCGCTGCTGTACGCCAAGCAAAGCGCGAAGGCATGGCGGCCGGCTTTCCCGACGTCATTGCCCTGTGGTCGGGCGGATCGTGCTTCATCGAGTTCAAGCGCCCCGGCGGTGTGCTCAGCGAGAACCAAGCGGAATGGCTCGATCGCCTCAATCGATGGGGGCACCCGGCGAAGGTCTGCACGTCAGTGGATGAAGCCCTGGCGTTTCTGCGCGCCTGCAGTGCCCCTTTTCTGGGAGGCGGCCATGGCTGATTGGCTGCACGAGGAAATGCGGACCGCGGTGCGCGGCGTCCGCCAGGCCCACATCGACCGAATTTTGGCCCTGGGAGTCGACCGAGCGCCATTTTGCCGCTTGGGCATGACCCAGCCGCAATTCGGCGTCATGCGCGTCCGCGCCCTATCTGACGGCCTGTACGAACCCGATCAGGACGGGGGCACGGCGGCGATTGTGCCGGTCATGGCCATGGAGCGGCTGGATACCGTCCTCGGCCAGATCGATCTGCCGTGCCTGGTTGATCTGATCGCCTTTCAAACCGCCAGTCCAGCCCGGTGGCAGTGGCGGATTGGTACCGGCTGGGCGCTGGGGTCTCACTTGCTGACCGAGCCCGATTCCGATGCAGTCGAGATCGTGGCCACGCCACTGGAGTGGATGAGCGCCGGCGGCGATGCCGTTTGCGTGCTCGATTGGTCAGAGCAGTCCCCCGCCTGGTTCTATCTTCGCACTGCCCCGGAACTGGTCGTGAGCAACCAGATGTTGGCCGCACGCCTGGCGGCAGGGATCGAACGTGCGACGCCACGGCCGCGCTTTACCAGAAGGGCGCACCATGCCGCCGCTTAGTCTCGCCGAAACCATCAAGCCGGTACGGGGCTATTCCGAGCCGGAACCGGGCACACCGCGCGTCGCCGCCACGCCCTACGTCTGGCGCGACCCATCCAGCATTCCGCCCCGAGCATGGGTTTACGGCCGGTGGTTCCTGCGCGGCACCATTGCCTGCGTGGTGGCGCCTGGCGGCGCAGGCAAGTCCACTGTGCTCGCCGGTACGGCACTCGCCATGACCACAGGCCGTCCGCTGCTGGGCAAGGACACCTGGAATGGACCGAAGCGTGTCTGGCTGTGGAACTTGGAAGATGATCTCGACGAGCTTGCCCGGTCCATCCAAGCGGCAGCCCTGCATCACGACATTGGTCCAGCCGAGATCGAAGGGCGCCTGTTCGTCGACAGCGCAATGGATGGCGCCGGATTGTGCACGGCGGAGGACGGCCCAGAGGGCTTCCAGCTTCTGACGCCGGTATATGACGCGCTGACCGCGGAACTAACCCGGCGCAGCATCGATGTGCTCATCGTCGATCCGTTCGTTTCCAGCCACGCTGCCGAGGAAAACCACAACTCCAAAATCGACGCGATCGCCAAAGCCTGGGCCCGCGTCGCAAAGGCCGCAAGCTGCTGCATTGTGTTGGTCCACCACACCAGCAAAGCCGGGGCCGGCGAGGTTACGGCCCTATCGTCGCGCGGCGCAGTTTCCCTAATCAACGCTGCCCGATCGACGCTGGTGCTCAACCGCATGAACGATGACGAGGCTGAGCGGCTGGGCATAACGGATGCAGAACGGCGGCGGTGCATCAGCGTCGGTGACGACAAGCACAACCGCGCGCCAGCCGAGAAGGCGGACTGGTACCGGCTGGCATCCGTCGACCTTGGCAATGGAGACAGCATCGCGGTTGCTGAGCCCTGGAAGCTGCCCGACCCGTTCGACGATGTCCGGCCCGGCGACCTGTACCGCGTGCAGCAGGCGATCGCCGATAGCGAATGGCGCAAAGATCCGCAGGCCGCCGCGTGGGCTGGAAAGGCCGTGGCGAGCGTCATGGGTTGGGACGTGAGCGATCGGGCGGCCAAAGGCAAAATCAAATCCCTCTTGAGTGCCTGGATCGCAAACGGGGTGCTGCGGATCGAATGTCGCCCCGACAAGAAGCGTGAGACCAAAGAATGGATCGTGGTCGGGGACTGGGCCGAGCCTGCCGGACCTTTGCAAGGTGGGGTGCGGCAAGGTGCGGCAGGTTAGGCGCCCACGGCTGCCGTACCACCACCCCCCTATAAGGGGGAGGTGGGTGGTGCGGCGGCGCCAGGCTGGGTTTTCAAGGTACGGCAAATCCCATTGGAATGAGACATGACTGAGCAGCGAAAAAACGCACGATCAACGCGAGGGCGGCCGTTCCAGCCGGGCAACCCGGGCAGGCCGAAAGGCTCACGCAACCGTGCCATCACCGCCCTGGAAACCCTGATGGGCAATTCGGCCGAAGATGTCGCGCGCGCCGTGATCAAGGCGGCAGAACAGGGCGACACGTCCGCCGCGCGCCTGGTGCTCGAGCGAGTGATGCCGGCGCGCAAGGATTCGCCAGTCTCGATCTCGCTGCCGTCGATCAATGGGGCCGCCGGCCTAGTCGAGGCAGGCCAGGCCATCCTGGCAGCGGTGAGCGCGGGCGAGATCACGCCGGCCGAAGCCGACGCCCTGATGAGCCTGATCGAACGGCAACGGCGCGTTGTCGAAACAGCGGATCTGGAAGCCCGCCTGGCGGCGCTGGAAGGGGAGATTACCCGATGAATATCCGAAACCGCCTTGCCGCTCTGGAAGGGCGCGTGGGGAGCAATGATAGCGCTCGGCAGGCTCGACGTATCGCCAGGATGTCCGACGCGGAATTGGATGCCGCGATCGCTGCACACGAAGACGCCGATCCGCAAACCGACGACGAGATTCGGGCGAGCGTAGCCGCAGGCATCCTGTCCGCTCCTGAAGCCGAGCACTTTATCGCGCTGCGCGCCTCATGGCTTGCTGACCGGAACGGTGGGGAGGAGCGGCCATGAACCTGTCACACCGTCTGGCCCGACTGGAGGCGCAGCGACTGCACTCTGACAAGGCGCAACGAATCGCGCCCGCGCTCATGGCCTGGATCACCCAATACCGGCAGCAGCACGGGTCTTTTTGCCCTGACCACCTCGCCCCGGCCGATATCGCGCTTTGGAACGAACACGCCCCCGACACCAACCTGGCCGAATTGCTGGCGACGTTCGCCCGCATCGATGCCGAAATTTGAGGTTTCCACTATGACCGCGCCTAACGCTGATCCGCTTGCAGACGCCTTGGCAATTCGCATCGCGGAAGTCCGACGCGACATCGCGCAGGCTGAGATCGACACTGCCTCCCTGCGCAAAACACTTGCCGAGGTTCAGGGCGTGAAGGTTGTCCGATCGGAGTTTGCTTGCCGGGAGACGTTCGCCCTGGCGCTCGCCACGAAGCGGGCCGCCGTCCGAGAGGTCCGACAGACCATCAAGCAGCACGTGGCGTTGCTGGCCCAGTATGCCGCGCTGATGGATGAGATCAGCCCCACGCCCCGCGCCCGGTTCAACTGACCAGCCGCCCAGATTGGAGGGACCAGATGTCCACCGAAGCATACAAGGTCGCCATCAGGCTCGAACTGATGAACATGGCCATCCCCGGCCTATCGTTGTTGTCGCGCCACCTGCGCACCGGCGAAAAGGACGCTGCGGCATACCAGTCTCGCCTGACCGCTCTGAGCAAGACCGCCGTTGCCGCCGGCGCCGTGGCCGCGATGGGCTTTGCCGGGCTGCGCCTGTTCAAAGCTCCGATCGAGGAGGCCAAGCTCTACCAGACCGAGTTGCAGAAGATCGCGTCTCTGAACTTGGGCGCCGGCGTCGTGGCCCATGCGGACAAGTTTGCGCGCTCGGCCAACATCATCGGCAACAGCGCCCGGCAGATGGCCGAGCAGTACGGCGATGCGCTGGCGATCTTCAAGAATACCCACGAAGCCGACTTCGTCGCGCCGATCATGGCTAAACTCAATTTCGCCAATCACGCGCTATATGGGGAGGGTGGCGCCAGCCGCACCAACGCGATGTACGGCCTGCTCAAAGCGATCGAATATCGCGGCGGGACAAAGAGCGAAGCCGACTTCAAGGCCCAGGCCGAAGACGCGATGAAGATCGTCAACGCCAGCCGCGGGCGCGTTGATGGCCGCCAATTGCTTCAGGTCATGCAGACGGGCGGCATTCTCGCGAAAATGATGACCAACAGCGCGTTCTACCTGAAATCGGAGCCGCTGGTGCAGGAAATGGGCGGGTTTCGCTTCGGCACGGGCTTGAACGCCATTTACGGCAACCTGGGCCAGGGTCGAGGTTCGGTCCTGTCACAGCAGGAGCTTTATCGGCTGGGTTTGCTCGACCGGTCGAAGGTGCAGTTCAACAAGCTGGGCAAGCTCAAGCGTGCCCTGCCCGGTGCCTTTGTCGGTATGGATGCACTGATGAATGGCGGCGTCCAAGGTTTGCTGGAAAATGTCCTGCTGCCGGCGTTCGCACGCCAGGGGATCACCAGCGACAAAGATGTGCTGGCCGAACTGGGCATGATCGCATCAAATTCGCGCGGGGCAGGCTTGCTCGCCACGGCATACCAGCAGCGGCAGAAACTGGCGGCGCAGGCAGAAGCGAACCGCAAGGCCATGGGCCTGGATGCCACCGTGGGCGCTGCCGGCAAGACGGCTGCCGGCCAGGAAGCGGCCCTGCTCGCGCGGGAGGCCACGCTGAAAATGCAGATCGGCACCGTGATCCTGCCTGCTTACGTTCGTGCGCTGGAGTTGACCAGCAACGTGCTTACGGGGATCAGCGCGTTTGCCGAGCAGCATAAGCCCGCGTTCAAGGTGCTGATCGGTGGATTCGCTGGCCTGTCTGCGGCCATGGCGGTCGGCGGCACCTTGCGACTGGCTGGGGTTGCTTTGCAGGGTTTCATGATGCTGGGCGGCCTTGCCAGGATCGTGCCTGTGATCGGCACGGTTGCCGGCATCATGGGCGGCCCGCTGACGATCGGCCTCGCGGCGGCTGGCGCTGCCGCCTACCTCGTCTACCGCAACTGGGACAGGGTCGGGCCTAAGCTCAGCGCCATGTGGGATGGTATGAGGACCGCTGCGACCAAAGCGGCCGGCTGGGTCGCGGACAAGGCCAGCAAGGTCTGGGCGCCGTTTCAGGAGCGGCTGGACAAGCTCGGCCACATTGCAAAGGCAATCGGCTATGTGATCGGCGATAACTGGCAGGTTGCCGTCAAAGCCATGGGCGAGCGTTGGAACAAGCTGAAGGAGGCGGCCGCACCGTACCTCAAGATGGCGCAGAACCTTTGGAACGACGTGACGCCGTACCTGTCGAAAATCTGGACCTGGATGGGCGGCCAGATCAAATGGGCTGTTACCGGGATTGCTGACCTGATCACGAAAAACTTCGTGCCGGCTCTGTCTGCGATCAGTCCACCCCTCAATGCCCTGATCACTACGCTCCGCGGCGCCGATACGTTGCTCAACTCGGCAGACCAGTGGGCGCAGGACAAGAACCGTGCGCACGGGTCGCCCTACGTGAGCCCGCCTCGCCCGATTGTCGTGCATGCGACCGTCCCTGTGCACGTTGGCGACAAGCACGTCGTCACCCACGTCGTAAAGGCGATCGGGGACCAAGCGCGCCGGCCCAACACCGGCTCGACCCGCTTCAACACCTCGCACGCTCCGCCCACGGTCGCCTGGGGAGGGCGCTGACAATGGATTTCGATGGCCTGGGCTCCCTGGCCGCCCACTTCGAGCGCATTGCGGCTCAGGCGGCGGCGGCCGAAGCCCATAACGGGCTAGAAAAGGCGGCCTCGCTGCTTGCGGACAAGGCCAGGGACGCCATCGGGGAATATCACGACGCCGTCGGCCCCATTCCTGCCTGGGAACCTCTGGCGGATGCGACCAAAGCCGATCGCGTCGCCCAAGGCTATCCGGAGGACGAACCTCTCCTGCGCAGTGGCGAGTTGCGTGACAGCATCGGCCACGAGGTCTCGGGTAATACCGCATGGGTGGGATCGACCTCCGATTTGGCGCCGTTCCACGAATTTGGCACCAGCCGCATGCCGCCCCGGCCGATCTTCGGGACGGCGCTGTATGAGAACATCAGCGAAGTGGTGCACGAGGTAGGGCTGACGGCAACGGCGAAGATTCGAGGGCAGCAATAACTGGATGATTTCCGTTAGCCTGGAGCCTCACTGGTGCTGGACAAAGCTCCGCCGGAGAATACCCTCAGCATGTCGAATCGGGGGGGCTTTACAATGTTTTTGGTCGTAGCTGCGCTTCTTGGAATTATTGTTGGCGCGATCGCCCACAGCAAGGGCCGCAATTTCTTTCTCTGGTGGCTCTATGGCGCAGCGATTTTTATCGTCGCCATCGTCCATGTGCTGGTGATCAAACCCGACAAGAAGGCGCTCGAGGCCCAAGCCATCGACAATGACGGCAAGAAGTGTCCGATGTGCGCAGAGGTCGTAAAGCGGGATGCCTTGCGTTGCCGCTATTGCGGGCACTCGTTCGATCCGGCTTGAGAGGCGCCGGCTCGCATCCTGTTATCGCGTCCAACGGCGCGCGCTCCGGTAACCATCTCGTAAATCTTGGCCGGTTCCGCATGCACCAACCTCGTCGCGCGTCGAAGACGTGGCAACTCTCCCCAAATCTGGGGGCGTCTATCCGAACACTTCGCGCGCGCGTGCGCGAGGACGCCGGCTTGACCAGCCGCTGCGGACGCCACAGCAGTTAAGCAATAACCAGATCGATGGGGCGTTTGTGAAAAAGAGCGAGTGCGAAAAGGCAATTCGCCATTTGGCGAGCCAATGGGCTGATGAGGTTGGCGTCCAGCCGGGCCAGGCCCGCATGCCGTCCTTCAGCGCATTCCGGAGTTGGCTCGAGCAGCGAGGATACGGTCACTATCTCAGCTTCCGTTCCGTAATGGGGCCGCTGGAGGATGCTGAACAATGGTTCGACGAGGAGCTTAAGCAGACCTGGCGGAACTAGCGGTTGTGCAATCGGACGGCTGGTTTCGTCCCAGTGGTAGGCACATGCTAGTGTGCTATCGAGCCATATTCCCTCACACCCCACCCGGTTCAGCCCAAAAAAATCCTCGGTAGATCCGATCGCTGCGCCAGACCGCGCGGAGTTTTAACAGTTGAGGCCCGCATGGCAGTGAAAATCTATACGCGCACCGCGCTCGACCACTTCAAGCTCGAAGGCGACATCATCGGGAGACTGGTGGTCGAATATGGCGAACTAGAATGGTCTGTGCACGGCGGTGACAAAACCAGCCACTGGAACGCCGGCGAGGTGCTGAGCGTGGCGGATTAAAACCCAGCCAGTGGTAAGGCGTGCCCTTTTG
>NZ_QBUE01000035.1:0-9073 GCF_003058045.1 Novosphingobium sp. GV079 | reverse complement strand
GTGTACGTCGCCACGCGCGTGAGCAGCGGGCCGCTCACCGTGTAGAGGGTCAATTGCAGGGGCCCTGCGCCGCGCACATAGAGCGGAATGGTTTCAATGGCGCCGGCCTGCAGGGCAGCATCACGCATCGTTACGGGATAGGTGGTGGCTGCGCCGGCAATTGGCGCGACCGGGCGGCCAATCGTTTGCGTCGCAATCTGCCGCAGCAGGGCAACGGCAGCAGCGTTGTCGGTGGCTGTTGCCTGCAGACTGGCAAGCAGGTTCTGCGCGACCAGCGTCCAGTAATAGGCCCCGCGCGCACCGGCAGGCGCACCAGGGATATCTGCGTCGGTTGCCGCATTGGCGTAGCGGCCAGCCAGGTCCGCCGCCTCCGCTGCTTCATCGCGCAAGTTGCCCGCCTCGGCCAAAACCGGCGCGGCGCCGGCCTCCACCAGCGGCGCCAGATCAACGCGCTTGGCCTCACCATCCTTGAGCACCACCACGGTTTCCGCACCATCTGGTGCGGCGACTTTGGGCAGGTCGGAAATCTTGGCCATGGATCAGCCCTCCACCCACAGCCGGTCGGCCGTGGCGTCAAAATCGGTGAGGTTGGCCGCCGGCATCTGCGCGATAACGGTGACGATGCGGTTGGACGCCGCGCGGATCGCGTCGATCGCGGCACGGCGGGCGAGCGCTTCGGCCAGGCCTGCCGGCGCCGGGGCGCCGGTGGCGGCGGCCAGGGCGGCCTGGGCGATCACGGCGTTGTCGTTGGTCTGCCGTTCGATCGTAGCGATGGCCTTGATCCGGCGCGTTGCTTCGGCATTGACCGCGGTACTCGCCCGCACGCGCAGCTGCTCGATGCTGGGGGGCACCACGGCGGCCAGGACAGGTCGCCCCGCGTCGTTCGGCACGATCTGGCGGCCCTGGGACTGCGCGTCCATCAGCTGGCGATGGCGCAGGCGCGAAATGCGCACCGCGTCCTCGGGCAGGACTGGGTGGTTGGCGGCGTGGAAAAAGCCGCCACGCGCGGCGCTGTAGTAGATGTGGGACATCGTCACACCCCCAGGAAAAATGCGTTGAAGCCGTCGAGGCGCATGTCTTGGCCGTCGTCGGACTGGGTCTGGATCGTGCAGGACGAGAGACCCGGTTCGCCGACGAACTGCAGCCAGAGATCGCGGCTGATCGAGAATGCGGTGTTCCACCCGGTCAGCGAAATGGGGACGACGAACGCGGCGAAGCTGTCGGGGTAAGCGACGGTGAGCACGCGCTCGGTGGTGATCACCTGGCGCACCTGCACCCACATCAGCTTGAGCCCACCGGGCAGCGTCCAATAGCCATTGGGTGTCAGGCTCTTGGGCAGGCCGGCCAGGCCGGCGGGCGTGGCTGCCTTGCCACCTTCGGTGCCCGCCAGGATCTCGGCCGCGCTGGCCGCTGCCAGGTTGATCGTGGGATTGCCGGCGAGCGCACCGCCGCCGGTCAGCAGGCCGCCGGCCGAGACGGTTGCAGCGCCATTGGCCTTGGCGGCCAAGGTGGCGAGGATCGTGGCCAGGCTCGCCGGGGTGAGCACCTTGTCGCCCGCCGCGCCGGCTGCAGCCTCGGCAGCACTGGCGGGATTGAGCGTGAGGGTAAGATCGCCCGCCAGCGTGCCGCCGCCCGAGAGCAGGCCGCCGTTGGTCTGGACTTTGCGTCCGCTGGGCACCGCGCCAACGTCCCCGGCATTGAGCACCACGGCGCCGACCCGGCCATTAACAGATGACACGGGCGCCGGCGTCGAAATCTCGAGCCAATTCGCCAGCGTGCTGGGCGGAAGGGCCTGGAGCACATAGACCAGGCCATTATCGGCGCGCACGGCGAAGTCGCCCACCGTGGCATCGGCCTTGGCCAACATGGCGGCCTGATCAGCCACCGGCCACACGTCGATCAGGTCGATCGCCGGGCGCTGATCGACAGCGAGCTTGCCATCGGCGCCGAGCGTCGCCACGCCGCTCGCTGCGCCGAGCTGGGCCGCGTTGACATAGCCGGCGAGGACTTCGGCCATCACGGCGGGCGTGATGATTTTGTCGCCCACTGCGCCGGCCAGCGCCTCGGCAATGGTTGCCAGCTGGGCCACGCCGGAAACCGTTTCGGTGGCCGGGGGATTGAGAAAACTCGTGTCGCCGAACGTGATCGCGGCTACATCGGCGGCCGCGAGTGTCCAATCGATCGCCAGGTAGAACGTCGCGGCAGCGGCCTTCTCAAGGATCGGATCGGGCTGGCCAAAGACGGCAAACAGCGTGCCATCATTGAGGTAGAGGGCAATGCCGCGAACGGCATAGCTATCGGTGCCGCTGTCACGCAGCGTGAGGTGCACGGTATCCGGTGCCACGGCGAGGCCGGAAACCGTATCGATCCGCTTGAATTCGCCGGGCAGCACCTCCAGCGTGGGCGCGGCCACAAACGCGGCTTGGGTAAGCCCGGCTTCGACGATGTGCACGGTGCGCGTGCCCCCGGCCGGATCGACCATGGCCGCGCGCCCAGCGTCGGTGATTTGCAGGACAAGCGCAGTCATCAGGCACTCCCATCAAGAAATTGGCCGGTGTCGTCGGTCAGCGGCTCGCCGATCTCGTCGGTGATCAGCGCGGCCCAATCGGTGCCGCTGGTGTCCGGCACGGCAGCGACGCGGCGATAGAGCGCGGCATGGGCGGCGCCGGTGGCGGCGGTGGCGCCGGCCACGGCCAGGTCGATCACGACGTCGAAGTGGCTGCGCGCGGGGGAGACGCGGACGACATCGGCAATGATCTGCGCGGTGGTGGCAGCAGACACGCGCGCGCCACCGGCCACACCATCCGTGCCGATCGCAGGCAGATGCACGGCAAAGGTGTGCGGCACGCCGCGCGGCGCTGTCTGGTGCCACTCCACCAGCGTCAACAGGCTGTCGATGCCGGCGAGTGCGGTCTTGACCGCCGTTACGCTGCCCTTGCGCCGCTGATCCTCGATCGCGCGGGCTGTGGCAGCGCGCTTTTCCGCTTCGGACCAATCGGCGTCCCATTTATCGACAGAGAGCGACCAAGCCAGCCACGGCAGCGCGGCGATCGGGCAATGCCATGGATCCCACAGCTGCTCGATCGGCAGGTCGATGTCATCAAAGCGCAGGCCCAGGCGCGCAAGCGCAACCTCGAGCGGAGTGCTGTTGGGTGGGAGCAGGCTGTCACTCGACACGGCCGGCGATCCTCACCGCAGTGCCCACGCAATTGGCGCATTGCGTCTTGCCGATCTCGACGTCTGCCGGGGGCTCGTTAATCAGCGCATTTTGCACACCGGCGACGACGGCGGCGGCATAGAGGCCCGCGCGCGTGATCGAGCGGCCCAGCTTGCGCGAGGTGGCCTTGTAGGCTTCCACGCCCGCCTGCGCGGCGGCGAGCACCACAGTCTCGTCTGGCCCGGAAAACAGCACCAGGTCGATATCGATCTCGTAATCGATGATCTCGGCCGAGCGCACCTGGGGCAGATCGGTGACCGGGCGCACGTCCTCGTCATCGGCAACGGCCAATTCCACCGCCTCGATCTCGTCGTCGCTAGCCGAGCCGTCTCCCAGGCTGGACAGCAACGCCACGATCACGGTGCCCGGCCAGATCGCGCCATCGAGGGCGGCGGTCATATCGGCAACCAGGCCGGCGGCGGCGCCATGGGCGGCCAGCACGCCCAGCACGAGCGCGCGGATATCGTCCGGCCTGGGGCTGGTAACGCTGGCGTCTGCCACGGTGTTCGCGGCCGACAGCGCGTAGAAGCGATAGGCGCTGGCTGGACCAGCTACTGAAAAGGCTTCGGGCGCCAGCTGGATGCGCGCCTTGTATGGATCGTCCAGCTCTCCGGGGAGCCGCTTGACGTTCAGCAGCGCGCCCAGCTGGTCGAGATTGCTGCCAGTGGCATAGGCAAGCATGACCTGCTTGGCCCGCTCGTTGAACTGCTGGCGCAAGAGCAGCTCGCGATAGGCGTAGACCTCGAGCACCTTGACCGCCGGGTCGCTGGTTACCGTGGCGTCAAAGGTGGGCAGATCCTCGACCATCTTGGCCACAGCCTGGGCGCGGATGTCCTCATACGAGAGCTGCTCCACCACCGTTGGGGCGGGGAGCTGGGAAAGGTCAATCGCGGTGGTGCTGTCAGCCATTGCCCCGGCATGGCGCGGCTTCGCGCGCGCGAGGAGGCGCTGGGCGGGTAGAGGCTGGCTCTACCTAATCCGGCTCGATCATTCCGGCCGCGACCAGCATGGCGAGATCTTCATCCTCGTCCGACAGGCCGAGCAGGTGTCGTTCAGGGTAGCGCGCACGGATGCGCTTTCCATTGCGCAGGCGCCCGACCGTAATGGTCTCACCGAACTGGCTCACGCGGCCCATGCGCGCGGTGACTGGGGAAACAGGTGCCAGCTCCACGCCATCCTCGTCGGCATCGATCTTCCACTGTTTGGCCTTGCTCAGGCCGCGAAACATCTTGGCGCCGGCCTTTATGCGTAGGCGGCCCCGGCGGTCATACCGGGCCTTGCGCCGTTCGAACGGGGTGCCGTCCGGGTTGGTGTTGGAGCTGATGCGCTTGAGGTTCGCGCGGCGCAGGGCCTGGCCCAGCTTCATGGCGGTGCGCTTGCGCTCGGCCGGGGATAGTCCATGCAGGATGCGGCCGAACCATTCGTCGAGCCGGGCGAGATCTTCGTCAGCCATCACGCGGCCGGATCGAAGGGAGCAATCTGGCCCTCACCAGTGACGGACACCGCCCTGAGAACGGGGATAGCATCGAGGCCCGGGAAGGGACGATCGTCGGCAAAGAGAGGATCGGGCTCCGCCAGGTATGTGACCTGCATCTTGCCCTGGGCGTTGAGCGCGCAGGTAACGTTCTGGGTAAGGTCGATCTGGATCAGCGCGTCATAGGTTTCGTTGTCGATGACATCGTGATCCAGCGCAAAGGCATCCTTGCCTGGGGCGAGCAGGTCGGGCTGGTTCACCCGTAGCCAGGCGCAGATCACGTAGACCACCGCAGCGATATCGGTGGTCATATCCATGAGCAGGACGTTGACACGGTAGGACATGGTGAAGCCAAACGTCGCCGTCTGCCTGCATTGCACGGTTCCGCGGTCAACCCAGATACGCAGGCGCTCGGGGGAGTTGGCCAGATCCTCGATCGACGTGGCGAGCAGCTGGCGGAGGCTGTCATCCTTGCGCATCAGTCCCACAGGCTCACAGTTTCGAGGGTTTGGGTGGCGGCCGAAGATGAGGCCTCCGGCAGGATTATCGGGCTGCCGGCGGGGAGGCGTGGGCCAAGCGCTGCAAGGCCCGGGTTCAGGTCGAGGACCTGCTCGACCACGGTGCGGGTATAGCCCAGCACGCGCCAGCAGACTTCATCGACGGTTTCGCCTTGGAGGGAGGTGGCAGTGCGGGCCACGTCAATATGCGCTGAAGAAGCGGCCTGCTGCGCCGCATTTCCGGCGCAATACAAGCCACACGCGCCAGCCCCGACGTTCGGTGGCAGCCGGTTTGTTCACCCGGATGATTTCGAGGCCAATCACGGGGCAACTGCGCGCTTTGAGAGGGCGAGAGCAGACGACTTTGCCGCTTTCGCAATTGCTCCACCGGCATTTGATGCAGGGCGTGGGATGTTCGCGGATCGCCATCAGATCAGTCTCACGCGGTTGCGGCCGATTTGCGCGCCACCGATGGAGCGCAGATCGGCCACAGCTCCTAGTGCGACCCGACGGGCTTCATCGGCGGCTGTGTCCTTTTCAGCGGCGCGATCAAGGCCCTGATCGGTGGCGCTGACATCGCGATCGGATGCATAGAGATCGGCGGCGGCGAAATTCGTGACGATGCGCTCCCAAAGCTTAACCGCCAGATTGGCGCCGTTGAGCTGGTCTGCCGTGACATCTTCAAGTTTCGCGATCCCCGCAGCGGCCTTGGCTGTGCGCCAGTCTGCCAGCTCGCGGAATGCGTGCAGCATGCCGCCCTCGATCGCCATGGTCAGCCGCTGGGTCGTGATCGTGCCTTTGCCCAGGCGCACCGAGTAGCGCACGGTATCGAGCTTGACTGCCGGGAACCAGCCATCGGCCACGACCTGCGCACCATCGGGATCCCAAGGGCCGGCAGGGACTGCAATGACGCCAGTGGACATGGTGCGCTTCCTTGAAGGTTTTGGGGGGTGGGGATGGTTGGCTGGGCGTCACCGCAAAGCGGCTGCACAACCCGCCATCCGCCCCCCAGCGCCGTGGGCGATTCGTGGATTAGGTCGTGACGGTGGCGGCCTGCTCTGCGAGGGCTTTCTTCTGGCGCGTGAGCCGGTCGAGATCCTTCCTGACGCCGATGTTGCGGTCGAGGACCAGCGCGCGGGACAGCGTGTTGAGCGCCGCTTCGATATAGGCGGCCTTGCCACCGGCCGGGGCATTGTCGGCCGCCGGGTCGAAATCGTCGGCCTTGCGCGCGAAGCTGCGGCCGAGGGCCTTGTAGAGCTTGGCCAGCGCCGGGTCTGGCATGTCCGCGCCGTGGATCAGTTCGAGCGTGCGCAACAGCGCCTCGTGCGGGACGGTCTCGGCCTGGGCCAAGGCGCGTTCGGCGATTTCCTCGGCGACGACGCACGCAATGGTGCGGGTGAAGCCAGGCAGCACGAGGTGAAAGCGGATCGCGTGCTCGGCCAGGGCAAGTGCATAGTCGAAATCGCGATAGTCGATCGCCCAGAGCATGTTGGTGACGAGGATTTCGTCCTGCGCCGCCTTGCCCTGGTCGCCGGCCTCGAGCGCGCCCTTGATCCAGGCTTCGAAAGCTCCGGCGAATTCGCGCTTCTTGGGGATGCGCGCCTCGTGGCTGGCGATGTCCTTCAGGGCGCGCAGGTTGTCGTGGAGCAGCACGCGCAGAGCAGCGTATTCCTTGCCCTCGGGCGTGCTGGTGTCCGGCTCGGCCGGTGCCGTGCTGTCGGTAGACGGGGCGGCGCCGGCGCGGATGGCCTGCACCCGCTGCTTGTGGCGCCGGAAAGGGCTGCTCATGGGGCTTGGTCCTGTTGCGGGTGGTCCGCAGGGGCACGTGGCCTCCCCTGCGGTGCGCTGGCTCCGGGGTGCCGCCGGCCACGGCAGGTCCCCCTTCGACGCCCTCGGGTATTACGGGCGGTCGCCGAACTCGATGTTCTCGGCCATGACGGCGTAATCGGTGTGCTCGATCACATAGCCTTCGTTCACCGAATTGTAGTCGACCAGCGCGGCCATCAGCTCGGGCTTGTCCTCGATGTAGCGGCGACGCGAGCCTTCCTGGTAGTAGATCGAAAGGTTGCTGCTGTCGGTTGCGTTGGGCTGGCCCAGTGGCGTGATCAGCATGGTCTTTTCCGGGAAGAACGGCACGATCGCCGCAGGGCGCCCGCCGATCTGCTTGGTCGACATGACGATGTCGCTGGTCACCTGATCGCTGGTCGAACGGCCACCATCGATCGTGTCGGCCAGCGGCCGGTTGATCATGGGGAAGTACTTCTCGTCCACCAGATCCTGCGACACGATTACAACGTGGTCGGTCGACGCACGCGCCCAGGCCGGCATGCCAGCGATCAGGTCATAGGCCAGGGCATCGATGTTCTTGTAATCGCCATCGGCCGTGTTGGCATCCTTGCCGATATAGATCGGCTTGGCGGTGCCCGTGGCGGTGGTCACGCCGCCGGCCGTGACCGTGTTGCGGCCCATGACGTGGTCGGGGCGTTCGAGACGCAGCTTCTGCAGCCACCCGATGTTGACATCTTCGCCCATCGGGTTTTCATCAGCATCGGTGTCGGCCGCTGCGGTCAGACCGTGGAAGCCGACCATGATGCGCGAGAGCGCCACCGAGATAGCCACTTGGCGCGAATACCGCGTGGCGAAGTCGGGGAATTTCGACCAGTTGTCGATGGTCTCCCAGGGCAGCCAGGTATCGAACAGGGTGTTCTTGAGCAGGTACTCGCGTTCCTGCATCTGGCCGACGTAGCGGGGCTGGCGCGGCAGGTTCGGGCGGCTGCGGCGCGAGGCAATCATGTTGGTAGCGCCCAAGCCGATCACCTGGCCGGTGAGATCGCGCACACCAGGCACGTTGATGCGCTGCAGGAAGCCCACATTCTCGCGCTGCAGATCCTCGAGCCGCTGTTCCGAGGTCGGATCCAGCGAGAACTGACGGCTGACACCGCGAGGCGCGTTATTGCGCTGCTGGATGGCAGCATAGAGATCGTCGAGCGCCCGGCGGCCGCGATCGGAGAGATTGTAACCCATGTTTTTCAGGTCCTGTGGTGACGGGGTGCGGGGCGGGCGAGCGGCGGCTTAGAAAACGTCGGCATACTTTGCGGCGCTACCGTCCGAGCGGGGGCGGGCGCGATAGTCGTGGGCCGGGGTCTTTTCGAGGTTGGCTTCCAGCTTCTGCAGCTTGACGGCCAGGGCATCGGCATCGGTGCGGAACTCGCTGCGCAGATCGACGACGGCCTTCGAGAAACTGGTGCCGAGCTCCTCGAACAGCGGGCGCAGTAGGGCGAAGTCCATCGTGGCGGGCTGGGCCGGGTCGGCTTGCGGTGTGGGTTCAGTCTTGGTGGCCGGCGTGAATTTGGACGCGACGCGATCCAGCGCGGCGGTGAATGCCGCGATGATGCCAGTGCCGGTGGCTTCGCCATCGTCGGGGAATTCCAGCGGCTCGGGCGTTTCGCCCGCCACGGTGAGCACGCCCGGCAGCGAGCGGTTGAATTCCAGGCGCTGGGTGGCGATCGACGCGGGGCT
Source organism: Novosphingobium sp. GV079 (assembly GCF_003058045.1). NCBI lineage: Bacteria > Pseudomonadati > Pseudomonadota > Alphaproteobacteria > Sphingomonadales > Sphingomonadaceae > Novosphingobium > Novosphingobium sp. GV079. The sequence goes on along the minus strand of NZ_QBUE01000035.1, from coordinate 366 downwards.
GTCGGTGAGCGCGCAGCCCATGAGATAGGCGAAGCCCTTGCCCGCAAAGTTCGGCTCGATCTCGATCGAGGGATAGACCTTTTGCCCGGCATCGTTGAGCTTCTTGGCGTCCTCGTTGACATCGAACACGCCAAACAGCGCGGTGCGCGTTTCCTTCTTGCCGTTGAAATTGACGTCGGTCTTGCCGATCGACAGCTCGACCACGTCGCCATAGGCACGAAAGGGGCTTTCCCCCGTGACGCCGCGAATGTGCTCGATGTTGAGCCGCGCGCCATAGGTCTTGGGGTCATAGCTCGAGGCGATCTGCTGCAGCATCGCGTCATCGATGGTGCGGCCATCGACAGTCGAGCCGGCGGTGGCGAGCAG
>NZ_QBUE01000034.1:0-10301 GCF_003058045.1 Novosphingobium sp. GV079 | reverse complement strand
TTCGTGGCAAAGGTGCGCGAGGCATCGCTGATTGCCGAGCCCGACGCCTCCACGTCGAAGGGCCGCGACGAAATCCGCAAGGCCGCCGCCAAGGTCACCCGCACCAAGACGATGCTCGACCAGGCCCGCAAGGATCTGACCGCCGAGTATCGCAAGAAGACCGCCGACATCAACGAAGCCGGCAAGGTGGTGGTCGAGCAGCTGGACGCACTCGCAGACGAGGTGCGCCAGCCGCTGACGGCCTGGGAAGAGGCCGAAAAGGAGCGCGAGCAGCGCTGCACCGAGATCCTGACCTGGCTCCAGAACGCCAGCACGGTGACGATCGGTGAAACGTCGGCTGCCATCCGCCAGCGCGGCAAGGACGTGTTCAACACCCAGATCACGAAGGAGCAGTTCGGCAAGCGCTACGATGAAGCGGTGCTGCTCAAGGACACCGCCACCAAGGCGCTGCTGGCTGCGCTCGATACCGCCATTCAGCGCGAAGATGAGCAGGCCGAACTGCAGCGCCTGCGCGAGGAAGCCGCGGCGCGCGCAGAGCGGGACCGCATTGAGCGCGAGGCACGCGAGGCCGAGGAACGCCGCGCTGCCGAAGCTCGGGCAGAAGAAGAGCGCCGCGCTGCCGCCGAGAAGGCCGAAGCAGAGCGCATCGAGCGCGCCCGCCAGCAGGCCGCCGAGGAAGCGGCGCGTCAGGTGGCCGAGGCCAAGCAGCGCGAGATTGACGAAGCCAATCGCCGTGCGGCCGAAGCCGAGCGGGCCGCCGAAGAAGAACGCCGTGCCGCTGAGGCCGAGCGCCAGCGCATTGCTGCTGAACAGGCCGAGGCCGAGCGCGTTGCTGCTGCCGAGCGTGCCGAACAGGAGCGCCGCGAGCGCAGCCGGAAACATCGCCAGGTAGTCATGACCCGCATCAAGGAAGCGATCATGGCTGCCGGTCCGGTGGACGAGGCCCAGGCCACCTCCATCGTCAAGGCACTCGTTGTCGGCGCCGTGCCCCACACGGCGGTGGCCTTCTGACAATGACCGTCCGCAATCCCTTTGCCGAAGACTTCGATCCGGCTGCCGAGCCTCCCCGGCGGCCGGCGTCCCCGCCGCCGTTTCCCCCACAGGGCGGCGGGGACACCCTCACCCCGTTTGACGATGGCTATGTGGCGCCGGAGCCTGAGCCGGAAGCAGTCAAGCTGCCGCTGATCACCGAGCCGGGGGCGTATCCCGACATCGACGGCGATCTCTACCATCGGGTAGAAATCTGCGATTCCGCTTCGATCAGTTCGACCGGCCTGAAGCAGATCGAGAACGAAAGCTGCGCCCACTACTGGCACGATTCCCCGCTCAATCCGAAGCGGCCAGTGCAGGAGCAGAAGACCCACTTCAACGTGGGCAAGGGCGTTCATGATCTTCTGCTGCTCCAGGATCTGTTCCCCAAGCAGTATCTGATCATGCCCGAAGGCTACGATGGCCGCTTGGCGCGCTGGCGCGATGCCAAGGAAGAGCGTGCCGAGGCCATGCGCTCCGGCGTGCCGGTGCTGACTGCAGACCAGGCCCGACTTGTCTATGCCATGGCTGAGCAGGTCGAGCGCGACGAACTGGCCAAAGCGCTGATCACGTCCGGCACCCCGGAAATGACCCTGGCCGCGCGTGATCCTGAAACTGGGGTCTGGATCAGGACCAAGCCCGACATCCTGCCCGATACCAAGGAAATCATTCCCGACATCAAGACGGCGATCTCGCTGCATCCCGATGCTTTCGAGAAGGCTGCCACACGCAACGGCTATTTCCAGTCGGCCGCTCTCTACCTCGACATCATCGAAGAGATTTACGGCCCGGCCGATGGCAAGCGCCGGTTCGTGCTGATCGGCGTCGAAAGCGTGCCGCCGCATGTAGTGCAGATCTACCACCTCGATGACGAAAGCATCCAATTGGGCCGGATGCTCAATCGCAGCGCGCTGAACAAGTTCGCCCGCTGCCTGCGCACTGGCGTCTGGCCGGGATATTCCAAGCCCGAAAGCCCGATCCTGCCCCTGCAAATGTCCGCATGGGCGCAAGCCCAAATCAACCGCCGCATCGATGCTGGCGAACTTTCCTGGGAGGGCTGAGGTGTCCGAAATTCAGATCGGCGAGCAGTTTGGCAAGTGGACTGCTTTGGGCAGGGTTCGCGCTCAATGGGGTGGGAGAGAGCGCAATCTGATTGCGTGCCGATGCGATTGCGGGACCGAAAAGGCCATCCCGCTGAATGACCTTCGTGTTGGCAACACCACCCAGTGCCGCACCTGCGGAAATCGGCAAAAGGCAGCACTGAAGTCGCGGTTAACGCACGGCATGACTGACTCGCGACTGCACCGCATCTGGACGCAAATGCGGAAGCGCTGCGACTCCAAATCTTGTCCAGATTATCCTCGATACGGCGGTCGGGGAATCTCGGTTTGTGCTGAATGGCAAGCATTCGAGCCGTTCCAGCGATGGGCGGACCAGAACGGGTATGCCGACCATTTGACGCTCGACCGTCGCGATAACGATCATGGTTATTGCCCCGAGAATTGCCGCTGGATTGGTCGAACCGACCAGAACCGTAATCGGCGCGACAACAAGCGATACCCGTTCGCTGGGCGAATGATGATGGTCTCGGAAATCGCCGAGATCACTGGCCAGCCGCTCACGATGCTCCGCCAACGTATCCAGACCTACGGGTGGAGCATTGATCGGGCCACCACTGAGCCGGCGCGCCAGCATCGCACCCAACAGACCAACAGGAAGGAAGTATCCGCGTGAACCTGCTGTTTTTCGACACTGAGACGAGTGGATTACCTGACTTCGGGTCGCCCTCTGATGCGCCGCACCAGCCGCACCTGGTGCAGATCGCCGGCATGCTGACCGATACCGCCGGCAACATGATCGATGAATGGTCCACGCTGGTTCAGCCGGGCCCCGGCGCCACCATGCACCCCAAGGCCTTTGAGGCGCATGGTATCTCGCTGGAGCGGGCCATAGACGAAGGCGTGCCTTTGGCTGAGGCTTGGGACCGTTTTGCCGCCCTGCTTGATCAGGCCAGCGGTGTGATTGGCCACAACGTGCCGTTCGACATTCGCATCATGCGCATTGCTGGCGCCCGCGCCACGGGCAGCAAGTGGGACTGCCCGCTGCCGCATCGCTGCACGATGAAGATGGCCACGCCGATCATGAACCTGCCGCCAACCGAGCGGATGCGCGCCGCCGGCTTCAACAAGCCCAAGGCGCCCAATCTCACCGAATGCATGCGGTTCTTCTTCGATGAGGACCACAGCCAAGCCCACGACGCCCTGGCCGACGTGCGCGCCAGCAAGCGCGTCTATTTCGCCATCAAGGAAAGGCTCGCAAAGTGAACGACGTCACCCCCCAGCAGATCCACCAGCAGGCCAACCGCGTGCCGGCCGGCAGCCAGGCCACCAACATCGAACAGGCCCGCGCCATTGCCGAAGTGCAGGCCATGTTCCTGGTGGCTAAGCAGGCGCCGCGCGATGAAGGCCAGGCCATGCAGCGCGCTTTGGCAGCTTGCAGCGAATATTCGGTGGCCTCGCGCGCCTTCTTCTCGTTCCCGCGAGGCAAAGAAAGCGTAACCGGGGAATCGATCGTTCTGGCCACCGAGCTTGCCCGGTGCTGGGGCAACATCGATTACGGCATCATGGAACTGGCCCGCGACGACAACGCCGGCCACACCGAAATGCTGGCATTTGCCCGCGACCTCGAAACCAACACGCGATCGAGCCAGACCTTCATCGTGCCCCATGCCCGGGACACGCGCAGCGGCCGGCGCCCGCTGAACGACATGCGCGACATCTACGAGAACAACGCCAACAATGGCGCCCGCCGTCTGCGCGAATGCATTTTTCGTGTGCTGCCTTCATACGTGAAGAACGCTGCTGCCGATCGCTGCCGTGAGGTGCTGGAGAAGGGTCAGGGCGATATTCCGCTGCCTCAGCGCATTGCCAAGGCGATCGATGCATTCTCCAGCATCGGCATCAATCTCGATCGGCTCATGGCCAAGCACGGCCCCACCAACAAGTGGACTGGTGTCGAGATTGCCAACCTCGAAATCGCGTTCCGCTCGATCAAGCGCGGCGAAACCAGCGCTGATGAGGCTTTCCCGGCGGTCGAAACCGTCGCTGCAGTCACCGATGAGGTGCGCAAGTCTGTGGCGCGCGGCAAGGCGGCCAAGGCCGAGCCTAGCCAGCAGGCTGCCGAAGCCACCGCCACCGACCAGAGCCACGCCGAGCCAGACACCAGCTGGATGGATCTCTCCACCAGGCTGAGCGATGCGATCTTCCTGGCAGGCGACAAGGCCGGCCTGGAAGCGGTCGAAGCCGAGTTCCTGGCCGTCGCCAGCACGTTCCCCGAGAAGGAGCGCGCCGCCATGCAGGCCGAGATCTACAAGGCTTTCAAGGCGCTGGAAGACTGACATGGCACAGGGCCCCATCCCCATGCTGCCGGCGCTGGCCGCACCCGCCGAGATCCTGGATACCGCGCGCTTGAACTGCGCCGCGCGTGCTCAGGATCGCGATCAGGCAGACCTCGCCGTGTCGTTCCTCGAAGGCGGCCAGGACTGTGGCTGGTCGATGCGCCATGAGGTCGCCAAGCTGCTGGCTGAAAGCGCCAAAGGCGGTGCGGCATGAGCGGCGAAGGCATCTTGCCGGCGGCGCACAGGTGTTTCGTGTCGAAGCCCGACGCTGACCTGCACCTGACCAATGCCGAGCGCAGCGTTCTCGAATGGCTGCAGATCGGCCCCGCCTCAAGCGCAGAACTAGCCGCGCGCCTGCGCACGACGCCCGAGACGATCAAGGTGCATGTCTGCCGTCTCCGCAAGAAGGGCTTTGCCATCTACTCGCCGCGCAAAGCGTCGATGGCTGGCACCCGCAAGGGCGTGGATCAGTCCTATCGCCTGGGCGACGGGGCATGATGTGGCGCTCCAGCCCAACCCTGGCAGCGTGCCGCGCGACTGCATCATCCTCGATGACGAGGGCACCGTCACCGGCTTCCGCAAGGTGCATGTCGTGCTCTTCAATGGCCACAGCACCCGCGCCGCCGGCCAGGAGCCATGGCCCGCTGGTGGCGCTCGGCCACCGACCAATTGGGGCCTGAGCAAGCCTCCCCACCCGTTCGAAATCAAAGCCTACGAGGTCGTTTGATCATGACACGCGAACAACTCGACATTCCGATGATCATCTTTGCCGCCGTGCTGGTGGTCAGCATGCTGGCCGCCCGGGCCTGTGCGCTCTGCGGCCTCACCTGGGGCGAAACTGTGCTGGTGGTGTTCGGCATGCTGGCGCTGGGCGCTGCTGTCGGCGCCGCCATTCGCTCGCTCTGGCTGTGAGGGAGGTGGATATGTCCATTACCGCCATCACCGCCATGTCCATGCCCGAAGGCGATTATGCGATCGTCGAGGCTCTTGGCCACCGCACCCTGATCGGCCGCGTCGTTGAGGTTGAGCGCTTCGGCACCAAGATGCTGCAGGTCGAGCCGCTATTCGGCTCCGTGATGCTTGATCCGGTCCTGCTGGGCGGCTCAGCGATCTACCAGTTCACGCCGTGCAGCGCTGAAACGGCATATGCGCGCCGGCCGCAGCAGGTGCACCAGCTTTGCGCCAGCGTCCTGGCGATTGTGCCGCCGGTTGCCCTGCCGTCGAACAACGAGTTGCCCGGTTTCTTTGCCGCCGATGACAGCGACGATGATGGCGACTGCCAATGGGAAGCCAGAGAGGCGAGAGTGGCGCGCCTTGGGGACGACATCGATATCGATGACGAAGGGAGGCCGTTCTGATGCCCGGCCCCTACCAAGCCACCGGCAAGCAGGTGCTGCGCGACAACGCGCACTTCCTCGACGCCAGCACGCCCGAAATCGCCGCGGCACTGGCACTGCTGCTCAACCATGCACGCGTTGCGGTCTGCCCCGGCCTGCCGGTCGAAGAGATCGAGCGGATGAAAGAGGTGCTTTGGTCGTGATTACCGAACAGAAACCTGCCCGCGCCAGCTATGACGAAGTGGTCAATGCCCTTCGAGCGCTGCGCAAGGACATCGATGATCTGGTGAATCATAGCCAGGGCGTCGCTGGCCTGCACATGAACGGCGACATTGCCGAATGGGACAGCCTGCTGCCGGGCGGAAGCTTCGAGAATTGGATGTTGTCTGTCAGTGATGCGGATGAAGTCTTGGCCCGCGTGGAAATTCCGGCCGATCCGCAGCCCGCGCCGCTGACCGCCGAAGCCCTGGCTGATGCTCTGGGCTGCTTCTGGAATGCGGCAATAACGGCGGCGCACAACGCGCGCGATCCAGTTGCCATGTCTGTTGCCAGCGTGACGGTGGAAGGTTTCGCGGCGGTGGCCAATCGCTTGATGGAGGTCGCCAATGGCTGACACCGCAATCGAATGGGCCTCCAAGGTCTGGAACCCCGTCGTGGGCTGCTCGCTCCAGTCGCCCGGCTGCACTAACTGCTATGCAATGCGCATGGCCTGGCGCCTGCAAGCTATGGCCCCGAAGGCAGACGGCACCGGCAACTATGGGCTGACCCATTACGAAGGCACCGTGCAGGAAAGCCGGGGCGGCCCGGTCTGGACGGGCAAGGTCAACGTCGCACCTGATAACGTGTTTCTGGCGCCGCTGCGCCGCAAGAAGCCCACGGACTATTTCGTCAACTCGATGTCTGACCTGTTCCACCCGGCCGTGCCATTCGAAGTGGTCGACCGCGTGTTTGCCGTCATGGCGTTGTCGCCCCAGCACATCTTCAAGGTGCTGACCAAGCGCAGCGATCAGATGCGCGCCTATCTAGGCGACCCAGCTACGCCGGTACGTGTGGCTGCGCAGATCATTGTCTTGGCGATGCGCCCTGACCTGCCGAAGCTGAACATTCTCCCGGCGCTGGCTCCGCGCGCGCGCGAGGAAGACCCGGAGATTGCAGTGTGGCCGCTCCCCAACGTGTGGGCGGGCGTGAGCGTGGAGGATCAGCGCCGCGCTGATGAGCGCATCCCTGACCTGCTGGCCGCGCCCGCCGCCGTGCGCTGGATCAGCGCCGAGCCGCTTCTGGGGCCTGTGCGGCTCGATCACGTCAAAATGTTCGACCACGAAACCCCGGAGGGTGGGCGCGAAGCCGGATGGGAAAGCGCGCTGAACGGCAAGCGGTTCGATCCATGGAGTGATGGCGAAACCGATGGGTGGCCAAAGATCGACTGGGTAATCGTCGGCGGCGAGAGCGGCCCCAGCGCCCGCCCGATGCATCCCGCCTGGGCACGCTCGCTGCGCGACCAGTGCGCAAGCGCCGGTGTCCAGTTCCTGTTCAAGCAGTGGGGTGAATACGCGTCGGTCAGCGAAGTGGAAGGCCCCGGCAAGCACCACCAGTTTCCTGACGGGGCCACGGTTCGGAAGGTTGGCAAGAAGCTGGCCGGCCGCCTGCTCGATGGCGTCGAGCACAACGGGATGCCGGAGGTGCGCCATGGGTGAGCGCATCCTGTCATTTGAACGACCGCCTCATGCCACCAACCATTGCCGCCACTACAGCTATGAGCGTGGCAAGTCCTGGTTGGATGGTGGCCCGCGCTGCGCTGTCGGTGTCGATCTGAGCGCTCCAGGCACTTCCGGCCAATGCATGCCGGAGCCGCGTGGAACATGTGCCCAGCGGCAGGAATGGACTGACGAAGAGCGCGCAGCCTGGTCAAGCGCGGTCGAAGCCGGAATGGCGCGCATGGTGGCGGCCATCGCCGCACTGCCTGCGCCTATCCCTCTGCGCACGTCCGGCAGCGTGGAATGCCCCAATTGCCTTGGCACGCTCAGCTACTCGCGCTGGCACCGCGGCGCCGAGATCTGCTGCGCCACGCCCGGCTGCACGTCGGCGCGCTTCAACATCGCGGCCGGTGCAGACTGGCCCGCGCGCAAGGGCGCCGGGCGCACCAAGGAAACAGGAAAGGGCCAGGAAAATGTCTGACCGCCCCATCATTTTCAGCGCGCCGATGGTGCGCGCCCTGCTGGCTGGCACCAAGACCCAGACGCGGCGGCTCTGTGCCCCGGCCAACGATGCTGGCCTGAGCTTTGTCGTGGCGATCGATGACGATCCGGCAAAAGCGGGTTGGTTCGGGGACGAAGAAGGCGAGGTGCAGTTCTTCTCGCGCTATGCCCCCGGCGACCGGCTCTATGTCAGAGAAGCTTGGCGCGTCAGCAAGATGCACGACGCCACCGCTCCGCGTGATCTTGAGCCGCGGTCCATGACAGTGGCATTCGAAGCCGGCGGCAGCATCGCCAACCAGGACCGCATCGGGGATTGGCGGCCATCCGACACGTCCTATACCCAAGCGGATTGGATGGGCCGGCGCCGCCAAGGCATGCACATGCCCCGCTGGGCCAGCCGCCTGACGCTGACCGTCACCGATGTGCGCGTGGAGCGGCTGCGCTCGATCAGCGATCGCGATGCGGTGGCCGAAGGGCTTGAGAGGGCTTGCGCCTTCGGGCTTCTGCCCGCCTATCGCGGCTCACCAGACCTTGAGCCCCGCATCTATCCCGATAGTGCTTATGGCGACCTCTGGGACAGCCTCCACACCGCCCCCGGCACGCGCTGGGATGACGATCCGTGGGTGGTCGCGGTCAGCTTCGACGTGGCCCACGGCAACATCGATGGAGGGCAGCATGGCCTACGCTGAAACCACCACCGTCCCGTTCGAGAAGTCGATGGCCGAGATCGTCGGCATCGTCCGTCGCGCCGGCGCCGGCCAGATCATCCAGGCCGAGGGCGATGGCGAGTTCGTGATCCAGTTCACGCTGGCCGAACGTCAGATCCGCTTCCGCTTGCCACTGCACACCACCTATTCCGGCCCAGCAAAGTCGGGCAATGGCCGCGCGATCGATGGCAGCAAAGTGCTGGAGCAGCGCAACCGCCAGCGCGGCCGCGCCCTGCTGCTGGTGATCAAGGCCAAGCTGGAGAGCGTCGAGAGCGGGGTGGAGACGTTCGAGGAAGCGTTCCTGGCCCACGTCGTCATGAGCGATGGCCACACCGTCTACGAGCGCATTTCGCAGGGGCTGGCACTGGAATACCAGCAGGGCCGGCCTGATCCTGTGGCTGGGCTGCTGGGAGGGCCGAACAATGGCCGGTGAAGTCGCCATCCTGAATGTCGGCGCCGGCGATACCAAGCTGAGCTTCGACCCATCGAACCCGGCCGAAGTGGCCCGTGCCGCCAAGATCGTGAAGGACATGATCCGACGCGGTTTCGCCCTGCTGATTGAAGTCGGTCGAGACGACAAAGGGCCGCTTTACCGCAGGGCCCACGACTTCGACGCCACGACCAACGAATACATTGTCGCCGGCACGCCCGGCGAAATCGAGGAACCCAGCCATGAGCAAGAACCGGCAAGCGCGCCGCGCAAAGGCCGCAAAGCAGCGCCGCGCCAGCGTATCCCAGCCGCAACGACCAATGCCGTCACTGTCGCGCGGACGGCAGGCGGCTAGGGCGCTGGATGGGCATGCCGGTTTGCGCGATGCCCTGTTCGAAATTGCGAACGAGCGCGGGCATTGGGCTGGCATTCCGATGCCGCTTGACGGCGAGCGCCTGATTATCGAGCCGACATTCCCGCACGCCGAGGCGCTGATGGGAATGGGCAAGCAGCCGGATAGTGCTGATGACGAAGGTTGGAGGCTGCGCAACCAGTGGTATTCGCGCCACCACCGTTGCGACATCTTGATCATGGAGAAAAACGGCAAGATCGATTGGGGAAAGTTGCCCGCGTTCCACCACATCAGCCACGATCTCAGCACGCTTGGCTGCTCCGAGGCATGGGGCATAGAGCAGGAAGGTCGCGCGATCGATTTGCTCGGCAAGTTGCTGCGCCATCGCCAGTTTAAGCAGTATCTGATGACCGGTATGTTCCTCGAAACCAGCAAGCGTTCGGGGGTGACCTACCTGTTTCGCCGTCTCAAGCCGACCGTGGCACTGCGCCCAGGTCGCACCGACCGCGAGCGGATGCGCATTCTCTGCGCTCTCTGCATGCACCCGATCGCCTATTATGCCGGTAGCTGGGCCGGCGCCATGTGTCCGACCGATGACGTGATTGCCCATCTATCCCTGATGCGCGGCGACGAAGCGATGTTCTGGCGGCGCAGCAACCAGCATCCTCCATATCGACCGGAGGCAGGTCTATGACGCGCCCCACCTATCCCCGCATCAACTGCGTCATCCCCGGCTGCAAGCGCGGCTCTACCCGCTACCAGCCCGGCACTGAACTGCTCTGCGGCAAGCACTGGCGCATGGTGCCGCTGTCCTGGCGGCGCAAGATGGCGCTCTACCGCCGGGCGCGCACGCT
>NZ_QBUE01000033.1:0-12213 GCF_003058045.1 Novosphingobium sp. GV079 | reverse complement strand
TCATCTTCACGTTCGCCAGCTCGACACCCGTGCCATCCGCCTTCACCCGCGGCTTCACGTTGTAGTCGATCACCCGCTTCACGCAGACCAGGGCTCTCATTGTGGTGCACTCTCATCAACGGCGTGGACAGAAACGAAGGGCCGCCCACGATGGAGCGGCCCCGGGATTTTTTGCCTGGCCCTCACCGGGCCATGTCAAGATCAGAAGCGATAGGCGATGGACGCCCCATAGACCGCCGGTTTGCCACGATAGCGGATCAGCGTGTCGAGATAGGTCGAGATCGCCGTGGTGTAGGTCTTGTTGGTCACGTTGCGGCCATAGATCGTCCCGCGCCAACGCCCGTCGGCCGAGCCCACGCCGATCCGCGCATCGAGCGTGGCATAGCCGGCGATCTCGAAATCGTCGGCGGGCAGCGCCGCATTGTGGAACGTGGTGTTCTGCCGGCCCTGGTACGTCAGTGTGCCGCCCAGAAAGCCGACGAGGTTGTCACCGATGGGGCGTTCGTACTGTGCGTCAAAGTTCGCGCTGAATTTGGGCGTATAGGGCAGCTCGGAATTGCGGAAATTGCCGGTATAGCCAGCAGCGTTATAAACTGCCTGCCCGTCAGGGGTTTTGGAATAGTCCGAGGTCACCTTGGCCTTGAGGTAGGTCGCGCTCGCGCTCAAGTGCAGGCCGGCCAGCGGCTTGACCACCAGTTCACCCTCGATCCCGAAAATATAGGACTTGGGCACGTTGAGCATCTTTTCCAGCAAGCCAAACACGGGATCGGCAATCCGCCCGCGAACCTGCTTGTTGGAATAGTCGTAGTAGAACGCCGCCGCGTTGAGCTGGACCTTACGATCCGCCAGCGGCGCCTTGAAGCCGGCTTCGAATGCCAGCACCTTTTCTTCGGTAGCGGGGGTATATTGCAGGATACGCGAGGCGCCGATCGCCGAGAACGTGCCGGCCTTATAACCCTGGCTGACCGTGGCATAGAGCAGTGTGCCCTGGTCGAACTTGTAATTCACACCCGCGCGGAACGACACGTTGTCTTCCTGCAGGTGGCTGGTGACCGGGCTGAGCGTCGATTTGGCCGTACCCAACAGCAGATCGCCTGATGTCGGGAAGCACTGGCCGGGCAGGATGGTGATCGGCACGCTGTTGAGCGCTGCACCATAGATCGTCGCCGTACCCTGCGCGGTGTCGATGGCAGGGTCGTTGTAGCAGTAGGTCGCGCTCTGCTTGTTGTTGGTGTAGCGGATACCGCCCTGGATCGTCAGGTTAGGGACGATTTCGGCTTCGGCGTTCGCAAACAGCCCATAGGAGCGCATTCTGGACGCGTAATTGTTCAAGGTGAGCGTAATAAGCCCCAGGTTGCCCGAATAATCGTTCAGCTGGAAATAGTTGTTCTGTGATGTACGCACGTTGTCATAACTAGCCCCGACGATCCAGTGCAAGGTCGGCGAGTTGCCTGCCAGGCGCAGTTCCTGGTTGAACGACCGAACATCGCCAAACAGCGGCACATCGACTGCACGGGCAGTGGTTCCGTCGAGATCCTGGTTGTAAGCCAATTTCTGCTTGGCGAGGGCCGTGACCGACGTGACCGTGATCGTGTCCGTCACATCCACATCGATGCGCCCGGCAAACTGGTAATAGCTGTTGTCTGACTTGCCCAGCAACCCTTGCGTCCATTCCGCATCGCGCGCGTTGTTGCTGATCTTCGTGCCCAGCACGGCGCGGGCGCCGGCCGCAACGGCCGGATCTGGGCCATTGAGCCGGCTGACCAGCGTGGATTGGGCACCCAGGAAGCTGCCGCTATACCCGGCCGAACCGGGCGTGGTCAGATCGGCGTAGCGCTTGGCATCGACGTAGCCATAGGGGTTGCCTGACGCGGCGAGTTGCGACTGGCTGCCATAGATATCGTAGATCGTGCCAGCATATTGCGGGGCCAGCGGATCGGACCGATCGCGCGAACCGGTGGCCATGAGTTCGATCTTAACGCCATCGGCCGGGGCAATGTCGACGGTCAGGCGCCCCATGATCTTGCGCGCATCACCGTTGTCGTCGTTGGGCCGGGACAGGCTGCGCTGCCACGCGCCACCGCTGATTCCCTTGACTGCAAGCCGTGCGGAAATCTTGTCGCCCAGTGGACCGCTAACGAAACCGCCGATTTCGGCGCGATCGAAGCGTTCGTAGGAGGCGTTGAAGCCAGCATGGAAGTCAGGCGTAGGCTTGCCGACGATGTAATTGATGGCACCGCCGGTAGAGCTTTGCCCGAACAGCGTGCCTTGCGGGCCCTTGAGCACTTCGACCCGCTCGATATCGAGATCGAGCGCGTCAGACATGACCGGCACGTTGCGCGGGATCTGGTCGGTATAGACCGAAACCGAGGGCGGCGCGCCAAAGGTCGCGTCGTAAAGGCCGATGCCGCGCAGGGTGAATACCGGCGTGGAATAGAGCGACTGAGTGAACGTGAAGCCGGGCACCAGCTTGGCGAGGTCAGCCGGGCCGGAAACGCCACGCTGGAGCAATTCCGAACCAGATGCCGCAGAAATGGTCAGCCCGACACTGTTGGCCGACTGCTCGCGCTTGTTGGCGGTCACGATAATTTCCGGCGCCGCCGTTGCCTCTTCCGGCTTGGCGTCGGGCTTGGCGGCTGCCTGGGCCAACGCGGTGTCGGCCGACAGGATCGCCAGCGCAACAGCGGCTCCGCCGAACAGATATTGTTTATTCAGGCGCATCTCTACCTCCCATTTTTTTCTGTTAGATCAGGTAAGCAGGCATCTATCCGCGTTGCCGCGGGGCGTCGGCTCAACCGGCGATCATCGCCCCGTCGACCACGTGCTCGGCACCGGAAACAAACGACGCCTCATCCGACGCCAGGAATACGACGACATTGGAAACTTCATGCGGCTGGGCTAGCCGCCCGAGGGGAATGGCCGCTGCGGCACCCCCGCCATGCTCGTCGGTGGCGGCCACCATCATCGGCGTAAGAATGTAGCCGGGATGCACGGAATTGACGCGGATGCCATCCTTGCCGTGCCATACCGCCATCAGCTTGGTCATTCCGCGCACGGCCCACTTGCTGGCGCAATAGGCGGCGTTCGACGAGGCGGCCGCGCCGACCATCCCGGCAATCGACGATACGTTGACGATCGAGCCGCCGCCTGCGCCCTGCATGCCCGGCAGCACGGCTTGCATCCCAAGGTACGTCCCCAACTGGTTGACGGCACAGACCTCCAGGAATTCGGTCTCGGTGAGATCGAGCACGCCCTTGACCGGGCCGATCACGCCCGCATTGTTGACCAGCACGGTGACCGGGCCAAATCGCGCTTCCGCCACGCCCACCACGCGCCGCCAACCTGCTGCATCGGCCACGTCATGCTCGACGAAGCAGGCAGCTTCGCCCAGTTCGGCCGCGATGGCTTCACCGCGCACAGCATTGACATCGGTGAGCACCACCTGCGCCCCTTCGCGCACGAAAGCGCGGGCATGGGCCTCCCCCATGCCTTGCGCGGCGCCGGTGATGATCGCAACCTTTCCGGCAAGGCGCGACATGGTCAGGCCACTCCTGCCACGGCCGGGGCGCCGATCTGCGGCGCTACGTCCTGTGCCAGCAGTTTCATCGAATGCTCCCATGGCTCGGGATTGTCGATATAGTCGTGGCTGTAGACCAGCAGCGTGCCGAACGGACCGCCCAGGTCGTCGCACCAAGCCTGGATCTTCTGGCGTACCGTTTCGACGGAACCCACAATCCACACATGCTCGGCTAGGTATTCCGCATCGACCGTGTCGGGATCAACCGAGGGATCGTGCAGCAGGCCCTTGAGCACACCAAACCGCTTGTACGTCGGCTTGATGTAGCTTTCCCAAGCGAGGCCCAGCCCGCCCTCTAGCGCCAGCTTCCGCGCCTCGGCGTCGGTCTCGGCAACGACGACGTCGCGCACCACACGGTGGGCGGAGCGGTCGCTCAGCCGCCCGGCCCGCTCCATTTCCTCGCGATAAGTTTCGAAATGGCTGCGCAGGAATGCATTGCCCGCATAAACCGAGGCTGGGATGAAGCCATGCCGGCCGGCGAAAGTAATCGAGGGCGACGGTGCAGACAGACCGGTCATCGCCATCTGCATCTGCCCGCCCCACGGGCGGGTATCGCGCAACGGGTGGGCCGGATCACTCTTCGGATAGCCGGCATTCCAGAACTGGCCTTCCATCTGGAACGGTTCGTTGTTCCACACCCGCTCCATAATGTCGATCGCCTCGAGCATCATGGCGTGGTTCTTGCTCATATCCGTAATGCCACGCACCGCCGCATCAGTGGGATAGGCCCCCGTGGCGACACCCAGCATATAGCGACCTTCCAGCACCTGACTGAGCCAGGCCGTCTGAATGGCCAGAGTTGCGGGGTGATGGTAGGGCAGCAGATGCGCCAGCGGGCCGAACTTGATCTGGCTCGTCTGGGCTGCGGCAGCGGCGATCACCAGTTCCGGACTGGGAATGCTTTCCCAGTCCAGCGTGCCGTGTTCACCAACCCAATATTCGCTGAAGCCGACGCGGTCGGCATGGATCGCCTGCTGTACTGCCCAGTGAAAAACCTGCTTTGCCGTCCGCTCGGGACGGAGAAACGGGGTCTGGAACATGCCAATTTTCATGGGATCACCTCGTTGGTCGGACGTCACAGCGCGGCCCCGCAAGCCGGGCCTGCCGTCAGCCGAAATCTTTCCATTCGATGATGCAGCCATCGCCATCAAAGCGGATGAAACTGCAGAATTTGAGCCGGAACACTGCCCCGGCCTTGCCAAAACCGGGCAAGTCCACGCTTGGCGTGCCGACATACCAGGCCTGGCGGATGACCGTGTCACCGACCTCGAGGACCAAGTCTGCATCTTCGAAATGACGATCGGGAACATAATTTTCGGCAAAGCCGCGCAAGACCTCGAGCAGCGCGTCGCGCGACGTCAACGTGAAGTCGCGGTTGTAATGGGCAAAATCCACATCCGGTGCCATCATATCTGCCATCGCATTGAAATCCTTGGCATTGTAAGCCTGGATCAAGCGCTCGGCACGGTTGGCAAGGTCGGCCATCGTCCTCTCCGCGAATTCAGGTGGTTCTCCGAACCCATGCATTGCCGCATGCAGCGCGCATCTCCACCGCGCTTGCGGAAATGCTCGATTCGAGCCCTGCTTGTTTGTTGCAAGGAGCCTAGATTCCCGAAAGGACGTCGTCAATTTTTTTCGACGTTTTGTCGGGTTATTTTGGAAACGTCATATTATCTAGTTGTTTTTAGGCGACATTATCATTCCAAACCGACTCTTGGTCGGCAACAAATATCCTGATAGTAGCATACAACCCCACTATAAGGCTGCTCGAATGCCCCTATCGACCCGCGGGATTGACGCGCAAGACTGCAACGACACTGCACCCGAGGATCGGGCCGAAGCCGGCGACCACGCTTGGGACACGCTGCTCGAGCTCGTCACCAGCCGCCCCAAGCGCGCTCCTGACCGCAAGCAGAACCGCAGCAAGCGCACGGAACAGCAAATTCTCAATGCCGCCCTGCGCGTCTTTGCGCGGGACGGCATCTCGCGCTCGCGCATCGCCGACATCGCCGCCGAAGCCGGGATATCCACGTCCACGCTCTACGAGTATTACAAGAGCAAGGAAGACCTGGCGTACGACCTGCCCAATTCGCATCTGGTCAGCTTCTTTCAGGAGTATCGCGCCGCGGTTGTCGGAAAAACATCCGCGCGCGAAAAGCTCCTGCTCTACCTATCCATGTCCGCCGATTTCGCGCGGGAACATGCCGATTGGGGCCGCCTGTTTTATCTGGAAATTTGGCCGAGCGTGCTCGTCAGCGAAACCGAATTGCGCCACAGCGTCGATGATTTTGCGCGGATCGCACGCTACCTC
Organism: Novosphingobium sp. GV079; assembly: GCF_003058045.1. Taxonomy (NCBI): domain Bacteria; kingdom Pseudomonadati; phylum Pseudomonadota; class Alphaproteobacteria; order Sphingomonadales; family Sphingomonadaceae; genus Novosphingobium; species Novosphingobium sp. GV079. The sequence goes on along the minus strand of NZ_QBUE01000033.1, from coordinate 6,325 downwards.
ATCGACGAAGGCGTCCGCCAGGGTGAATTTCCCGCCGGCCGGAACAGCTATGAAACAGCGTCACTGCTGCTCGGCGCGGTCAACCAGGTGATCATCACCTGGCTGCTGTACCGGCGCCCGCGCAACCTGACGAAAGCCAGCGCGGAGATGGCCGATCGCGTCATCACCATGATCGCCAACGAACGCCCCTGACACCCTTGCCGGCGCACCAGCGCCTTCGACGCCCGCTTTTGACTACCCTTCACCCCCCTTCAGCGCTGCGCAGCCAACGCGTGTGAACACGCTTCCCAACCCGTCCATTCGTTGCCATAATATCCGAATTATCGTCGAGATTAATTGGGAGAGGCTTCATGGGACGACTCCAGGGCAAAGTTGCCATCATCACCGGTGCCGCACAGGGCATGGGCGCTGCCCACGCGCGGCGCTTTCTGGCCGAAGGCGCCGCCGTCACGATTACCGACATCGATGCGGAGCGTGGCGAAGCGCTTGCCCGGGAACTGGGCGAAAGGGCTGCGTTCTATCGCCTCGACGTTGCCGACGAAGAGAACTGGGCAGCGGTTGTCGATGCTACCGAGGCCCGCTTTGGCCCTGTCACCGCGCTGGTCAACAACGCTGGCATCATCGGTTCACCCACACGCTGTGCAGAGCTGACGCAAGCTGAATTCCAGCGCGTTTGCGCTATCAACCAGACTGCAGTGTTCCTCGGCACCAAGCACGTGATCCCCGCAATGATCCGCGCCGGCGGCGGCTCGATTGTCAACATATCGTCGATCTCGGGCATCGTGGCGATCTATGGCACCCCCAACGTCGCTTACGCCGCCAGCAAGTTCGCAGTGCGCGGCATAACCAAGCAAGTCGCCATCGAATACGGCAAGCAGGGCATCAGGGCCAACTCCGTCCATCCCGGCTATATCAAGACGAAAATGATGACTGACGCGCTCGACGAAGACGGCATCCGCGTGGCATCGGCCTCCGTCCCGATCGGGCGGGTGGGCGAAGTGGAGGATGTCTCCAACCTCGTGGTTTTCCTCGCATCCGACGAATCCGGCTTCATCACTGGATCGGAATACATCATCGACGGCGGCCTCACAGCCTTGTGAACCGGGTGTCGCGCAGGCGCAGTCGGCGCCTGTGCGACACGATTTCACTTGCGCAGCACGCCGCGCTCGCTAGTTATATCCGACGTTTTTTCGGATTTATGAGTAAGGCAAAGATGGACAACGCGAGCTCGATTGCGCCCGACGACACGGTCTTGCGCGCCGCCTTTCTGGAACAGATGCGCCAAGTGCCCGGTGCGGTTGCCATCATTGCCAGCGCGCAAGACGATGATGCCGGCGGGCTGGTGGCAACCGCCTGGTCCTCGCTTTGCGCCGATCCCCCCATGCTCCTGGCGTGCGTCAACCGTTCGGCCAGCGCGCACGATCTGATCCTGTCCACCGGAGCGTTCGGGCTCAGCCTGCTTTCGGCCCAGGACAGCGCCGTGGTGGGCCAATTCGCCGGCAAGGCCGCGCTGGCTGGCAAGGATCGCTTCGCCCCGGGATTGTGGCGACGCGGGCCCGCCGGCCAACCCCTGCTGGAAAGCGCGACAGTGGCGTTCGAGTGCGCGTTGGAAGCCACCCACTCGCACGGTACGCACACGATCCTGATCGGCAAGGTGGGCGCGATGCACCGCAATGCAACTGCGGCAGCGCTGCTCTATTTAGATGGCAAATTCGCATCAGCCGTGCCCGCGTGAACATTGCCCAATACAACCTAGCCCATAACAATATGCGTGGCAGAGAGGACCGAGCGGAATGATTAACAAGATCGTCGCCTCGATGGCCGAGGCCGTTGCCGATATGCAGGACGGCGCATCGATCATGATCAGTGGCTTTGGCGATGCCGGGGCTCCGGCGGAACTGATCGAGGCCGTGATCGCCCAAGGCGCCACGGACCTCACAATCATCAGCAACAACGCCGGCGCCGGCGAAACCGGCATCGCCGCGCTCATGCGGGCCAACCGCGTGCGCAAGGTCATCTGTTCATTCCCGCGACAAGCCGCCTCGCACCACTTCGACGCACGTTATCGCGCGGACGAAGTGGAACTGGAACTGGTCCCGCAAGGCAACCTCGCCGCCCGGATCCAGGCTGCGGGTGCCGGGTTGGGCGCGATCTTCACGCCGACCGGCTATGGCACGATGTTGGCCCAAGGCAAGGAAACCCGCGAGATCGATGGCCGCCATTATGTGCTGGAATATCCCATCCACGCCGATTTTGCGCTGGTGAAAGCGCGCGCGGCGGATCGCTGGGGGAACCTCGTCTATCGCAAGGTGGCCCGCAATTTCGGCCCGATCATGGCGATGGCCGCAAAGACCACGATCGTTCAGGTCGCCGAGATCGTCGAATTGGGCGCGCTCGATCCCGAAACCATCGTGACCCCCGGCATTTTCGTCGATCGCGTCGTGGCCATGCAGCCCGCGCCGACCGTCTGACCACCAGGAGACCTGACATGCAGCGCATGGACCGCAATGCCCTTGCCGCCCGCGTCGCGCGCGACATTCCCGAAGGGGCCTATGTCAACCTTGGCATCGGCGCCCCCACCATGGTCGCCAACTTCCTGCCCAAGGACAAGGACATCTTCCTGCAAAGTGAGAACGGCTTGCTTGGGATGGGGCCGGCACCGGAGCCCGAAGATATCGACTGGGAACTGATCAACGCGGGCAAGCAGCCCGTCACCATCCTGCCCGGCGGCTCCTATTTCCACCATGGCGATTCGTTTGCGATGATGCGCGGCGGTCATATCGACATCTGCGTGCTGGGCGCATTCCAGGTCTCGATCCATGGAGACCTGGCGAACTGGCATACCGGCGCGCCAGATGCGATTCCGGCCGTAGGGGGCGCCATGGACCTGGCGATCGGTGCCCGCGACGTGTTCGTGATGATGGACCTGCTCACAAAGTCGGGCGAGAGCAAGCTGGTGCGCGAATGCACATATCCGTTGACCGGGCTGGCGTGCGTGTCGCGTGTCTACACCGACGTCGCGATATTCGATGTCGGCCCCGACGGCGCTCACGTGATCGAAATGGTTGAAGGCATGACGCTGGATACGCTGCGCGCTCTTACCGGGCTTGAACTGGCAGAGGCATGATGATGTCACAGATGATCGATCTCGGGGCCTTCGTCCTCGAACATCGTGACGACGGCGTGGTGATCGTCACGTTCTCGCGTCCGCCGGTCAATGCCGTGTCGTTGACCGTCTATGAAGACATCGGCCGGCTGGCCGACTATGCCACGCAGCACGACAGCGTCAGGGTGCTGGTGATCACCGCCCCACCTGGTGCCCGAGCCTGGTGCGGCGGGGCGGACCTGCACGAGTTCAAGGGCATGACGGCCGCGCGCCGCAAGGAACGCTATCACTTCATCAATGCGCAGTTGCCGCGCTTTCACGCCATCGACAAGCCGATGATCGCGGCGATCGAAGCGGCGACCATGGGCGTTGGCATGATGCTGGCAGGCATGTGCGATCTGCGTGTCGCTAGCGAAAACGCCCGCTTTGCGTGCCCGGAAGTGGATTATGGGCTGATCGGGGGCAGCGCCGGGCTGTTTGCCACGCTGCGCATGCCGGAAGCCAAAGTGCGCGAGATGATCTACACCGGCCGCACTTTCACCGCGCGCGAGTTGGAACCGACTGGCTTCTTCAACTACGTGGTACCGCGTCCGGCCGTATTGCCCATTGCGCTCGACCTTGCCGAACAAATCGCCCGCAAGAACATGCCGGTGCTGCGCGCCCGCAAGCTGGCCTCGCTCGAATGGGAGGGGTCGGAATGGATGGACGCCTATCTCGAAGCGCAGGAGCTATCTTCGGCGCTCGTCGAAGATCCCGCCAGTGAAGCGGCCGTGCTCGCCGCCCTGCGCCGAGGCAGGGAACGCAAAGGCGCGAAAGCCTGACAACCCCGCGCGCGGGTGTTTCCGACACCGGCTGCGCACAGGCCGGCGCGAACTGGGGATTCGCGCCGGGCGGGTCTTTATGCGCCGGTCCAGTCCGGCTGCCGCTTTTCCAGGAACGCGGCAATGCCCTCGCGCTTATCGGCGGTTCCGAACAAAGCGGAAAACGCCTGCCGTTCGGCGCCTAGATGCGCGGCATGGGGCAAATCGAACGCGGCGTTGACCAGGCTCTTGGCCTGGCGGACTGCCACTGGCGCGCGCGCGGCGATGGCTTCGGCCAGAACCGTGGCGCGCGGGAGAGCAGCGCCGTCTTCGACGACTTCCAGGACCAGGCCCAATCGCTGTGCAGTGACGGCATCGATCGGCTGGCCCAACAGCACCATGTGCATCGCCGCCATGCGACCAACCACGCGCGGCAGGGTGGCGGTCCCCCCTGCCCCGGGGATGATCCCCAGGTTGCTCTCCGGCTGGCCAAAGCGGGCGCTGGCCCCGGCAATGGCCAGATCGCAGCACATCAGCAACTCGTTGCCCGCACCCAGGCACCACCCTTCGACCGCCGCCACGATAGGCTTGGGAAAAGCGCGGATGCGGGCCCAGTTTGCCGGGCGTGGATCGGCCAGCGCCCCAGCGACGCCCTTTTCGATCAATTCGTTGATGTCAGCCCCGGCGGCGAACACTTTGGCAGAGCCGGTGATCACCACCGCCCGGATCGCAGCGTCACCTGCTGCGGTGTCAAGCGCCTCGGCCACCAGCGCCAGCAGCGGGGTTGCCAAGGCATTGCGCTTTTCCGGATTGTTCAGCGTCAGGGTCAGCACCCCCGATGGCGCGCGATCGACGAGCAGCAGGCGAGAATTGTCGGTCATGCCAAATTCACCCAATATTGCGAAGGTTGGTACATCGCTTGTCCGGTCGCTGCAGCAATCGCGCGCAGCGCCTCGATCAGCGCGGCCACGCCGAAACGACGCGCCCAGGCGCAGGGCCCGAAAGGATAGTTGGCGCCAAAGCGCAGCGCCGCATCGATACCGTCCTCGTCGCTGATCTGTTCCAGCACGGCATCGCCCGCAGCATTGGCGATCTGGGCCAACGTGCGCAGCACAACCAGACCCGGCCGATCCGCAAGGCGATAGGCCTCAAGCCCCCATTCCGCCAGCTTGGCTTCCACCGCAGTCGCGGCATCATCGTCGCTGGCGGCGTAACCGATCGAACCGGCGCAACTCTCGTCGAACCAGTCGAGCACCACCACCGGGCGGCCGATCTCGCGGGCTTCGTCCCGCGCAGTCCGCCCACGCGAAACCCGGACCTGAACTTTGCCTATGTCGAACGTCGGCAGGCACCAGTGCAATTCGGCCGGCTTGGGCGCAACGTCAGCCGGGATCGCGGCACCAGGCGTAGTCGGCCGCTCGAAGCCCTTACCCTGGGCATAATCATAGACCCCGCGACCGGTCTTGCGACCCAGCCAGTTGGCATCGACCAGGGCTGACTGCGCCAACTGGGGCACGAACCGAGTCTGCCCGAAATAGGCATCGAACACCGAACGCGCGACGGCAAAGTTCACATCCTGGCCGATCAGATCGGTCAGTTCCAGCGGCCCCATGCGAAAGCCGGCGGCGTGCTTGAACAGGTGATCGATCACGTTGGCTGGCGCGCCATGCTGCTGCAGGCACGTGAATGCTTCGCCATAAAATGGCCGCGCCACGCGGTTGACGATGAAGCCGGGTACGTCGGCAACCGGAACGCCGACCTTGCCCCAGCGCGTGGCCACATCGGCCACGCGCGCCGCCACGGCGGGATCGGTCGCCGGCCCGGAAACCAGTTCGACCAGCTTCATCACCGTTGCCGGGTTGAAGAAGTGCATCCCCATGAACCGGCCAGGGTGGGCAAGCCCACGAGCCAGTCGTGCGATAGGCAGCGAGGACGTGTTGCTGGCAATCACCGCATCGCTGCGCAAGTTGGCTTCAAGCGCCGCAAACAGGTCCTGCTTGATCGCTAGGTTCTCGACGATCGCCTCGATCACCAGGTCGCAATCGCGCAATCCGGCCGGTTCGTCGGTCCAGACCAAGGTATTCAGGATAGCCTCCGGTTGCCCGGGCTCAAGCTTTCCACGCGCCACAAGAGTGGCGAGACCTTTGGTGATCTGGTCGCGGCTGCGATCGCGCGAGAGCGCATCGACATCATAGATCACGACGGGATGGCCGGCCTGCGCCGCCACCTGGGCAATGCCGCTGCCCATCGTGCCGGCGCCGCAGACACCGATCCTGGATATCTCGTTCACGTCTCACTCTCCGGTGTTCTTGAATCGGTCCGGCTCAGGCCGCGCAGCCGCCCGAGCAGCCGCCAACGGCTTTCATCGCGCGCAGCGGCTCTTCGCCTTCCATGGGCCTCAGGCCCAGGCGCGCGAACA
>NZ_QBUE01000032.1:0-12926 GCF_003058045.1 Novosphingobium sp. GV079 | reverse complement strand
GTCCCTCCCGTCTTTTCGGCTCGTTCGATCGTGGCGAGGCCCTCCGTCAGGGTCTCGATCGCTTCCTGCACTTCGCGCTTGGCCTCGCGCCGCGCAGCGGCGCTATCGGGCTGGCCGCTGGCCTTGATCAGGGCGGCCACAGCCTCGCCGGTTTCCTTGGCCGCGCCCATGGCGATTTCGGCCAAGTCATGGCCGTCTGCCTCGTGCGCGGCGATATCCAGGCGCAGGGCCAAGAGGCGGTGGAACGGGGCATGGTTGCCACCGCGCTCCAGGAAAGCGCGATCGAGGCGCTCGGCATCGATCATGCGGATCTCGGTTTCGCAATCGTGGTCGGACCAGAGGCGCACGGCCCGGCCGGAAACGCCGCAGATCGCACCGCAGGTGTCCCAACCGATCACGGCGGCAACCTCGGTAAGGGTGGCCTCATAGGTGAGGGGTTCGCGCCGTTTCGTCATGCCGCAGCACCCCGCTTCGAAGCGCGCTGCTGATTGAAGAGGACCGCAGCCTGGTAGCGATCTACGCGCTGATCGACGCCATGCCAGCGAGGTCCTGGCGCCAAATCAACAGGATAGAGATCGGGGCGCAGATGATGACGAGGGACGCCGGTAGCGGCTTCAACCCGCAACACGAAATTGCCTGGCAGGCGCTTGGAGCTTTGCACCCATTTCCAGACTGCTGTGGGGGAGACTTCACAAACACGTGCCAATTCGGATTGCGACCCGAGGGCATCGATGGCCTGCAAAAGCGCTTCGTAGATTGTGGGTGTTTCAACCATGGTTGAAGCTTTAACCAAGGTTGCAGGAGCTTGCAACAACAAAAGTTGCGTCGCGGATTTTTACCAAAGTTGTAATGCTCGAACCGTGTTTCGTAGCGACCGTCTCCTAGCCTTGATGGCGCAAGAAAACCTCTCGCAAAGCGCACTGGCGCGCCGCGTAGGGGTTTCAAGCACTGCCATCTGGAAGCTGCTGAATGATCCTGCTCAGGGGTCTAAACACACGCATAAAATCGCGCGCGAATTGGGTACGAGCCCCGAGTATTTGATGGGCGAAACGGATGATCCCAAAGCGAGCGGCGAAATCCGGTTCGTCCCGGCGGTCCAAGAAGCGCCTGCAGAAGCGCCTTCTGACCCGGACCACGTTGAAATCGATCTGATCGATTTCGCCTATGGGATGGGCGGCACGTTCACCGACACTGATCATATCGATGTCGAGAAAGTCGGCTTTTCCCGCCGTTGGCTGCGCCAGTTCACACATTCCGCGCCAAACCAGCTGTTCACCACCAAGGGCATCGGCGATTCGATGGCGCCGACCATCTCCGATCATGACATCGTCGTGGTCGACAAGTCGGACCGGGTGCCCGAGTTCGCCGACAAGGTCTGGGCGATCGTCTATGGCGGCATGGCGATGATCAAGCGCCTGCGGCAGTTGCCGGATGGCTCGATGCTGATCAGCTCGGACAACCAGCTGGTGCGCGATGCGCGGGCCACCGATGGCGAGCTTCACGTTGTCGGCCGCGTGGTGGCCGTCGTTCGGAAACTATGACCTGGGCGGCCGAGACCAAGCTTCCGGCGATGTCGCTCGCGGTGGTGGGCGCGGATCATGCCAATCGCGATGGGTCAGACCGCCGGTTCGAAATCCTGTTGTGCAAGCCTGGGGAAGCCGTCGAGCTTCGGCCCGAACCGCGCAACCGGCATGATAGCCGAGCGGTGGCGGTGTTCTCGGCACGCGGGGTGCAAATCGGCTATCTCACGGCCGAGCGATGCGGCCGGATCGGCGGGCTGATCGCTGCTGCCATCGAGATCCAGGCGGTCTTTCAGAAGCAAACGCCATTCGGCGCGTGGATCCGGGTTGCGTTCAACGGAGAAGCGCCAACGGTCGCGCTGGAGGAACCCGAGGGCAATGCGGTGCATGAGCTGCGATCGTCGTTCGACCACGACACGGGCTTTTTTCCAGATCCGGTTTGGGATGATGAGTGAGCACATATGAATAAAGTTGCGACAGCGCTCAACCTAATAGGCATCATCGCCATATTGCCGGGGATATTGGGTTTGGTTGAACCAAGAGTGTTGTTGTTAAACAGCAGATGGAAGGTAATTCCGATCCTAACCTTAAGTTTACTTTTGGGAGGAGCGGCATCGATCCTGTCCCCTGAAGATCATACTCCGGATAGCGGTGGCAGATTTGTAGGGCTGATAATGATGCTTCTATGGTTCGGTATATTGAAGGTTTGTTTGCGGAAATCTGAGAAAGCATCAAAGAAAGAATAGCGGTCTATTTGCTCTGAAGCTCAAGCCGCTGTTTGAGCCCACCTGCGCCCATCGTGGTTTCCAGACTTTCCACCAGCCAGGATGCGCCGTCGATCGCGCTGGTCCAGCCTGACAGGGTGGCCTTGGCGTTGGGCTGGATCTGCATCTCGGCCGTGGCCAGCTCATAGGTGAAGACGCGTTTGCCGCGCGCCCGCTTCTTGGCCTCTGCGGTGGTGGCCTGCTTGGCCTCGGCCTCGCTCGCATAGACGCGCTTCAGGCGTTTGCGGTTGGCGCCGGCGGTCTTGTGGGTGCGGCGCCGGCCCGTCTTCGCATCGTGCCATTGCGCCTCTGCCCCATCATACTGCCCGCGATCGGCCTGGCGGCAGGACCATTGCCAGCCATCTCGGCGGGTGAGGGCGATAATGGGTATGATCTTGCCGGTGGCGGTGGTGGCGCTGCCCACGGGCATGAAAATGAGCTGCTTGTTTTTCCATGTCGCCACCGCATCATAGCGCTGGCCGAGATCCTTGACCAAGGCGTGGTCGCTCTTGTTGTGCTGCTCGAGCAAGGCCACGGCCAGGCCGGCGAGATCGGGGTGGACCTGGGCGGACAGCCCATTGCGCGCGGCGATGGCGGAGAGGATGGCTCCCACGGTGGTGTCTTTCCACACCTTGACTCGGCGTTGGCGCGCGGTGCCAGTGAAATCGGCAGAGCGGGCGCGGATCATGATCTTGTCGGGCGGTCCGGTCTCTTCCACTTCGTCCACCCGGAACGCACCCTTGTCGACCAGGCCGATGGTCACGTCGTCGCCACTTTCCCAGCCCAGCGCCAGGTGGATGTAGCGGCCGGTGGTGGGCGCCTGCAGCTGGCCATCGTGGTTGTGCAGGGTGAGCGACAGCTCGTCTGCCTCTCCGCCGCGTTTTTCGGTGAGGGTCAGCTCGAGGAAGCGGGGCTCGAGCTTGGCCGCCAGATCGGTGCCATCGTCGAGGGTGAGGCGGATGCCGGCCTTGTTCGCTGCCATGATCAGGCCTTGCGCTTGAGCGTGACGGTGAAATCGATGCTGCGCGGGATGCCGCCGGCCATGATGGTCTGGTGGGTGAGATCGAGGCCGACGATCACGTAATAGCCCCAGACCTCGCCCAGGCCGTTCATCAGCGCCCAGGCATCGCCGGTATCGCCCATGCTGACCAGCGTATCGAGCGCGCTGTACTTCCCCGCGATCTCGGGGATGCAGGAGCCGGCGATCGTCACGTCATCGTCGCCGGGGCCGACGAACTGCACGGCCGGGCGGGCGCCGAAGCGCTCGCTTGCCTCGTGGCGCCAGGTGATGCGGCGCTGCAGCTCGGAATAGGCCAGCGTGTCCATGCCGAACACGAACATGCCGAGCGTGAGCAACTGGCCGGGGGTGGGGCCCGATGCCATCAGCGGCCGTCCGTGTCATAGCGCGAGCGGGTGGAAACCCCCTGGGCGGCTTCCAGCTCGCGCCGCACCTGGCGCGCGAGATCCTTCACGTCCATGCCGGGGCCGGCGTGGACGTGGATCGTGACCGGCCCGGCAGCCGTGGGGATGGGGCTTGCCACGCGGACCGCCGGCCGGATGGCTGGGGCAGTGTTCGGACGTGGGCCGACGTTCGCGATTGCAGGCGATAATCCCGCGCTCATAGCGGAAATGGCCGCTACCAGTCGCGACACTGATCGGACGGGGCGCCCGCTCGTTCTTTCGATACCTTCAGCCAGGCCTGACGAAATATGACCGCCAATCTGCATGAACACGCGCGATGGCGAATGGATATCAAGTTTCCGTCTCACCTGATTTTGCGCCGCAAGCGCCAGATTATCGGCTGCTCGCTTCACGCGATCGGTCTTTTGCTCGATCCCCAAGGCAACGCCATCGCCAACGTGGTTGCCGATCAGAATGGATTGCTGCTGCGTTCTGGCCATAACCTGTGGGTTGGACATCCACTGCATCAGGGTGGGACTGTTCGCCCGCTGCTTGAAGGCCATGGCAAATCCGTCACCGGCTTGGTGACCAATTAGCAGTGCCCGCTGTTGCGCCGTCGTGGTGTCTTTCGCGGTGAACCACCATTGCATTAACGATAGGTTGCCACGCTGCTGGGAAAGGGCTTGCATCAGGCCGGAACTGGCAGCGGCGGCCACTTCTCGCGATTTGGTCTGGGCCATCTCGCTGAAGGGGGTGAAAACAGAATCGAGTGTACCCAACAGCCAATTGGTGGCGCCGCGCATCATCTCGCCGCCGCTTTCCTTAAACACGCTCCACCGCGCCATGAGCTTGTCCCATCGCGAAGTGGTGTCATTCGTGACGGTAGCAAAGTTTCGGTCGATCAGGCCGACCGAATCCTTATTCAGCATCTTGTCACGGATGCGCTGCATTTCCTTCATGTTCTGGATCAGCGAGAGAACACCGGTCTGCGCCTGCTGGTCGCCAAACAGATATGAGAGCTTGTCGAGGTTTCCGCCCGTTGCTTTTTGGGTGAGATCGGCGATTGCTTCGAGTGGGCCCTTTCCGTCGTGATAAGCTTTTTTCAGTTCTCGAGGTAGATCAATGCCAAATTTCTTGAAATTCTGGATCGTATCTTTTGCATTGATCTTCAGAAGAAGGTTGTCGATGTTGTTGGCGGCCTGATCGGCATCGCCGGTTGCCTTGAATGCGACTTCCAGAGCGGAAGCAAGGTTTGCGACTGCAGGCGTGCCACGTTGATCGAGAGCGTTGAGCCGCGCCGTGAGCGTCGGAAAATTGCGAGCCATGTCAGCAATTTCGAAGTTACCTTCGTTGGCGCCCACGGCCATGATTTCCAGCATGCGCGCGGTCTGGCGCGTGCGATCAATGTCATCCTTACCTAGTGGAATTTTCAGGTTGGTGAGCGCTGCGTTGGCGCCCTGCGCAAGTTCGGAGATTTCGGCCTTGTAAGCATGGGATGCCTTCGCGATCGGCTCCATCATCTTCATGGCGGCCTTGGGATCGACGCCCGACGCGGCGAGGAAATCGACGCCGCCGCGAAGTTCCTCGGTCGTTTTGCGCACACGGGGAGCCAGGCGCTGAATTTCTTCGCGCATCTGCGCCAGCTGTTCGCGCGACAGGTTGGCCTTAAGCCCGATTTGGGTAAGCTGCTGCTGGGCTTCCGCGTCCGCAATGACGGGAGCGGAGGCCAACTCCAGCGCTTCCTTGGCGGTGCTGACGATGATTCCGGCCTTCACGGCCTTGTCGGTAAACGATCCCGGCCCGGCCTTTCCGCTGGATTTGCCTTGGCGTGCCATGATGTTGGCATAGGCGTCCTTCTGCTGTTGGACGTTATGCGTCGTCTCGCCGATCTTCCCCCTCAGGTCGCTCTGTGCCTTTGCCAGATCCCCGGTGGCCACTTTGGCAGCCTTGAGCTTGTCGCGCAGGCGTTCGAGATTTTGGGCGTCGTCACGAACTGCCCCTGACAAATTGTCGGCCGATTTCGATGCCCGGGCAAGCTCACGCTCCATTTCGCGAGTCGGCTTGGCGGCCTGATCGATTTCAGTTTTCAGGGCCTTAACCTTGTCGCGAGCATCTTTCAGCTTGGCGCTATTGTCTGCCAGTTTTCTTTCGAGCTTCACGAAGGACGTGATATTCGACTGTGCGGCGTTGAGCTCTTTCAACTCCTTGCGAGCAGTCTGAAGTTCATGCCCGACTGACTTTGCCGTTGTCTTCACGCCGGTCATCTTGTTGATGGCTTTGTCGACCGCTTCGAAAACGATGCTGAGCTTCAGTTCGCGATCACTCATGATCAATCTTCCCGGGCAGGCGTGCAAGGGCGCGGGCGTGCCAGTGCCCCAGTGTTTCCAGCGGCCAGGCCGACATCGCTTCGAAACTGAAGTGCAGAACCAACGCGATGTCGGCCATCATGTCCTCTACGGATGCGAGCAAACCTACCCGCTTAGTTACAGCAGCAAAAAAGCCGAAAGTTCCTGCCCGATCTCGAACAAGTCAGGGCCACTCAGAAGTTTGGCTTCCGCGACAGTCAGCGGCGGTTCGGAGATACGCGGGAGGATTTTGACGATCTCGTTGGTATCCATCCGCATGAGATCGAACAAGGAAATGCCGGAAAGGACAGTCCCATTGGCTTGGCGCAGCATGATCGATGCGATTTTCTGTTCGCCGCGCACGACAGGCTGGCGGAGGTTGACGACGGCAATGATGCCTTCGGGCAGTTCAGATGTGGCGTCAGCCATATGCGGGGCTCCTGGTGGCGGGGGCAGGAACGACCGGGGGCGGGGGGATCAAAAAACCCGCCCCCGGTCACCATGACCGGCGCCCCGCAACAGGACCGGCATGGATTTGCGATAGGGCGGGTGTGGCGCGCCGCGCGCGCGCGGAACAGGATGGGGGCTGGTAGAAGGCGGCTCTACCGCAAGGTATTGCTGTACCAAGTATCCCTTTGGCGGCTCATTCCTGGTCGAGGGCCTTTTCTACGAGGCGGCGGATTGCCTCGGCTCTGGGGGGCAGGCCCGCTTGCTTTGCTCGCCATCGGTCGATCCGCTCGAACCAATCGGCAGGGGCCTTCATCTCGAAGCGTTGCATGAGGTCAGGTTTCTTCATACGGTCAATACGTATCAGACGTTGACAACGGATGCAAGGATACGTATCAAACGTATCAGCCGGGTTGAAGGTTGCACCCTCCAACCCGGCCTAACCCGAACCATGGAGTTGACCATGATCCGTGCTGAATCTGCCCATATCATTGGCGCCGCGTCACAGCTACGCGATTCCCGCAGTGCTGCCAGGCAGCGCAATCCAGCGTTCGAACTTTCCGATGATGCGCTGCTCTATGGCAAGCTGGCACATCCCTCGTTCGATCCTGATTATGAAATGTATACCTGGCCCGACGTAATCGATCAGAGCCAAATTGGCGCTGGCAACCTTGGCCGCGCCTTCACTGATGACATGGAAATTGACGACGGTGTGTAAGGTGCGCTGGGAAGGATGATTCGATGACCGACAGCCGCTTTGCCTTGATCGAATTCCACGGGGATCAGTTGCTGACCATATTCGACGGGCAGACCGTGCGCGTGGCCATGAAGCCTCTTGTTGAGCGCCTGGGCATCGCGTGGCCACGCCAGTACCAGAAGCTCAAAGACGATCCTGTCCTCTCGGAAGGTGTTACCCTTACGGTAATACCTTCCGAGCGTGGCGCTCAGGAAACGGTGACGTTGCCCATCGATTTGATGCAAGGCTGGCTCTTCAAGCTCAACCCAGAACGGGTGGCTCCAGAAGCCCGAGAGCGAGTTATCGCGTATCAGCGTGAATGCTACCAGGTGCTCAATGACTATTGGGTCAAAGGCAGGGCTGTGAATCCGCGCCATGCGGGCGCCAAGGGGAACGCGGCCCCGCTGACCACCGCGGAACTGCTCAAGCTGGTCGAGCGGATCAAGGAAGAGTGGCAACCGGAAATCCGGGCCATGCTCTATGCACTGCTGGATCAGATGTGCGGGCGGATGAACCTGCCGCTGCCCGCCATCGAGGCATTTGGCCAGCCAGATCAGCGGCATCTTGCGATTGCGCGGGCATTCTTCGAGGGCATCGCCCAGCTTCTTGCCGCCGGGGTCATGGTGAACCGGCATCGTCGGTCTGAGTTGTTGGCGGTGTCGCTGCCCGAGATCGAGCGCTTGTTCGCGGCCCACGATATCGCGTGGATCGGCGGGACCGATCTGCATAGCGCGCTGCGGGAGCATCCGGCCTTCATCAAGCGCGCGAAGGTGAACTGTCGTGACGGCGTGTTCCGCGCCTGCTGGGTATTCGATGCGGCAAAGCTGGCGCGGCAGGAGCCGTCGTCAATTTGACGACGGCTCCGCTCATGTCCGTGGTCACCCCGTCAGGATGGCCATGATTTCGGCATAGCGATCGATGCCATCGACGCGGAACACGCCCGAGATCATGTCAATCTCCACCTCTTCCACGCCGTCAACCTCGCGGCGGTAGTAGGCCACCGCGCACTTGTATTTGTGTTCGGTTTCGTCGCCCGCCTTGGACTTGCCCAGGTCGATTTCCGTAAAGCGTCCACCGAGGAAGATATTCACGGACTGGGCGGCGCTTCCGTCGTCGGCCTGGTAGGCGCCGACCAGGCGCAGGGGCGCGCCGGCCACGTCTGTGGTGCCGAACATACGGATCAGTTCGGGCGCGTGACCGCCCATGGTGAGGGTGGCCTCCTGGGCTTCCAGGCCCTTGTCGATCTTGATCGGGCCGATCATGCCGGCGCCGCGCCAATCGTCGGTGGCGATAGCCAGCTTGGGTTCTTCGAATTCGCCGATCACGCCCAGCCAGCTGGTGTTGGCGCCATAGGCGTTGATGTTCTTCAGTTTGCGGGGGAGGCCCATGGCCGGATCCTTTCAGCGTGACGCGAGTGGAGAGGGGGATCAGCCGGTCACGCTTGCCGCGAAGCCGGTGTAGTAGATGTCCGTGATCACCAGGTTGACCTGCGGGTTTTCCATCGGGGCGCAGGGCGTGAACTGGATGCGGAAATTGGGCCGGCCGGCGGCCAGCTCGCCCGAGGTGTTGGCATCGGCATCGAAGAACGCCTGGGCGCCGATCACCTTGCCGTCGCGCACCAGCTTGCGGAACTGGGCGTTGACCGTCTCAAGCTGGTCCTTGATCAGGCCCACGGTCATGGGCTGGTCGAAGAACGGGCTGAACGCAGCGGCGATCACGTCCTGCAGCGCGTAGAGCGTGCGCACCGCGCTTTCGAAGGCATACTGGCTCTGATCGTCACCCGCGCAGGTGCGGTTGCCCCAGAAGCGATAGCCGGCCGAGGTGCGGATGATCGTGGTGATGTCGGCATCGTTGAGCAGGCCGGCATCGGTGTCGTTGTCGAGCAGATCGTAATGCACGTCGTGCGTGATGGCGGAGATGCCGGGCACGGTGACGTTGCTGATCGTCTTGTGCCAGCCCACCGTTTCATCGAGATAGGCGCGCATCCCTAGCGCCCGGGCGACGGCATCGCCCGCGACGGTGGCCGAGCTGTTGGGCCAGATCAGCATCAGCTCGCGCGCGCCGAATTCCTCGCGGTAGGTGCGCGCCTCGGCATTGGTATCGCCGATCGCGCGGGCATAGGCCATGCCGCGCAGCTTCTTGGCCAGGATGGCGAGCTTGGTGGTCACTTCCTGGGTGTCGAGGCCGGGGACGCCGATGATGCGTGGGCGAGCACCGGTGATCGCCTCGGCAGTGAGCAACGCCTGCATGCCGGTGTAGCTGGCGCCGTCCGTCGCACCGATCACGGCGGTATCCTGCGCGTCTTCGTCCAGGCCCACCGCCACGCGCACGATCACGATCCTGGGGGTGACGATGTCGTCGATCGCCTCGAGCGCGGCCTTGAGCGTGCCGGCGCTGCCCGCCTTGCCAGCGGCAATGGCGGCCGAGGTGAACAGCACAGGGGTGTTGAGCGGGAAAGCCGCATCGATCGCGGCCTGACTTTCGGGGGCAACGGCGGTGGAGGTGCCGATCAGGCCAATGATGGCGCTCGACTTCGTGCTGATCGTGCGGGTGCCGGACGTGGATTCGATAAGGGTGATGCCGTGGGCCATGGCAAAGGATCCTTCAGCGGGTGGGCGCGGGGAGCGGGATGGTGAGGGTGACCAGGCTGTTGCCGAGGGCCTGGGCGGTTTTGCCGGTGATGTTGGCGGCGAGGTTGCCCTCGGCCGGGGCGCCGGACAGAGTGACCTTGGTGACGGTCAATTCCGTCTCCCACGTCTGGATGGCCAGCGCAGTGGCGGCGCGCAGCAGATGCGCGGTGGCGGCGTTGGTGGGCTGGTCGATCAGCTCTTGCCAGAGCGAGCCGAAATCACGGCGTTGAACACGGGTGCCGATCGGCGTGGACAGGATCTGGCCCACGCGCTGCGTCAGGTGCGCAACGCCCGAAAGGGGCTTTCCCGTGGTGGCGTCCATGCCGTTCATGCCCCACGCAATGCCCCCCGCCACGCGCGCAGGCGAGACGGGGGGCGGGTAAGGGCGGGCTTTACCGTTTCCGATTAGCTCGGAGGTTGACTATTGCCGGGGTGGGTATGGGTCTTGAGGCTCTTGCCGCCGCCGATCACATCGTCGCTGGCGGTGAGCGTGCCGCCGATATCCGCATCCTCGCTGGTTGAGAGCTTGCCGTCGATCGTCACGTTGCCGCGAATGACAAGGCCGCCTGGCGCTTCGATCGTGGCCGTCCCGCCCGCAGGCAGGATAGCTGTGAGAGCATGCCCCTGCGGATCATATCCGATGCGGGCGCCATCCTCGTATTCAGTCACCTCCGCGAGGGTGGTGCCGGGCGCGGGGAAGTTGTCGTTGGGGAGACCGAGCAAGGCGATGGCGTTGCCGATCTGGCCATCGGGGCACAGGAGCACAACCTCTTCATCTTCGCTTGGCGGGGACCAGGCTCGGGTCTTTCCGGCGCGGCCTGCCACCCAGCGGATGGGCGGGGTTTCGCAATCCTCGTCCGTATCCGGGTCACCATAGCGGACGACGCAGCGCGGCGGATTCAGCGTGACCGATAGGATGGTGCCCAGGCGGATCAGGGTGGAGAGATCGGCCGGGATATCCTCGTCGTCGGTCACGGCGTGGCGGCATCCGGCATGGCGACGGCGGCACCGGCCGCGATCAGGGCTTGGGCGTCCTGATACACTTGGGCGAGGCGGAGGGCAGTGCCGGTGAGGCTGTCATAGTCGGCGCGGGGTAAGGCAACCATGCCGGCAGCGTCACCGGATCGGTCATCGAGCGGGGCAGGACGATCGGTTCCGGGCAGATCGGCGTGTCTGGGCTGATCCGCAGGGCAGGACGCTGGCACGCGGTGAGCAGCAGCATAGGCAGCGCCAGCAGCACGGCCGCGCTCGTAATAGGCAGAGGCTTGCGCATCGGAGATCTCCGCAATGGCGGCCGAGACGGCGGCCGGTTGATGGTTGGCCGCCACCTGGGCAGAGCGGGCAGCGGGCTGGGCATCCTTGACCTTGGCGAGTTCGGCGCGCGCGGTGACGAGATCGGCGCGCAGGTTGGCGCGGTCGATCAGCAGCCAGCCAAGTGCGGTGGCGCAGGCGAACAGCGCGAGAATGGCAATGGATGCACCTGGCCGTTGGCGGATTGCGGCCCAGGCCTTGATGGCGATCATTCGCTATTCTCCTTCGGCAAGGCGCCGGGCTGGGGAAGCCAGCGCGCGATGGTGGGCAAGGCGAAGGTCGCGAAGCCGACAAGGATCGATGCCACTGGCCGCCAAGCCTCGGGCAGCGTGTCAACCAGGCGGGGCAGCACGGTGGGGTCGCTGACGAGCCAGGCGGCGATCACGGCGGCCAGGGCGGCAAGGCGCACGCTCCAATAGCGCTGCAGCGTGCGGAGTTCGGCAAGGATGCGCTTCATCATGCGGCATCCTTGAGGCACATCGCCTGCTCGCGGCCGCGCCGCGCGGCCAGCCCGGGAATGACGACAAGCTTGCCGGCAACGCGACCCTTGCTCCAGGCGAGCAGGGCATTGCACGATCCGCGCACGTCGCCGGCATTGATCAGTCGCCGCGCGGTGGATCCGCACCAGTTCGCCACCCCGACGTTGTAGGCCAGCGACACGGCGGCAAACCGCACATAGTCGCGGTGCGGCACGGTGAGCGCGAGGCCGGGTGTGCATTGCATCACGCCCTGGGCATGGGTGACCAGCTCCTGTTCGAGCAGCACCGCGCACTGGTCTTCGGTGAGCTTGTCCTTGGCGGTGACGCGGCGGCCGTCGATCGAGGTGAGGCCGTCGCAGATGGTGGCGACGCCGACGAGATCGAGATAGGCCTGCAGGTATCGCCGGCCGGAAACATGGTGCACGTCGGCTGTACCATCGGGCGCCATGGTGACCTGCACGGTGCGCCCGCTTTCCTCTTTCGGGATCTGCGTGAGCAGGAGCGCCGCCGTGACCAGGCCGACGACACTGGCAAGGGTCCCCTTCTTGACCGCGCTGTTCGGGGGCGGGGGCGTATTGGTGAGGTTCACAGCCGTTCCTTTCGGTGGATCAGACCTTGGACCGTGGGCGTCTCGTAAATGCGGATAGCGGTCCAGACGATGGTGAACACGGAAGCGATGGCAGGCAGCACGCTGATCAGGCTCCCGAGCAAGGCGGCAATGGAGGTGAAATCGATCGCGTGTTTCACGCCGTCAGGCAGAGCATCGAAGTAGTTTTTCATGGGTCGGCCCCTGGCGGCAGATGCGCAAACGCGCGCGATGGCCTGTCGTAAGGCTATCGCGCGCGTGAGGGACCGGGGTGGCGGGGTAGAGGCGGGGCTTACCCGATGTCGTCAGGTGACCGGTGTTTCGCTGTGCAACGCCCAGTTGTGCATGGGCACATTGCCCAAATTGGCCGAGCCGGCGTAGATCAGGGCATCGCCGGCATTGTCGCGGATATTGCCCTTACCGAACACGGCGCCGCCGCTGCTGTCGGCAAAGCCGTAGCGCAGAATCCAGCCCGCCGCCCAGGCACTGGCAAAGTCCACAGCGATCTGGTTGCGGCCGACGATCCGAGCATTGCTGATCGGGACGGAATTGCCGGCGGCATCCACTAGGGAATAGCCCAGATTGGTCTGCAGCCCCCCAGCGATGGTGTCATCCTTCACCAGATAACGCCCACGCGCCACCGGATAGGTGGCGATCAGGCTGTTGCCCATGCGGACCACCTTGGTCGGTTTCATGGCGGCAGCCTT
>NZ_QBUE01000031.1:0-13259 GCF_003058045.1 Novosphingobium sp. GV079 | reverse complement strand
GCGTCTGCCTATGCCGAAGCGATCGGGGAATCTGGCTCGATGACAACCGCCTGGCTGACATTGCGCTCCACATCGATGTTCGCGTGGGCCGGCTTATGGCGAGACAGCGAGGATTGGGGGCCGGTTTATACCGGCGTGATGACGCGCAACGCTCCCGAGTTGGCCTCGATCCATGATCGGTCACCAGTGATCCTGGCACGCGAGGACTGGGATACCTGGCTCAACGCCCCACTGGCAGATCTTCAGCAATTCGATCGACCTTGGCCTGCAGACGATATTTTCGTCATGCCCACTAGCATCTCGTGGAAAGATGGCGGCCGTGAATCGCTGGTAACTTGGAGCTGGGAGGCAGGGCAGCATCGCGCCCCACCTCCCACAAGTCCCTTCAGTTCGAAATGATCACCTCGCCCACGACCTGGCTCTGCGCCATGCCGCCGACAGTGTAGCGCACCGGCACCGCCTCGATCTCGAACCCGTCGAAGATCCTCCGCACCTCGGGCCGATCATTGAGCGACAAGATAAAGCGCCCGTTTATGCCGCGCAGCTGATCGGCCATTGCCTCGAACTGGCCCCGATCGAACAGATTGCGGCCATAGTCTCCCTCGCATCCAAAATACGGTGGATCGAGATAAAATAGCGTCCCCGGCCGATCATAGCGCGCCAAGAAGTCCGACCAAGGCAACCGCTCGATTACGACGCTGGAAAGCCGCTCGTGCGCCGCCTCAAGAACAGGCCCGATCTTGGCCACGTCAAACCGCGCTGGTCCGTCCGTGGCAACGCCAAACGTCCGCTGGGCCACCTTCCCGCCAAAAGTAAGCTTCTGAAGGTAGAGAAACCGCGCCGCCCGCTCGAGATCGGTCAACGTCGCAGGATCCTGGGCGCGCAGTCTCTCGAACCCCGCGCGCGAAGTCACTTGCCAGCGCAGCATGTCCATGAACGCCACATAGTGCCGCTGCAGGATGCGGAAAAATGTGGCCACGTCCTCCGACCAGTCGTTGATCACTTCGCATTTGGGCCGCTGGTCACGTCGGAAAAAAATTCCGCCCATGCCGACGAATGGTTCGGCGTAGAGGCGGTGCGGCACGGCATTGATCCGCGCCACCAGGCGCTTGGCGAGCATCTTCTTGCCACCAATGTAAGGCGCCGGCGGGCGTGTAAGGCTGACCGGCTCAAGCTGGTCGAGCACATTCGACAACATCGTAAATGTTCCTTATATGTTCCGTCGCCGAGTCGGCAGGCGGGATGGCCTCGGATGGGCCTGTCTTGGGACATGACGATCTGCAGTCGTCGGAATGGGCGTTGCCGCGCCCCTTCCCCCGCCTACCCATTGGCCTGGGGAGGCGAGAAACTTGATTAGCGCGCGCTCTGCGCCGCGACCGCTGCCACATCAGGCGTCTCGAAAGCCAGTGCCTGGGCACCCAGCCAGTCGTTCACCTCCAACATGCGCTGCTGAATGGGCACGATCTCGAGTTGGTAAAAGGTGCGGGCGGCATCGACCACATTGCCAAAGCCGCCACTGTTCTTGGGCACGATGCCCAGCAGCTGCGGCGGCACGCGGTGCGAGGCCAGCATATCCTGAGCGGTCATGTCCTTGATGTCGGTGAAGGCATCCTTGGCGCCAACCTCTCCGATCGGGATGACCTTCACGCCCTCGGGCTTGCCCTTGGCGATGTGCAGGAAGAAGTTGCGGAAGTTCCCCGGCCCCTTGCTCTGGCGCATCGCCTCGCGCATTTTCTCGCTGTCCTTGTCGGAGAAGTTCTCCTCGCTGACATAGAGGATATAGCCCGCGTGGCTGCCGTTGATGTAATACTTGCGGCGGAATAGCGTGGCGGCCTCATTGAGCAGGCCGGCCTGAAGCGCTGACAGGTATTCGGGCATCCCATAGATTTCCTGCATAGGATCGGGCTCAAGCAGGTGGTGCACAGATCCGGTGCGGAACTCTGCCGCGTCTTTCAGCCACATTCCGGGCACATAGAAAAACTGCCCCGGCTTGAGCCCCACGCGGGTGAACGCAGCCGGCGATGGCTTCAGCGCCGCTGGCCGCCCCGCGAGGTTCGGCACGCTTTCGAGATAACCGTTGCCGAAGATCAGCCAGTCCAGCGCCCAGCGCGAAAAGTCGCTCTTCGATAGCCAGCGGCTCGGCACAAAGCTGGACACCAGCAGATTGCGCTTGAGCAGGATAGCCGATTGATGGTGCGCCGCCATGCGATAGCAGCGGCCCAGACCGGCCTGGGAGATCGGCGGTTCATACCAGCGGCCATTGTTGGCCACTTCGAACAGATCGAAGATCTCGCGCCGGTCTAGCACGGGCACGGCGTCGCCAAAGGCGAATGCGACGGAACCCGCCGGTGCAGGCAGGTTAGTGCCCGCGTCGGCGGCCAGTTCATCAGACATCGAAGATCTCCATAGTGGAAGTGCCGCCGACAGCCTCGCTGGCGTCGAGCGGTTCGAAATAGATCGCGTGCATCGTCGCCCAGGCCAGGTCGGCATGGCCCACGCCGCCTGCGCGGCCGGCGACATAGGTGATGCCGTGCTTGGTGATTTCCGGGCGGATCGCCATGAAGGCGCTCATCACGTCGAGCCAGCCCGCGTCGAACTGCAGGCGTCCGGCGCTGATCACGTTCTTGGCTTTCAGCACCATCTGGCTCTTGGTCAGCGGTGAATAGACGATCGGGGTGACCAGCGGGAACCACTTGCGCACCAGCTGCTCCACCGCCTTGCCCACGCCCGTGGTGTCGATGGCAATTTTCGTGACGCGGTAGCGACCAGCCATTTCGCGAATCGCGGCGGCCTGTTCGTCGAACTGCAGCCCCTTGAGGCGCTTCTTTTCGAGGATGCGGAACCTGCCGCCGGGCGTAGCCGGAGCCGCGAGCGCCACCAGCGCGGCATCATCCCCGGTGCCGTTTTCCGATGCGTTGGGATCGTAGCCCAGCCAGACTTCGCCCTCGTAAGGCCGCGCGGCATAGGGCTGAAAGTCGCGCCATATTTCCCAGCTGTCGACCATGCAGCGGCGCATGATCTCGAAGGGGAACATCGACTGGCTGTCGTCGAGGAACAGGCAGCGGAACAGGTTGTCGAACTCGTCCAGCGAGTTTTCGCGCTGGAGCTCGGCAACGTCGACCAGGTCGAAGCCCTTGGCGATCGCGTCGAACACGGTGACGATCTGGCGCCAGATGCCGTCGGCGCCGATCGCACCATCCTTCAAGTCCGCATGATCGATGCCGATGCGGACCTTGTCGGCCTTGGCCCGGCGGCGGTTAAATCGTTCGCCGGCCCACATTGGATAGGCTTCGTGCGCCAGCGTGCTGGGCGTAGAGAACAGCGTGCGCGTGTAGATCTTGTGCGTTGCCATCGCTGCGGCGACTTTGAAAAGCTCTTCGAAGCCGTAGATCCAGAAGCACTCGTCGATAATCACGTCGCCGTGATAGCCCTGGGCGGTGCGGTAATTGGTGCCCAGGAAGTAGAGCTCGACCGGATCGAGTGGCGCGCCGGTCTCGTCCTCCCCGCGCTGGATAGCGATGGGATCGCCCTTGAGCGTCACCCCGCAAACCTTCTGCACCCACTGCACGATATAGGCGCGGAAGATGTTGGCCTGGGCGCGCGAGGCCGACAGGAAAATCTGGTTCTTGCCGGTTTCCAGCGCCACCAGCAGCCGTTCGCGCGCGAAGTACCAGGTCGCGCCGATCTGCCGGCTCTTCACGATCATGCGCGTGCGCAGATGCGTGGTCGAGAGCCAGGTTTCCTGGTGGCCGAACAGGCCCGCCACCATGTCGGCGCGCAGGGCGGCCGCCATTTCCGGCGTGATCAGGTTCTTGGCCTTTTCCTTCTTGGCGTTCGTGGCCTTGGCGCCCTTGGCCCGGTCAGGGTTGAGATCGGCCTCGTTGCCATCGTCGCCGGCAAACTTGCCGATGCGCGCGAACGTCACGAACTGGCGGCCGAGCAGGTCGATTTCCTTGAAGTCGCTGCCGGTCTTCTGCTCCTTGGCCAGCAGAGTCTGATAGCGGACCCACAGGCATTCCTCGGCCCGGGCACGCGGGCTGGCCGCATCCCAGCGCTGGCGCTGCTTCCAGCTGGATAGCGTAGAGACAGCAAGGCCGGTCTCCTCGGCGATCTGCGCGATCGACCAGCCCCGCCAATAGAGCGAGCGTGCCTCGATCCGCTGCGCCACGCGTTCGGCAATCGGCACGACGTCAGCCCCTGACGTGGGCGCGTCGGGCTCGGTATCGAGGTTGTCGTTGTCGGGGGGCTGCTCCATCGCCAGCCACGCTATGGCCCTTCGGCGGGGCTGTCGGCGGGGGCCGATTGTAGCTCCCGGTTTCACAACGCGCCCGCGTTGAGATGTTGCGCAATCCGGTGCCTGTTGCGGTTGTCCCGCCGTAACTCCTGGACCGGAGCCCCGAATGCCCAAGTCCCGCTTTTTCCGCGTCGCCGTCGAAGGCGCCACCACCGATGGCCGCGCCATCGAACGCCAGTGGCTGATCGACGCGGCCGAGACTTACGACCGCACTACCTATGCCGCGCGGGTCAACCTGGAGCATATCCGGGGCATCACTGCCGATCCGCCGTTTCAGGCGCTGGGCGACGTGCTGTCGCTGCGCACCGAAGACGTGCAGTTGACGGTGGGCGGCAAGACCGAAAAGCGCCTGGCGCTCTTCGCCGAGATCGACGCGCTCGATCCGCTGGTGGCGATGAACAAGGCGGGCCAGAAGCTCTATAGCTCGATCGAAATCAGCCCGAACTTTGCCGGCACCAACAAGGCCTATCTCGTCGGCCTTGCCGTGACGGACAGCCCCGCCAGCCTGGGCACGGAAATGCTGCAGTTCGCGGCTGCCCAGGGCGACAAGTCGCCGCTGCGCGCCCGCAAGCTCGATCCGGCCAACCTGTTCAGCGTGGCTGAGGAATTCCAGCTCGAACTGGCCGACGAAACCGACGATCCGGCCACCGGCCTGATCGGCAAGATCGCCGCCTTCTTCGACGGGCTCACCGCACGCCAGCAGGTGGAACCGGCTCCTGCACCGGCTCCCGCGCCGGCTGCGCCCGCTGCCCAGCCCGGTGCCGATGCCACGGCCTTCACCGCCCTGACCCAGGCAATGAGCCAGGCGGTCACGGAACTGGCAACCAGTTTCCAGACCTTCGCCCAGGCCAGCGGCCAGCGCGCGGCGGCTCTTGAAGGCCAGGTGGCTGAGATCGCGGCCACGCTCGAGCGCACGGCCGCAACCGCCTTCACGCAGCGCCAGCCCGCCACCGGCGGCGACAACCGCGTGCGCACCGACTGCTGATCGGCAGGCCGGCCCTCTCTTTTCAAGGAACGATCCATGCGCAACGAAACCCGCGTTCTGTTCAACAGCTATGTCAGCCAGATTGCGCTGATCAACAATGTGCCGGATGCGACCGTGCAGTTCACCGTTGCTCCGGTGGTGCAGCAAACCCTGGTCGAACGCATCCAGCAGTCGAGCGAATTCCTCTCCTCGATCAATATGACCATGGTGCCCCAGCAGGAAGGTCAGAAGGTCGGCATCGGGGTCACCCGTCCGATTGCCGGGCGTACCAACACCGCCAACAACAACCGTCGCCAGCCCACCGATGCGACCGACACCAGCGAGATGGATACCTATCGCTGCGAAAAGACCGACTTCGACTGGGCCATTCCCTATGCCAAGCTAGACGCCTGGCGCCACAAGCCCGAGTTCGAAACGATCCTGCGCGACGCGATCCTCAAGCAGCAGGGCCGCGACACCATCATGATCGGGTGGAACGGCACCAGCGTGGCGGCGCAGACCGACCGCGCCGCCAATCCGCTGCTGCAGGACGTGAACAAGGGCTGGCTGCACAAGATCCGCACCGTCGCCCCGGCGCGCTGGCTGAACGATGGCGCCCTCACCGCCGATCCGACCAAGGCGATCTACGTTGCGTCGGGAGTGGATGTCTACAACCCGGATGCCGGCAATGCCGCCACCGCCCGTGCCGACTATGTGAACCTCGACGCGCTGGTGATCGACGCCATCGAACTGCTCGACGAATGGCAGCGCGACAGCACCGACCTGGTCGTGATCGTCGGGCGCGACCTGGTGCACGACAAGTACTTCCCGATGATCAACAACGCCGGGGACAAGGCCACCGAGCAGGAAGCGCGCGACCGCATCCTGCGCTCCGAAAAGCAGATCGGGGGACTTCCCGCCGTGCGCGTGCCGTTCTTCCCGGCCCGCGCCCTGCTGATCACCAGCCTCGATAACCTCTCGATCTACGAGGAGGAAGAAACCCGCCGTCGCCAGCTGAAGGACGAAAGCGAATACAACCGCATGGCAAACTACGAGAGCGCCAATGTGGCTTACGTGGTCGAGGATTACGGCAAGAGCGCCTTCGTCGAAAATATCGTGCTGGCGCCCAAGCCGGCTTGATGTTGCGAGGCGGCGGCAATGCCCGCTGCCCCGGCCCCTGCCGTTTGTTTCCTTTGCGGCAGGGGCCACCCCCACAAAAGGGGCGGCAAACGGTGCCCCTTCCCTGCCCAGCGTCGGCATCCCTCCGAATTTATGGGGCCGCGCTGGGCAGGTTTTACAACCCAGGAGAACCGCCCATGTCTCTCGCTCGCCGTCACCGTGAATTGCATCGCGCGGCCCAGGCCGGCGCCGCCAGTGCCACGCCGCGCGCCGCCGATGCGCCCGCGCCGATGCCCACCACTGGCCCGGTGGCGAGCGAATATGCCCTGCTGCTCGCCGCGCTCGGCCAGGATTTGCAGAGCCTGCGCCAGATCCAGTCGGTCGAGCGCAAGATCGCCGCCAAGGCTGGCATGATCGGCCGCTATCGCGCCTGGGTCGAAGGGTCGATGCGTTCCGATCCGCCGGTGCAGGACGATATCGTCGGCACGATGCTGGTCTGGGCGATCGACGTGGGCGATTGGCCGCTGGCGCTCCAGCTGGGCGCGCATATCCTCACCGCCAATCTCGGCCTGCCCGAACGCTACAAGCGCAGCCCCGCCGTCGTTTTGGCCGAGGAAGTCGCCGACAGCGCGCTGCGCGTCGCCAGTGGCGTGCCACGCGAAGTGCTTGAGCGGACCCTCGCCCTCACCGCCGATCACGACATGCCCGACCAGGTGCGCGCCAAGCTGCACAAGGCGCTCGGCCTCGCCTTCCAGGCCGAAGCCGATGCCTTCGATCCCGAGGCGGAAAGCCAGCGTGCCGGCGGCAAGCGCGCCCTGGTCGATGCCGCGCTCGACCACGTCGGCCGCGCGCTCGAGCTCGACCAGAACGCGGGCGTGAAGAAGATCATCGAAAAGCTCACCGCCGAGCTCAAGAAGCTGCCCGCCGCCAACGACTGAACAAGCTGCGCCACCCGCGCCGGGGGGCGGGAACGGTCGGGGAAGCATCCGCTCCCCTCGCCCGCGCCCTCACCCCCCACCCCCTCCGAAAGCCTGCGCTCATGAGCTTTGTCAGCGTCCCACCCGATCCCGTCTCACCACCCGGCTCGACCATGCCGGGCGATGGCTGGTGGCCGGACA
Organism: Novosphingobium sp. GV079; assembly: GCF_003058045.1. Taxonomy (NCBI): domain Bacteria; kingdom Pseudomonadati; phylum Pseudomonadota; class Alphaproteobacteria; order Sphingomonadales; family Sphingomonadaceae; genus Novosphingobium; species Novosphingobium sp. GV079. The sequence continues at coordinate 5,764 of NZ_QBUE01000031.1, read as the reverse complement.
TCGACTGTAACGCCATGCGCGATGCGCTGCGCCTGGGCGAAGTCGTCACCCACGCCCGCCTGCTGGCGGCACTGGAAGGCGGCCTGCTCACGGTCGAAGGCGAACTGGCAACCTGGCGGGCCGCGCGTGAGGCGGAAGGCTGCGCCAGCCTGGCCGAGGTGGAACCCGCCCGCACCATCGGCGGCAAGCCGCGCGCCGTGGTGCTCTATACCCGCGCGGTGCGCTGCGCGGCTGCGGCCGAACTGGCCGAAACCCACCGCGACGTGACCGCCACCACCCACGGCCAGGCCCGCGCCGACGACGAGAAGCTCACCGCCGCCGATTACCGCCGCATGTGCACCGAGGCGATCCGCGATCTTCTCGGCACCACGCGCGTCGCGATCGAGTTGATCTGATGACGGAACAGGAAAAAGAGTTCCTGGGCATCACAGTCAATCTGTGGAACGCTTTCCTTGCCCTCCCGGTCGAACACCCCAGCGATCGCGCCGAGTTCTGCCAGAATCTGCATGTGCTTCAGAGCATGATATTGGCTCGCCCAGCACGCCGCGAAATCAACGAAACCATGGGGATAGGCGCATGACCAACACCGCCACCGCACAGCAGGGCGAAATGCTCGATGCCGTGTGCTGGCGGGTGCTCGGCACCACTGCCGGCGGGGTGGTCGAGGCGGCGCTCGATCTCAACCCTGGCCTCTCGCTTTCCGCACAGATCGCCGAGGGCACCACAGTTATCCTGCCCGATCCGCCGGCAACTGACGCAACCACCACGCTCGACACCACCAACTATTGGGACTGACACCATGGCCGACTGGCGCGATTTCTTCTTCTGGTGGCTGGCCAGCCTGTTCGCCGCCGCCACCGTGGTCGCGGCCAAGCTCGGGCTGCGCCTCTATGGCCTGGCAGGCGATCCGCCGGTCGATCCCGCGCTGGCTGAACACTGGCACCGCCGCCGCCGCTATGTCGCGATTGGCGAAGTTTCGGCCCTGCCCGCCTTCGCCACCGTGTCGGTGGTGCTGGTCAGTTTCTACCACCTCGATCCCGTGGTGGCGGTGTTGATCGCCATGGCGCAGGGCATGGTCGGCTTTGCCTTGCTGCTCGATGGCGCAGCGTGGCTGTTCCGCAAGCGCTTGGGGCTTCCCGAGCCTGCCGGCGGGGAGATCGGCAATGGGTGATATCCTGATCGGCGCGATCACACTCGCCAGCCTGGCTGGCGCGGCCATCGCGGCCGCCCTGGCCGCGCCCCACCACCTCACCTTGCGCGCGCATCGCCGTACCGGCGCGTCGCGGTGAAAAAGCCAGATCTCCTGCGCGCGGCGATCACCGCGCTTTTGCCCGAGCTCGGCCGCGATCCCGATCGCCTGGCCATGTGGGTGGAAAAGGGCAAAGTGATCGCGCGCCAGGGTGCGCAGCGCGGCTTTGCCTGGGAATATGACCTGATCGTGCTGATCAGCGGTTATGCCGGCGATCCCGATGTGATCATGTTCACCGTGTGCGATTGGCTGCGCGCCCAGCAGCCCGATCTGCTCGCCAGCGGCGCCGAGGGTATCCCCTTCGAAGTCGATATCCTCGATGCCGGCGCAGTCGATGTGCAGATCACGTTGTCGCTCAACGAAGCGGTCACGGCCACGCCCGGCGATGCGGGCCGCTGGAACCTCGCCACAGTCGCCCAGGCGGTGCCGCTGATCCCCGATATCAGCCAGATCGGTCCCGGCCTCACCTCGATCTGGGTCGATGGCCAGCAGGTCGCCCCGCGCGATCTGGATTGAAGCCAATGGCAGACGGCGGCCTCGACCACCTGGCGCCCTGGCTGGAAGGCTATCTCCAACGCCTCAAGCCGGCCGAACGCCGCAAGCTCACACGCAAGCTGGCCAAGGCCCTGCGCGACCGCAACGCCAAGCGAATCCGCGACAATGTGCAACCCGATGGTTCGCCCATGGAACCGCGCAAAAGCCAGCGCGACCGACGCGGGCGCCTGCGCAAGCGCAAGGCCCGCATGTTTCCGAAGGCCGCCTTGGCGCGCAACCTGCGAGGCGTTGCCCGCACCGATGAAGTGGTGGTCAGCTTCCGCCCCCTGATCCAGCGCACCGCCGCGGTGCACCACTTCGGCGAGGAAGCGCCTGTCGATCCGCGTATCCGCAATTCCATCCGCGTGCGCTATGCCGCACGGCGGCTGCTGGGCTTGAGCGAGGCCGATATCGTACTGATCGAGGAAGAAAGCATCAATCTCCTAGATTAGAAAATGCGCAAATAAATACACATTTCCCTTGCGCGCCCTCTCCCGTTGTGTAAATAATTACACATGGAACGGGACAGCAAAAAGATCGTCAAGCGCCTTGAAGCGGAAGGCTGGGAACTAGTTTCGACCAAGGGTTCCCACCATAAGTTCCGCAAGGGCGGCCAGACGGTGATCGTCCCGCACCCCAAGAAAGACCTGCCGCTGGGCACCGCCCGGTCGATAGCAAAAATGGCGGGCTGGCTTTGAGCCACCCGCCGTTCGGAGTGAGATGATGAAAACCTTTATTGCCCTGGTCCACAAGGACGAAGACAGCGCCTGGGGGGTGACCTTCCCCGACCTGCCCGGCTGCTTTTCAGCCGCTGACACCCTGGCCGAGGTGCTGCCCCAGGCCGTTGAGGCCCTCGAGCTTTGGTTTGAGGATCAGCCCTTGGCAGAGCCGCGCAGCATGGAAGCGATCAAGGCCGAAGTGGCCGACGATCTGGCCGAAGGCGCTTTCCTGATGGCCGTGCCCTACATGCACACCACGGGAAAGCCGGTGCGCGTCAACGTGTCGCTCGACCGTGGCATGCTCGATGCCATCGACGCTGCCGCCGCTGCAAGACGTCTCACGCGGAGTGCCTTTTTGGCCGAGGCGGCGCGCAACGAGATTCGCGGCGCACATTGACGAGATGGAGGAGCTTGGAAAAATTCTGTGGTCAATGAAGCGACCGGGATTGGTGGGAAGCGGACTCAGATCGAGGTGCCTCGGCGGCGCTGGCGCGAACGAAGCCATGCAAACGCACCTGCCTGCGCGGGAAGCAACAGAAGCGTAAGAAAGACGATTGATCGGTCCAGCAAGCAGGTTCCTGTAACCTGGCAGGAAGCCCCACCTGCTATGAACATGTAAAGTCCGGCCGCGAGCCAAAGCACGACAGAGGCAACGGCAAACACTGCCCACTCGATTGCCGTTCTCCAGGACATTCTGGGCCTCATCTGGACCGAATTGCACGCATCAACGCACAGCTAAGCATGACAGCGTCAACCGATGTCCGCAACTGGGCGCATTCCGCCTTCCGGCTTTGCTAATGCCCCCTTATCGCCAGGGGTGGGCGAGGCCCCGGCTGATCAGAAACGCCCCCGCGTCATGCCCATTGACGGTGACGCGCGCCAACATGCGGTCGTATCGATCCCGCCCTTGCGGGATCAGCCGCACCGTTCCCTGTCGTAGATAGACAGCCAAAGCGTTGCGTGCCCGCCTGCCCAGCGTGGCATCGCACCAGGCCGGGTTGCGGCTATAGGCCAGGCGCCGCCGCGATGCGGGCGTGCAGCGCTCGCTGCCCGGCAGTTCCGGCGCGTCGATGTTCGCCAGGCGCACGCGCTCCCGCCCACAGCGGATCGTATCCCCATCATGCACGGCAGGATGCGCGCAGATCAACGCAGACATCGCCAGGGCAATAAACGAAGTGGGCATCTGCCGGCATCCTTGACACTTGTTTACTCACGCCGGCACGCGGTAAACTGTACACCGGCGGGCTAGCAGGGGGCAGTGAAGGAGAGCGCATCGTGCGTAAGCTGACAATCGCAATTGCCACCGCATTGGCCATGACTGCAGCGCCAATGGTCGTCCATGCCGCGCCGTGCAAGGATGCCAAGGGCAAGTTCATCAAATGTCCGGCGGCAAAGCCCACACCCAAAAAGCCGTGCAAGGACGCCAAGGGTCGCTTCATCAAGTGCCCGAAGTGATCTGATCCGGCGCCCCCGGTTGTGCGACACGGCATCGGGGGCGCCAAGGATCTTTACAAGCGATCAGTCATCCAAAGACAGTGCCCAATCCCGCAGGGTGAGCGCATAGGCGGTCACTTCGCTACAGGCTTGCACGTCCGCGTCGGATACCATGACACCAGCGGCGGGCACTTCCGCGCGAAGGCTGGCACCGTCACCCGTGGCGGCGGCAGTGGCCGCGCTGCCTGCACCTGGAGCGGCTTGGCGCTGCACCCGATGAGCAGCAGCATAGGCAGCGCCAGCAGCGCGAGCGTGGGCAAGTTCGGTTTCATGGGCCTGGTCCTGTTGCGCGGCCTTCATGCGATAGACCGCTTCCTGGTGATGGATCGCCTCGGCAGCGAGGCGAGTGGCTTCGGCTTGCGCGGCGACGTAGCCCGCGCGATCGGCGGCGCGGCCGAGTGCTTCCGTGCGCGCCGCGCCGCGAAAGTGGAGCGCCGCCGCCGTCATCGCCACAAAGGCCAGAGCGGCGACCAGCGCGAGGCTTGTGGACCAGCGGGCAAGGATTGCGCGCAGGCCAGTCATGCCGCGCCGCCCAGCACTGCCAGGCTGCGCGCGCGCCTCGTGGCGACCTTGTCGACGTCGAACAGCCCGCCGTTGACGCGCTTGCGCAAGCCGAGAAAGTCGCCCCGGTCGCAATAGGCATTGGCGCCGACGCGATCCCAATAGTCGCAGCAAGCACGCACCATTGCCACCGGATCGCCGCCGTGGATCTGCGCAGCGGTCACACCCAGGCGCGCGAAAAGCGTGTCAAACTCGGCCTTCCCGGTGTGCTGGATCAAGCCCCCGCCGCGATAGTCCCAGCCGTCGTTGTCGGCCGTGCCGTTGGCCTGGTTGCCCATGCGCGCGCCATAGACCAGGTTGGCCAGGGCAATGTCTTCGCGATCGGGGTCGGATGCATCCCAGGCATAGGGAAGCGCCTGGGCCAGCGTCTTGAACCGCGATGGCCAAATCTCGAGCAGGCGCCGCGCCGAATAGCGCAAGTTCTCTTCAAACCGCGTGTAGCTGCCGGTTTCATTGCCTGTCTGCGCCAGCCATTCGGCGAGGCGCGCAGGCGTGTTGGTGATCCCGTGCCGGGGCAATTCAACAGCAGCCGCACGGCCAAGCGCGCGCAGCATGGCATCGGGCTGGCGCTGCGCCTGGTGCGCCAGCAGCGCAGTGCAGGTAGATGGCCCCCAGGCGCCATCGAGGGGGCCGGGGGCATAGCCGACCTGGGCCAGGGCGGCCTGGGTGTTGCAAACGTCGATCATGGCAGGCACCTCGCGAAAGGGAGAGTGCCCGCCATGCCATTGCGCGCGCGCGATTGAATCGGCACGCCGTTGTCCCGTCCGCCGCCACACGTGCGCGACGGTGTGCGTCGACTGCGTCGTCAGGTGACCGGTGTTTCGCTATGCAGCGCCCAGTTGTGCATGGGCACATTGCCCAAATTGGCCGAGCCAATGTAGATCAGGGTATCGCCGGTGTTGTCGCGGATATTGCCTTTGCCAAACACGGCGCCGCCGCTGCTGTCGGCAAAGCCGTAGCGCAGTATCCAGCCCGCCGCCCAGGCACTGGCAAAGTCCACGGCGATCTGGTTGCGGCCGACGATCCGAGCATTGCTGATCGGGACGGGATTGCCGGCGGCATCCACCAGGGAATAGCCCAGATTGGTCTGCAGCCCTCCAGCGATGGTATCGTCCTTCACCAGATAACGCCCACGCGCCACCGGATAGGTGGCGATCAGGCTGTTGCCCATGCGGACCACCTTGGTCGGTTTCATGGCGGCAGCCTT
>NZ_QBUE01000030.1:0-15711 GCF_003058045.1 Novosphingobium sp. GV079 | reverse complement strand
TCCGCGCTGTAGCGCTTTCTCGTCGTCTTCATTCCAGTCCATTCCTCAGGTCAGGCTGAGCTTATCATCCTGTCCAGAAAAACGGCACCACCTCACTGGTGGCCGCGCCGGTGTTGCTCGCCAGCCTGGCGGTTGGCCTGGTGGTGGGCATCATCCAGGCGGCCACCTCGGTCAACGAACAGACCCTCACCTTCGTGCCCAAGCTGGCGGTGACCGCGCTGATCCTGGTGCTGCTGGGCGGAGCGATGCTGGGGCTGATCGCCGATTTCATGACCGACGTTTTCGCCCAGATCGCGGCGACGGGGCAGTAACGATGATCGCGATGAATTTCGGGTTCGGCGCGCTGGAAACCGAATTCTGGCGGATGATCTTCCTGATGACGCGGTGCGGCGCGGCGCTGTTTGCCGTCCCGCTGTTCGGCAGCCAGCAAGTGCCGATGCAGGTGCGCGTGGTGCTGGCCGGGGGCCTGGCGGTGATGCTGTGCAACTGGACCACGATCCCGGCACCCGCCGCGCTGTTTTCGCTGCCCGGCCTGCTGGCAACGGCGGGCGAGGTGGTGATCGGGCTGGCGCTGGGCTTCGTGCTGCAATTCGCCTTTGCCGCGCCGATGATCGCCGCCGAAATGATCGGCGCGAGCATGGGCATGAGCATTGCCACCGCCGCCGATCCGGTATCGGGCGCGCATTCGCCGGCGCTGGGGCAGTATTTCTCGGTGCTGCTCACGGTGATCTTCCTGGGCCTGGGCGCGCACCTGCAATGGTTTTCGCTGCTGGTGGAAAGCTATCGCGCGTTTCCGCCCGGTGGCGGTTGGTTCACGCCCGATCGCATGGGGCTGATCGTGGGGTTCGGCACGCAGATGTTCGTGTCTGCCCTGGCCATCGCGCTGCCGGTAGTGCTGCTGCTCTTGCTGGTGCAGTTGACCTTTGGCGTGCTGGCGCGATCGGCGCCCAGCCTCAATATCTTTGCCCTGGGCCTGCCGATGGGCGTGCTCGGCGGCATTGCCGCGCTGATCGCCTCGGCCCCGCTGCTCGATGATGCGCTGACCGATCTGGTCGCCCTGGGCCTGGGCCAGGCCCAGGCGCTGCTGGTGAAATAGGGGGCAGGCCATGGCAGAGAGCGAAGGCAGCGGTGAAAAGACATTCGCCCCTACCGAAAAGCGCAAACGCGATGCCGCACAAAATGGCGACGTGCTGCGCTCGCGCGAGTTGGGCACGGCGGCGGGGATCTTTGCCGGGATTGCCTGGCTGTGGCTGGCCGGGCCCTGGCTGCTGGGCCAGTTGGGCCAGGTAACGCGCAGTGGCTTTTCCTGGGATCGCGACAGCCTGGATCACTTCGATCCGGGCCAGCGCCTCTCCCGCGCGCTGATCGATGTGCTGCCCCCGGTGCTGGTGCTGGGCGTGGGGCTGATCGCCGTGGCACTGGTGTCGCAGCTGGCGTTTTCGTCTGGCCGGTGGAACGCGGGCAACCTGGCGCCCAAGGGGTCGCGCCTCGATCCGGCCAAGGGGCTGGCGCGCATGTTCGGCATCCAGGGCCTGATCGAACTGGGCAAGGGCCTGGCCAAGGTGACGCTGCTGGGCACCATGGCCTATGTCTGGATGCGCGGGCGGGTGATGGCGCTGGTTGGCCTGGGCGGCGGGCAGATCACCCAGGGCGCGCTGGCCGGGCAGCTGGGCTATGCCTGGGATGCGATGCTTTCGCTGCTGGTCTTGCTGGCATCGGGGCTGGTGGTGATCGCCCTCATCGATTTTCCGGTGCAGTTCGTGCGCCGTTTCATGCGCCTGCGCATGAGCCTTCAGGACATCCGCGACGAAACCAAGGAAAGCGAAGGCTCGCCCGAAAAGAAAGCGGCGATCCGCGGCCGCCAGCGCCAGATCGCCATGGCCGGGGTCAACAAGGCCATGCGCGAGGCGCAGTTCGTGATCACCAATCCCACCCACTTTGCCGTGGCGCTGGCCTATGATCCCGATCTGGCGCCCGCGCCGATCGTGCTGGCCAAGGGCCGCGGGGAAAAGGCGCTGGCCATGCGCGAACTGGCGGCCGAACTGGCCCTGCCCACGCTGGAATACCCCGCGCTGGCCCGCTCGGTCTATTACACCACGCGCGAGCGGCAGGTGATCCGCGAGGAACTCTATGGCCCGATCGCGGCGGTCCTGGCGTTCGTCATGTCACTGAAGCGCGGCGATACCCCGTCCGCGCCGATGGTGAATGTGCCCGTCGCGCTGCGCTTCGACGCCGATGGCCGGCCCGAAGCGCTGGTCTGACGGCATGCCTTCCGCGCGGATGAAGCGCCCTTAAACTCCTCAACCGCCGGACGTTCTTGAACGTATGACCACGACCTCATCGACATCGTCGACTTCGGCGTCGACCAGCACCTCGACCACTTCGTCGTCTTCGGCGACGGCCAAGCTGCTGGCGTCGCTGGGCGCCAGCACGATCGACAGCTCGGGCCTGGCCGACCAGCTTTCCGCCGCGCAATACGCCGCGCGGATCGATGCGGTTAACGCCAAGCAGAGCAAGGTCGCCACGCAGATTTCCGATGCCTCGACACTCAAGTCGATGATCAGCTCGCTTGCCAGTTCGCTGGGCGACCGGGTGCGCACCGGCGATCTGGCGGTCACGCCCACGATCACCAACAGCACCGTGGCCACTGTCAGCAAGGGCACGCTCACCGGCAGCGGCACCTCCACGCTGGAAGTCACGCAGCTGGCCAAGGGGCAGACGCTGGTCAGCCCGGCCATGGCGTCGACCGCCAGCGCGGTGGGATCGGGCACGTTCACGCTGCGCTTTGGCACCGTGGCAGGCGGCGCATTCACCGCTGATTCCAGCCGGTCGCAGGTCGATATCACGCTGACCAGCAGCGATACGCTGTCCACCCTGGCGCAAAAGATCAACGCCACAGGCGCGGGGGTTTCTGCCTATGTCGCCACCGGGGCGAGCGGCGCGCAGCTGGTGATCAAGGGCGCCGATGGCGCGGCCAACGGCTTTCAGATCGAAACCACGCCGGCCGCCGGCGATACCACGCTGGCTGGCCTGGCGTGGACGCCGGCGGGCGATGCCACCCGGCTCAAGTCCACCGCCACCGATGCGGCCTATACGCTCGATGGCGTGGCGCGCACCGCCACGTCGAACACCATCACCGATGCGGCGCCGGGCCTTACCCTCAAGCTGACCGGCACCAACACCGGATCGCCGACCACCATCACCTTTTCCGATCCGTCGAGCGCGATCCAGACGGCGATGACCGATCTGGTCGATGCGCTGAACCAGGTGGTCAGCACGCTGACATCGGATACCGATCCCACCAATGGCTCGCTCAACAACAATCCCGGCGCGCGATCGCTGCGCCAGACGCTGACCACGCTGGCCAGCAAGGTGGTGATGCCCAATGCCGCCAGCGGCCAGCCCAGCACGCTCAGCGACCTGGGCCTCAAGATCAACCGCGATGGCACGTTCAGCCTCGATACCACGGTACTCGGCAATTCGCTGAGCAAGAACCCCGATGGCGTCGCGGCCATGTTCACCAACGGCCTCTATGGCGTCTATGCCACGTTCGATTCGATCTCGCGCTCAGTGGCGTCGACCACCGATCCCGGCTCGCTGGGCGGGGTGATCACCTCGCTGGGCACCAAGCAGGCGACGCTGACCACGCAATTGACCGATCTGCAGAACCAGCAGGCCACGCTGCGCAGCCAGTTGCTCACGCGCTATGCCGCCCTGGCCACCAAGGTTTCGGATTCGCAATCGACGCTGACGTTCCTGACCAACCAGATCTCGGCGTGGAACAACAAGAGCGGCTGATGCCGATCGCGATCGTGACCGAGCACAACCGCAGCGTGAATTACCAGAGGGGCAACGGGTTCTGACATGCGCTATAACCGCGATCCGGGGGAAGCCTATCGCCGCGTCGATTTCGAGGCGCGGGTGCACGGCGCCAACCCGCGCCAATTGGTCGACCTGTGTCTGGAACAGGTGGCCGGCTCGCTCGGCCGGGCGATCTATGCCGAAAAGACCGGCGACAATGCCGCCAAGAGCGCGGCGCTTACCCGCGCGGTCTCGGCGTTGACCGCGCTGCAGATGGGCGTGGACAGCCAGACGCCCACCGGCCCGGCGCTGATCCAGCTCTATCAGTCGGCCCGGCGCACTGTGCTCGACAGCGCGCTGCGCTTCGACGGGGCCAAGATGGACACCATTCGCAAGGATTTCCTGGAAATCCGCCAGGCCATGATGGGCCACTGATCAAGCGTTTGCCGCACAGCCACAAGGCCCGGTGACACCATAGCGTCACCGGGCCTTGCCGTTTGTGGTCCCTGGCTCAGCTCTGGTTGCACAGGCCGATCACTGCCGCGCCCAGATCATCGAGCGCGATCTGGCGGCCGGCAGCGCCGATCTCGATCGCGGCGCTTGGCGCTTCGCTGACCAGGGCGCTCTTGGGATCTTGCACGATCGTGTCCATGCCGCTGTCGTGCAGCAGTTTCAAACCCTTGGCACCATCGTTGCCCATGCCGGTGAGCAGCGCGCCCACGGCCGGAATGCCGGCGCGGGCGATCGAGCCATAAAGCAGGTTGGCCGAAGGGCGCGAGCCCTCCACCGGCTCGCGCTCCATCAGGCGGATCTTGGGCGGCTGGCCCGGCTCGATCACCACGTGGCGATCGGGATCGGCGGCGATGTGGATCGTGCCCTGGGCGAGGGCAGCGCCATCGCGGGCGATCTTCACGCTGCAGCCCAGATCGGTATCGAGCCGCTTGATAAAGGTTTCGGCCAGCATCGGTTCGGCCTGAAGGCAGATCACCGTGGGCGGGCATTCATCGGGCCATTCGGCCAGGATCGTGGTCAAGGCGTCGATCCCGCCCATCGAGGCGCTGAACGCCACGAAGCGCCCGTTCCAGGTGAACTTGGCCGCTTCAGCCGCCGCCGCCTCGCGCTTGGCCTGCTGCTTTGACCGGTCACGCACGTTGGAATTGGCCGCGGCCAGCACGATCTTGCCCAGCTTGCCCACGGTCTTGGCAAACTGTTCGGGCGTGGCCTTGAGCGGCTTGGGAAAGCATTCCACCGCGCCCAGCTCGAACGCCTTGAGCGAGGTTTCGGTGCCGGCCTGGGTAAGGCTGGAGAGCATCACCACCGGCAGCGGGTTGCTGCCCATGATCTCTTCCAGGAACTCGATCCCGCTCATCCCCGGCATTTCCACGTCGAGCGTGATCACGTTGGGTTTGAGATCCGCAATGCGTTCGCGCGCGTCTGCCGCATTGGCGGCAGCGCCGACGACGACAACATTCTTGGTCTGGTCGAGGATGTCCGAAAACAGCGCGCGCATCGCCGCCGAATCGTCCACCACAAGAACGCGAGCTTCGTGCATGGATCATGAAACCTTCGTCTGGGCGCCACTGTCACGGCGCCATCTGCAAGCCCATCCATAGCCAGCGAGCCCGGTGCAAATTCCATCCGCGCCCCTAGGTATCTCACCCTAAGAGCACGGAAAGCGCGCCTTTCCCCCTTGCCGCTAAGCCTGTGTCGACCACCCGCCACCGTGTTGCCCACGGCCCGCGCCAAACCCTTGGCAACGGCCGATTCGCCCCACGCAGCGGCCGCCAGAAAGCTGACTTCACGTCATTGCGCTATCGAGGGGAAACCGACGCGATGCCCACGATCACTCTGCCACCCCGCTGCGACCGGGCGGCTGCCGAGGTGCTGCTGCCCGAACTGGTGGCGGCGCTGGGCACCGGCCCGCTGCAGATCGATGGCACGGCCTGCACCCATGTGGGCCAGGCGATGTTCCAGGTTCTGGTGAGCGCGCGGCGCAGCGGCGATGGCGCGGTGATCGAACCCTCGCCCGCCCTGCGCGAAGCCGCCCGCCAGATCGGGCTGGAAACCGAACTCTTTGACGGAGCGCACGCATGAACGCGGAAGAAATCCAGGCGATCTTCTTTGCCGAATGCGAGGAATCGCTGGCCGCGGCCGAACAGGGCCTGGCCGCGTGCAAGGAAGGCACCCAGGACGCCGATACCGTCAATGCCGTGTTCCGCGGGGTCCACTCGATCAAGGGTGGCGCCGGCGCTTTTGGCTTCATCGCGTTGCAGGCCTATACCCACACGTTCGAGACGCTGCTGTCCGACGTGCGCGATGGTACCGTGGCGATCACCGAGCCGCTGATCGATCTGCTGCTGCGCGCGCTCGATACGCTGAGCGACCATGTCATGGCCGCGCGCGGCCAGGGCGACACGCCCGACGATGCCGCGCTCCAGGCTGAAATGACCGCCGCGATGGCCGCCAATGCCGGCGCCGCGCCGGCAGCGGCGCATGAACCGGCGCCCGCGCCAGAAGCGGCACCGGCCAGCAGCAGCAGCGACGACGCCGCGTTCGATGACATGGGCCTCGATTTCGATTCGATGCTCGACAGCATTGCCGGCGCCATGGCGGCCAGCGACAAGGCGGAAAACGCCACCGAGGGCGAAGATGCACCGGGCGGTTGGATCGTCAAGATCCGCCCCCATGCCGGCGCCATGCGCAACGGCAGCGAGCCGATGCTGATGCTGCGCGAAGTGCTGGAGCTGGGCGGCACCTGCGTCGATTGCGAGGTTGGCGCGGTGCCGCACCTCGACGTGCTCGATCCCGGCATGGGCTATCTGGGCTGGACGTTCCGCATGCCCGGCAGCGTTGACGAAGCGAGCGTGCGGGACATTTTCGATTTCGTGGGCGACGATTGCGAAATCGCCATCGGCAGCGAAGCCGTGATGCCGGCGGTGCGCCTGCCGGCAGCCCCCGCGCCTGCCGTGCCCGCCGCCGCCGCGCCGCCGCCGGTTTCGGTGCCGGCCCCCGCGCCCGCGCCACAGCCGGCCGCCGCGCAACCCGCGCCGCCCGCAGCCGCAGACCCTGCCGCCCCGCCAAGCGCGCCGCCGGCACCGGTTGCACCGCCGGCCGCGCCGGCAGCCGTGGCTGCAGCGGCCACGCCGCCAGCCCCGCCCGCGCCCGGCCAATCGATCCGTATCGAGCTGTCCAAGCTCGACAAGCTGATCGATGCCGTGGGCGAGCTGGTCATCGCCCAGGCGATGATGGCCCAGCGCCTGTCGAGCGAAGGCCTGGCCGCGAGCGAGGAAATCGCCGTGCTCGATGGCCTGACGCGCGATATCCAGGAAAGCGCCATGGCGATCCGTGCCCAGCCGATCGGCTCGGTGTTCAGCCGCGTGCCGCGCATCATGCGCGAACTGTCGGCCAGCACCGGCAAGCACGTGCGCCTGGAAGTTTCGGGCGAGAGCACCGAACTGGACAAGACCGTGATCGAGCGGCTGGGTGAACCGCTGACTCACCTGATCCGCAACGCGGTGGACCATGGCATCGAAAAGCCCGAGGAGCGGCTCGCCGCCGGCAAGAGCGCCGAAGGCACGCTGACCCTTTCGGCCGAGCACCGCTCGGGCCGCATCCTGATCCGCATTGGCGACGATGGGCGCGGCATCAACCGCGAACGCGTGCTGGCCAAGGCCATCGAAAAGGGCCTGGTTGCGCCCGATGCCCAGCTCTCGAAGGAAGAGATCGACCTGCTGATCTTTGCGCCGGGCTTTTCCACCGCGCAGACCGTGTCCAATATTTCCGGGCGCGGTGTGGGCATGGATGTGGTGCGCCAGAACGTGAAGGACCTGGGCGGGCGCATCACCATCGAATCCGAACAGGGCGTGGGCACCACGTTCACGCTTACCCTGCCGCTCACCCTCGCCATTTCCGACGGCATGGTGGTCAATGTCGGTGACCAGACGCTGGTCGTCCCGCTGGCCAACGTCGTCGAATCGCTGCGTCCGGCGGTGGAAGACGTCAAAGGCCTGGGCTCCAACCGCGCGATGATGAACGTGCGCGGCCGCTTCATCCCGGTGGTGCCGCTGCACGTGGCGGTGGGCGCCTATGGCGCGGTCGAAGCGCCGCAGGATGGCGTGCTGATCGTGGTGGAGACCGAAGGCGCCGGCCGCGCCGCGCTGCTGGTGGATTCGATCGTCGATCAGCGCCAGGTAGTGATCAAGAGCCTGGATACCCACTACCGCTCGGTAGAGGGCGTGGCCGGCGCCACCATCCTGGGCGATGGGCGTGTGGCGTTGATCGTCGATGTCGACGGCCTAGTCGCGCGCAGCATGGCCGAACATGGCCAGATGGACCTGTCGCACCCACACGGGCTGGCAGAAGCCGCATGAGCGTTCACGCCGCCTTCGACGTCAGCCTGCCCGGCGTCAGCCCGGGGGTTTATGACGCCGCCGATTTCCAGGCGGTGAGCGAGATCGCCCATCGCGAGGCCGGGATCGTGCTGCCGCCGGGCAAGGCCATGCTGGTCTATTCGCGCCTGGCGCCGCTGGTGCGCGATTCGGGCTGCCAGACATTCGGCGCCTATGTCCTGCGCATTCGCGAGGATGCGGCCGAACGCACCAAGGCGATCTGCGCGCTGACCACCAACCACACGTTCTTCTATCGCGAGGCGCATCATTTCGAGCATTTCGCCCAGGTCGTGCGGCCCCACCTGATCGAACAGCTCGATCGCGGCGGCAAAGTGCGCATCTGGTCGGCCGGCTGTTCCAGTGGCGAGGAAATCTGGTCGCTGGTGATGACCCTGCTTGGCCCGGATCGCAGCGAAGGGCTCAAGCTGGCGCGGCGCGATATCCGCATCCTGGCCAGCGACATTGCCACTCATGCGATCACCAAGGCCCAGGCCGCGCGCTATCGCCAGGAAGACCTCAAGCCCGTGCCCGAGGCGCTGCGCCGTGCCTGGACCGTGCCCGATGGCCAGGATGCCACGATCGCGCCCGAGGCGCAGGCGCTACTGCGCTTCCGCCACCTCAACCTCTTGGGCGATTGGCCGATGGCCGGCGCCTTTGACGTGATCTTTTGCCGCAACGTGATGATCTATTTCGACAATCCAACCAAGGAACGGCTCGTGGCGCGCTTTGCCGAAAAGCTCGTGCGCGGCGGCCACCTCTATATCGGCCACAGCGAGCGGGTCACCGGCCCGGCTCTGGAAGAACTGGCGAACATGGGACCAACGATCTATTCGAGGAGGGCGGCATGACGATCCGCGTGGTGATTGTCGAGGATTCGCCCACGATGCGGGCCATCCTCATGAACCGGCTGTCGAAAGAGCCGGATATCGAAGTGGTGGCCGCCGCCGCCAATGCCGCCGAAGGGCGCCAGATGATCCGCGAGCTGGACCCCGACGTGGTCACGCTCGACGTGGAAATGCCGGGCATGAATGGCCTGGATTTCCTGGAAAAGATCATGCAGCTGCGCCCGACGCCGGTGATCATCGTGTCGGGCGCCACCCAGCAGGGCAACGATACCACGGCCCGCGCGCTCGCGCTGGGGGCGGTCGATTGCTACGCCAAGAGCGAGATGGGCCAAGGCATGACGCTGGAAGACAGCGGCCGCCTGGCGAACATGATCCGCAGCGCGTCCAAAGTGCGCTTTGCCCCGCGCGGCGCGCCGGCCCCGGCCGTGCCGACCAGCCGCATCGCCAGCCAGGCGCGGCTGTCGATCGCCGATCGCCCGCGCCTCATCGCCATCGGCTCGTCCACCGGCGGGGTAGAAGCGCTGCAGATCCTGCTGTCGGATTTCCCGGCCGATTGCCCGCCCACACTGATCGTGCAGCACATCAACGAACGCTTTGCCCCGGCCGTGGCGCGCACGCTCGACCAGAACTGCCCGCCGCGCATCCAGCTGGCCGAGCCCGACATGCCGCTGCGCGAGGGCAACGTCTATCTGGCACCGGGCGATGATCGCCACCTGGGCATCGGCGGCACCACCAGCCTGCACGCCAAGCTGCGCCGGGGCGAGGCGGTTTCGGGCCACCTGCCCTCGGTCGACGTGCTGTTTTCGTCTGTCGCCGAAGTGGTCGGCGCCCAGGCCGTGGGCATCCTGTTGACGGGCATGGGCTCTGACGGGGCCAAGGGCCTGCTCGCCATGGCCCAGAAGGGCGCGCGCACCATTGCCCAGGACGAGGCGACCTGCACTGTCTTTGGCATGCCGCGCGCCGCCATCTCGCTGGGTGCGGCCAAGGTGGTGGCGCCGATCGGGCACATCGCCCGCCACGCCTTCAGCAAGGCGGCCTGAGCCATGTTTCACAAACCCATCCTACCCAACCCCAGCGGCCTGGAACGGGTCACCGTGATGCAGGGCCAGGCCCTGGCCAGCGCCGACAAGAGCCTGGAATATTCGACCGTGCTGGGCAGTTGCGTGGCCACTTGCCTGTTCGATCCCGATGCCCGCGTGGGCGGCATGAACCACTTCCTGCTGGCAGAGCCGCCCGCCGGCTATGACACTGCAGTGGACGAACACTACGGCCTCTATCTGATGGAACTGCTGGTCAACGAGATGCTGGCCAAGGGCGCGCGCAAGTCAAAGCTCAAGGCGCACCTTTATGGCGGGGCCAACGTCAACCGTAACATGATGAAGATCGGCTCGGTCAATGCCGAGTTCGCGCGCAAGTTCCTCGCCAACGAAGGCATCGCGCTGCTGCGCGAAGACCTTGGCGGAACCCAGGCGCGGCGCGTCGATTTCCGCCCGGCATCGGGCCAGGTCCGCCTCCGTACGGTGGAAGACCGGCTTGCGCCACCTGTGCAACCCACTGCGCGTCCAGCCAAATCGCTGGGCGATGTCGAACTGTTCTGAATGGAAAAGCGAGTCCAGGCATGACCACTACCACCCGGATCCTGACCGTAGACGACAGCCCGTCGATGCGGGCCCTGCTCAACCACGCACTCACCTCGCAAGGCTTCGATGTCTCGCAGGCCGAGGACGGCATCGCCGCGCTCGACTGGCTGGCCCTCAACGAAGTCGATGTGGTGATCACCGACATCAACATGCCAAGGCTGGATGGCTTTGGCCTGATCGAGCGCCTGCGCGAGGGCAGCCGCCACCGCGATCGCCCGATCCTGGTGCTGACCACCGAAAGCTCGGAAGAAAAGAAGGCCCGCGCCCGCGCCGCCGGGGCGACCGGCTGGATCGTCAAGCCGTTTGACCCGGCCAAGCTGGTCGCGGCCGTGCGCCGCGTGTCGCACTAGGCCATGGCCATCGCAGTCCTGAAGGGAGACAAGCAATGATCCGCGAACTGATCACCTTCGAAGTGGAAGGCCAGGTTTTTGGCCTGGATATCATGGCCATCCGCGAAATCCGCGCCTGGACGCCAACCACGCGGCTGCCGCGCGTGCCGCACTATGTGGCCGGCGTCGTCAACCTGCGCGGCACCGTGCTGCCGGTGGTGGACCTGGCCGCGCGGCTGGGCTGGCGCGCCACCGAGCCGACCCCACGCCATGCCATCATCGTTACCCAGCTGGGCAGCCAGATCGGCGGCTGGATCGTCGATTCGGTCAGCGACATCGTGACCGTGCCCGATGAAGCGATGCAGCCCCCGCCGCCGGCCTCGGGCAGCGATACGGTGGTGCCGTTCCTCGATGGCCTGGCCGCGATCGAAGACAAGATGGTCATGGTGCTGAACCTGGCGGCGCTGGCCGACAGCGATTCGATGGCCGAAGCGGCCTGAACCACGACCACATGACGCGACGCTGCGGAGAGCCTTTGCGATGCCTATCGACACGACCGACCTTTGGCCCGAGCCCGACCCCGCCCCCCGCGCGGCCGGCACCACGGCCCGCGCCGAGGCCACGCAAACGGTCGAGAATGAAGGCTTCGTGCCTTTCGATGCCCCGCCTCCTCCCCTGCCCACCCCCATGTCTACGTCGTCGCCCGCTACCGGCCCGGTCCAAGCCGCGCCGGACGCGGCCAGCCTGCGCGATGCCACGCACCAGCGCATCGCCGTAGTGCTGGAGGAACTGGCGCTCGAAGTGGAAGACCTCGGCGGGCGCCTGTGCACCGACATGGACGTGGCCGCGCGGCACATGGACGTGCTGCAGGCGATCGACCTGATCGCACAGAAGCAGCGCTCGCTGGCCAGGCTGCTGGAGGCCGATTGCCCGATCACCGCGATCGAGCAGATCGGGCTGGACGTGCTGCGCGACCGCATGCGCATGTTTCATTAGCACGGCTGCGGAGCAAAAATTGCGCCCATGCATTACGGCGGTGCTGGACTTGGGCCATGGCCCTCGTCCATGGAGCATGGCATGTGGCAGCTTTATCAGTTTCCCCTTTGTCCGTTCAGCCGCAAGGTTCGGCTGCTCATGGCGGAAAAGGGCATCCCTTATGAATTGGTTCGCGAAAATCCCTGGGACTATCGCGAGGAATTCCAGAAGCTGAATCCCGCCGTGCGCACCCCGGTGCTGCGCGACGAAGGACGCGGCATCACCCTGGTCGATAGCCGGGCGATCTGCGAATATCTGGAAGAAACCAACGACAAGAACCCGATGATCAACGGCACGGCCACCAACCGCGCCGAGATCCGCCGGCTGGTGGCGCTGTTCGACGAGAACTTCTTTGCCGACGTGACCATGCCCCTGCTCGAAGAGCGGATGAAGAAGCGGCTGGTCTATCGCCAGTCACCCGATTCGCGCATGCTGCGCGAGGCGCTGCGCCTGGCGCACGATCACCTCTATTACATCGATCACCTGATCGATAATCGCCCCTGGCTGGCCGGATCGACCATGAGCCTGGCTGACCTGGCCGCCGCGGCGCAGCTTTCCGTGGCCGATTACCTCGGCGGGATCGACTGGAACGGCCACGAACAGGCGCGCGACTGGTATGCTGTGTTCAAGAGTCGGCCCAGCTTTCGCCCGCTGCTTTCCGAACGGATGGACGTGATCCAGCCGCCGGCCCACTATGCCGATGTGAACGCCTAGGGTCTGTGGAGGGCTTCGTCAGGCTCAGCCCGAACGGAGGGAGGAAAAGCAGCTTTCCCTAAAACCCCGTTCGCCCTGAGCCTGTCGAAGGGCCTGTCCTGAGCCTGCCGCCCCCGTGGCAATTACCCCAGGCTCTTGACGCCAAACCGCCCCGCCTTGCGATAGCGCAGCATCCAGCGATCGAGGAACAGGCCCAGCGGCCGCGCGCGCAGGCCAAGCTCGGCCAGCCCCGGCAGCGTGCCGCTTGCCACGCTGCCGGCCTTGAGCAGGGCCAGCTGATCGCGCGACAGCGGGGTGCCCGGCAGGCTGGCAAACAGGCCGGCCATGGCATCGCCCACCGGCACCAGCACGGGCTTGCGCCCCTGCGCCTTGGCGATGCGCTGGTTGATATCCATCATCGTCAGCACTTCGGGGCCGGCCAGTTCGAACGTCTTGCCGGCCTGGGCGGGGAAATCGCTCAGGATCGTGGCGATGGCGCAGGCCGCATCATCGACGAACACCGGCTGCAGGCGGCCTTCGGGGCCGAACACCGGCACCACCGGGAACTGGCTGATCACCTTGCCGAACAGGTTGAGGAACGCGTCATCGGCCCCGAACATCACCGAGGGGCGCACCACCACTGCGCCGGGGAACGCCGCCGCCACGGCCGCTTCGCCTTCGGCCTTGGTGCGGGCATAGGCGACAGGCGAGCCGGCATCGGCGCCGATGGCCGAGACATGCACGAACGCCTGCGCGCCGGCATCCTTGGCCAGCGCCGCCACGCGGCCCGCGCCGCGGCCCTGCACGGCATCGAGATCACCCTTGAACGCGCCGACCAGGTTGACCACCGCATCGGCGCCCAGGAACGCGGCCGCCAGCGAGCGTTCGTTCTGCACGTTCACGCGCAGGAACTGCACCTGGCCCAGATTGCCCAGCGCCTTGATCGCATAGCCGCGTTCGACATGCCGGCTGCACACGCGCAGACGCGCGCCACGCTCCAGCAATTCCTGCGCAAGATGGCTGCCGAAAAAGCCGCTGCCACCCACCAGCACCACCAGCTTGTCTTCCAGATCGCGCACGTTGCCCATAGCCTTGCCTGTTCCACCTTGGTCGGTTTGCGAGAAGAAGCGGCGCGCCGGCCGCTCCACACCATGTTTCATCGCGCCTTGGCACAGCCAGGGCCAGCCGTTCAATGCCCCGGATCAACCACAGTGCCCGGCCAAGCGGAAAATTGCCGGCTGTGGAAAAAAAGATGCCATGAAAATGACAAAACCCGTGTTGACACCCCCCGGCCTCACCCGTATTGGCCCCTCCACCGACGGCGAGTGCCCAACAGCACGCACCGAAGAGAAAGTGCCCAGGTGGCGGAATTGGTAGACGCACCGTCTTCAGGTGGCGGCGCTCGAAAGGGCGTGGAGGTTCGAGTCCTCTCCTGGGCACCATCTCTCATTCCGCGGACGTCCGT
This sequence comes from Novosphingobium sp. GV079, assembly GCF_003058045.1. Taxonomy (NCBI): domain Bacteria; kingdom Pseudomonadati; phylum Pseudomonadota; class Alphaproteobacteria; order Sphingomonadales; family Sphingomonadaceae; genus Novosphingobium; species Novosphingobium sp. GV079. Next base: position 1,515 of record NZ_QBUE01000030.1, on the reverse strand, counting down.
AGACGTCCGTGAAGTGGCTGAAATCAGCCAAATTTTGTGCTATGATCGTCCATTCAAATACGGGCGAATTCGGCACCAACCGGGAACAATGCGGGTATATCCGAGGGTATCGATATTCGTCCCTAGCTAGGACGATACCCTCATGGGAACCCTGTTTGTCACCACCATCGCCAGCGCCAAACCGCACGAGCGCGACTATAAGCTGTCGGACGGCGGTGGTCTCTATCTTCTGGTCCGCGCCACCGGCGCGAAGCTTTGGCGTTTCAATTATCGCTATCTTGAAAAGCATCGCACGCTTGCGTTTGGTGCCTGGCCCGAGGTGAGCCTCGCAGATGCGCGCGTGCGCCGCGACGACGCACGGCGCTTGCTTGCTGCAGGCACCGATCCTTCGCACCAACAGAAAGTTGATGCTGCCCGCGCTCGCGTCGCCGAGAACGACACTTTCAAGCTCGTTGCCGAGGAGTGGGTAGCCAAGAACATGCGCGAGGGCATGGCCGAGATAACGCTGAGCAAACTGCGTTGGTTACTCGACAAGGCTTATCCCAGCATCGGAAATCGCCCAGTTGCCAAGATCAATGCGCAGGAGGTTCTAGCCGTGCTGCGCGCGGTTGAGGCAACAGGTCGCCACGAAAGCGCTCGGCGCATGCGGAGCGTACTCAGCCGAGTCTTCCGCTACGCTATCGCGACAACCCGGGCAGAGCGGGACCCGGCAAGCGATTTGCGCGGCGCGTTGACAGTTCCCAAAGCCAAGCACCTTGCTGCAATTACCACCGAGGATCGGGCCGGAGATCTCATGCGCGCGATCGAAGGCTATTCCGGCCATGCCATCACGCTGTTCGCTTTGAAGCTGTCAGCACATCTCTTTGTGCGCCCCGGTGAACTTCGCCAAGCGGAATGGGCAGAGTTCGATTTCGATCGCAGCGTGTGGAACATCCCTGCCGAGAAGATGAAGATGCGCCGCCCGCACCGCGTCCCTCTATCATCACAGGTTGTAGGCCTGTTTGAGGGCTTATGGAACCTGACGGGTCAGGGCCGTTATTGCTTTCCATCATTCCGCACCTCGACGCGGCCCATGTCGGAAAACACGGTCAATGCCGCTTTGAGGGCCCTTGGCTTTGGACAAGAGGAAATGACCGCGCACGGCTTTCGGGCAATGGCGGCCACCCTTCTCAACGAGATCGGACGTTTCAATCCGGATGCGATCGAGCGGCAATTGGCGCATATGGAAAACAACGGGGTCCGCCGCGCGTACACGCGGGGAGAATACTGGAATGAGCGGGTGGCGTTGATGCAGTTCTGGTCCGACGAGCTGGACCGCTTGCGCGATGGCGCGAGGGTGCTCAAGCCTAACTTTGGCGGCCAAAAGTCGTTTGTCTCCGGATAGGCTTTTTGCCGTTAGCTTGGTGCCGAGACTTGCCTAAGAGCCCGATCCGAAAGTTGTTGAGCGATACCAGTATGTTGTGATTCACGCCGTCCTTGCGAGAAGATGGTGTGACCAATGGCATGGACTGATAT
>NZ_QBUE01000029.1:0-16124 GCF_003058045.1 Novosphingobium sp. GV079 | reverse complement strand
AAAAGGGCACGCCTTACCACTGGCTGGGTTTTAATCCGCCACGCTCAGCACCTCGCCGGCGTTCCAGTGGCTGGTTTTGTCACCGCCGTGCACATGCATCCGACAGCGGCGTAGGGGAACGCGTCGAAGGGAAATCGGAAAAGGAGGAAACCGACATCAAGCGCGCCTTCGCGCTGGGAGGCTTCCTCGACGCGCGGGCGATGAACTCGGCGCGAGGCTCCGCGCTTCAGGAAATGGGGGCATTGGCGTGGGACAGCATCAACAAGTTCGAGGAATATCGTTCGGTTGTCGATCCCATCGTCGGGAGCGAGATGCCTGACTTCCTCCATGCCGGGCTGGGTGCAGTGCTGCTCGCTGCGCTGAAGCACGATCTCGACGTCGCGCGTGACTGGACCGTCCGAACCGCCAAGGCCAGCCCCACCGCGCTGTTCAATCGCAACGGTCGCCGCGCGCTGCTGTGGCTCGATGCACGCGCGCCGGACGTCGCTGAGCCGATCATCAGGTCGTACGCCGAATCGCCTGATCTGCTGGCGCAGGCGATTGCCGCGCTGCTCGTTGCGCAACGGTCGTTGGAAGACGAGCGCTGGAAGGACACGATCGACACCCTCATCGAGAAAGGTCCGACGCAGCGTGCCGCCATTGCCGAAGTCGCCAGCGCCTATGTAGCGAACGCCGAACATGTCGGGCGGACCAGTGTCTGGCTGACCCGCTTTTTCGATGACGATGATGACGGGGTCCGAAGGACCGCGGCCGATTGCTTTCGGCGGATCGACCCTTCGACCATGGCGATGCACGCCCCCTTGTATGAAGCCTATGTGGGTTCGAAATATTTCGATGGCGAGCGCAGCTACTTCATTCATCGGCTCGAAAAAGCGCCAGCGGTAATGGACGACGTCGTGCTTGGATTGATCGAGCGGACAGTGGAGGTCGTGAAGACGGGCGGGCCGGGAGGCGGACGCGGTCTCTACCAGATATGGGATCCCCTGCTGCGCATCTATGCAACGTGCGGCGCCAATGGCGCGCGGCTTAAGCGGTGTCTCGATGTCATCGACGTGCTGGTCCAACTGGACGCGGTCGGGTCGAGCAAACTCAATGCCCTCACCTGAATAGTGGCAAAGGCAGACCCGACCCAACCCGACTCTTCGCGCAGCCTGACCGGCGGCTTTCGGCGTGAGCCGACATTCCGGAGGCTTCGCCGGAACAGCTTGAGTTGGTCGAATTCCACCGTGCTCCGACCGATCGCCATCAGCCGAGCGCTGTTTGCCCGAAGTTCGGCCGCAGCACCTTGGCGCCGTCGCGCAGACCATCGAGATAATCCGACCAATGCTGCATCATGCGCACGCGCTCATCCCAGTATTGTCCGCGCGTGTAGGCACGGCGGACGGCATTGGCCTCGACATGGGCGAGCTGGCGTTCGATGGCGTCGGCATTCCAGATGCCCATTTCGTTGAGCAAGGTTGCGGCCATCGCCCGGAAGCCGTGGGCGGTCATTTCGTCCTTGCCGTAACCCATGCGGCGTAGCGCGGCATTGATGGTGTTGTCGGACATCGGGCGCGTGGCCGAGCGCAGCGAGGGGAACAGGTAGATGCTGTACGTCGGATCGTGCGCGATATCGCCTATTATGGCCAAGGCCTGCCTCGATAGCGGTATGGCGTGGGGTCGGCGCATCTTTGCCTTGTGTTCCGGGATGATCCAGACCTTGCGCTCGAAGTCGAACTCCTTCCACTCGGCATGGCGCAGTTCACCGGGGCGCACGAAGACGTGGGGCAGGAGACGCATGGCGACTCGGGTCTGATGGTCGCCTTCATAGTCCTCAATCGACCGAAGGAGGGCACCGGCTTCCCTTGGTGTGGTGATCGCAGCGCGGTGCACGACCTTGGGCGTGACCAGGGCGCCTCGCAGATCCGCGCAGACGTCGCGCTCGGCGCGCGCCGTGGCGATGGCATAGCGGAACACCTGGCTGCAGGTCGCGCGCACGCTGGTGGCGGTGTAGAATTTCCTGGTGCGCTCGATTTTCTTCAGCGCGAGCAGCACCTCGTGCGCGGTAAGCTTGGCAATGGGACGATTGCCGATGGACGGCATGACGAGCCCCAACTGCCACTGATATTTCTTGATCGACGCTGGGGCCTTGTCCTCCAGCTGGACCTTTTCCAGCCACTCGTCCGAGACCGTCTTGAACGTGTTGGCGAACGAGATGGACTCCTGGATCTTGTTGAGTTTGGCCTGATCGATCGGGTCGATGCCATCTGCCAGCAGGCGCCGCGCGTTGAGGAGCCGCTGCCGGGCATCGGCAAGCAGCAATTCCGGATAGCGCCCGAAGGTCACCGTCCGCTGCAGGTTGTGGAAGCGGTAGTTCATCCGCCAGTACCGTGCGCCGGTCGGCTTCACCAGAAGGTACAGACCGTCGTGGTCAGACAGCTTGTATGCCTTGTCCTTCGGCTTAGCGCGCGCGACCGATGATGCCGTCAGCCCTGATTTCCGTTCGCCCATTTGATGGACCTCCCTTCAGCTCGGTTGGCTGCAGGTCCATCAATGTGCCCATTTTGTTCTGATATTGGGTGAAACATCGCCGGAACTGCCGGGACATTATACCAACAAAAAGCTGTAAAAAACAGCCGCTTACGGGCCGTCTTGGGACCTTCTGGGAGGAGGCTCTGGAGCGGGTAGCGGGAATCGAACCCGCATAACTAGCTTGGAAGGCTAGGGCTTTACCACTAAGCTATACCCGCCCGCATCCAGGCTTTGCGCTTGCCATGGGCAGTCGGGTTTCGTCAACCCCGGGCTTACCAATCATTCCGGCGTTTGCGGTGGATGGCCTTTGGGCCAGTCGCGCACTCGCCGCTTGCCGCGTTTCGCTGATTGTTATAAGTCATAGCGAAATTCGGAGGATGTCATGGCTGTTGAACCCGTTCTCTCGCATCAGGCGATCGCCCGTTTCCTGCGCCCGCAATCGGTGGCCGTGGTCGGCGCGTCCGACAAGCCCGGCGCGCTGGGGGCTACTTTGCTCAGCAACCTGGATCGCAATGGCTATGCCGGGGCGATCTATCCGGTAAATCCCAAGCGCAGCGAAATCGGCGGGCGGCCTTGCTATGCCAGCGTCGATGCCCTCCCCGAAGGGGTGGACGTGGCAGTGCTGGCCATTCCGCGCGTTGGCGTGCTCGATGCCGTGCGCAGCCTGGTGGCGCGCAAGGCGGGCGGCGTAGTGATCTTTTCGGCCGGCTTTGCCGAAGGCGGGGAAGAGGGCTTGGCCGAGCAGCGCGAGATTGCCCGGCTGGCGGCTGAGGCGGGCATGGTGGTGGAAGGCCCCAATTGCCTGGGCTTGGTCAACTATGTCGACCGCATTCCGCTCACGTTCGTGGAAACCGATGCCGTGCCGCCGGCGGGCCGGCGCGCGGTGGGCATCGTTTCGCAATCCGGCGCGATGGCGGCGGTGCTGGGCACCATGCTGCTGGCGCGGGAATGCGGGGTTTCCTATTCGGTGTCGACCGGCAACGAGGCGGCGAGCGGCGTGGAGGACTACGTCGATTGGCTGGTCGACGATCCCGACACCCACGCCATTGCCATGATCGTCGAGCAGTTCCGCAAGCCGCAGCGCTTTCTGGCCGCGGCGCGCCGGGCGCGGGCCGCGGGCAAGCCGGTGGTGCTGCTGCATCCCGGTAAATCCAGCGCCGCGCGCGAATCGGCGGCAACGCACACCGGGGCGATGGCCGGCGATTACAAGCTGATGCGCGCAATGGTCGCGCGCGCCGGGGTGATCTTTGCCGAAACCCTGGAAGAACTGGGCGATATTGCCGAGATTGCCGCGCTGTGCCCGATCGCGCCTTCGGGCAAGGCGGCCGTGCTGGGCGAATCCGGCGCGTTCAAGGCGCTGACGCTCGACCTGGCAGAAGAACTTGGCCTGGAACTGGCCGCGCTGCATGATGAGGATTCGCCCGAACTGCGCGCCGCGTTGCCGCCGTTCGTGCCGGTGTCGAACCCGCTCGACATCACCGCGCAGGGCCTTTCAGAGCCGGCGATCTATACCCGCACGCTCGACGCCCTGCTGGCCGACGACCGCGTCGGTACGGTTCTGGCCGGGATCATCCAGGCCGAGGCGATTACCTGTGCGATCAAGTTCCCCGCCATTCTTGCGGCGGTCGAAGGCAAGACCCTGAGCAAGCCGCTGATCTTTGCCGGGCTGGACGAAGGGGCGCAGGTTCCGGCAGAGCGCATTGCCGCGCTGCGGGCGGCCGGGGTGCCGTGGTTCCCCACCACCGAGCGCGCCTTGCGCGCCATCACCCGCCTGACGCACTGGTCTGCCCGCGATCTGACGGCCACTGATGCGCCGGCGCTGCCGGTAGCGGGCCTTGCCGATGTTTCGGGTGTCATTCCCGAATACAAGGCCAAGCAGCTGCTGGGCCCTGCCGGCGTGGCCTTTCCCAAGGGACAGTTTGCCGCGACGCCCGATGATGCCGTGGCCGCAGCGGACGCGGTGGGCTATCCCGTGGCGATGAAGGCGCAGGCGGCGGCGCTGGGCCACAAGAGCGACGCGGGCGGGGTAATCCTCAATCTCGCCGATGGCGCGGCGGTGCGTGCGGCCTGGACCCGCATGTTTGCCAATGTCGCGGCTTATGATGCGGCGATCACGCTCGATGGCGTGCTGATCGAGGCGATGGGCAAGCGCGGCGTGGAAATGATCGTGGGCGCCAAGAACGATCCCGAATGGGGGCCGGTGGTGCTGGCCGGGTTTGGCGGGGTTACCGCCGAAATTCTTCAGGACGTGCGCCTGCTGACGGCAGACCTCACGCAGGAGGCGGTCGAGGCCGAACTCATGCAGCTCAAGAGCGCGGCGCTGCTGGCGGGCTATCGTGGCTCTCCGGCGCTTGATGTGCCGGCCCTGGCCGCGCTGATCGTCAAGGTGGGCCAGGTGTTGCGGGCCGAGCCGTCGATCCGCGAAATCGATCTCAACCCGGTGATCCTGCACCCGCAGGGCGAAGGCGTGGTTGCGCTCGACGCGCTGATGCTGGTGGATTGACGGAGCGGCTGACCCGCCCTCCCTGCGCGGCGTCGCAAAGGGCGGGCGGGTTGTGGCGTGCTGCCGTCAGTGCCCGGGGAAGTCCATCAGGGCGTCTACCACCAGGCCCGCGTCGCGCAGGCGCTGCGCCCCGGCCAAGTCGGGCAGGTCGATCACGAAGAACGCATGGGTCACCACCGCGCCCGCCTCGCGTAGCAGCTGTGCGGCGGCCAGCGCCGTGCCGCCAGTGGCGATGAGATCATCGACGATCGCCACGCGCTGTCCTGGCGCGATGGCGGTGGGATCGATTTCCAGCCGGTCGGTGCCATATTCCAGGTCATAGTCGACGCCCAGCGTCGGCACCGGCAATTTGCCCGGCTTGCGCACCGGCAGAAAGCCCAGCTGCGCGCGCGCAGCCGCAGCGGCGCCAAAGATGAAGCCGCGCGCCTCCATCCCGGCGATCAGGGTTGCGCCGCTGGCCTGTGCCCGGGTGGCAAGGTGGTCGATCGCGGCGGCAAAGCCGGTGGGATGGCTGATCAGCGTGGTGACATCGCGAAACAGCACGCCCGGCACGGGAAAATCGGGCACGGTGCGGATCAGGGACTTGAGGTCGCAGGTCATGAAGCAATGTCCAAGGCAATCGGGAAAAGTGGCCGCCAGTGCCGACAACCCATGAAAAAGGCCACCGTTTCCGGTGGCCTTTTCGTTTTGGCGCTGTCGCCCGGCTTTAGTGGACCCTGGCCCAGATATTGCGCTTGGCCAGATAGGCCAGCACGGTGGCGGCCAGCAGGAAGCCGAGCACGGCCCAGCCGGTCTGCTTGCGCTTTTCCATCTTGGGTTCGGCCGTCCAGGTCAGGAACGCGGCAACGTCGGCAGCCATCTGCTGCTTGGTGGCCTTGGTCCCGTCGCCATAGGTAACCTGGTCGTCGGCCAGCGGCGCCGGCATGGCGATGTTCAGGTTGGCGAAGTAGGGGTTGTAGTAGAGGCCATCGGGCGTCTTGCTGTCGGGGAACCGCTTGAGCAGTTCGGCCGGCTGATCCTGGTAACCGGTCAGCAGCGAATAGACGTATTCCGGGCCTTCGTGGCGGGCCTTGGTGACCAGCGACAGGTCTGGCGGGTTGCCGGTGCCGGCGTAATAGACCTTGGGGAAGTGATCGGCCGGCACGTTGTCGCGCTGGGTTTCATCACCGGTCTTGGGATCGACGACCTTGGCCTTGTTCGACCAATCCTTGGCGATCGCCTTCACTTCCGCTTCGGAATAGCCGAGCGCGGCCAGGTCGCGGAACGCCACGAAGTGGAGCGAGTGGCAGTTGGAGCAGACTTCCTTGTAGACCTGGAAGCCGCGCTGCAGCTGGGCCCGGTCAAACTTGCCGAAGGCGCCGTTGAACGAGAAGCCGGGCTCGGGCTCGTGCGGGGCGAGGTGATAGACCTGCACCGCCGTGGCGGGTTCGGGCTCGCGGATCGCCTGGATCGCGCCCACTCCGAACGACCAGAGCAGCGCCACGGCGAAGAAGAGGCCGACAAGAGGACCAAAAAGACGGACCATGGGGTTCTCTCTCTTTGTGCGGTTCGCGCTGGCTCAGGCGGCCGGGGCGGTCTGGTCATCCTTGCCCAGCACCGCTTGCGTGATGGAGAAGGGCAGCGGGGCCGGCTTCTCGATCGAGGCGACGATCGGCAGGATCACCAGGAAGTGGAGGAAATAGTACGTGGCGGCGATCTGCGAGATCAGCACATACTTGGTTTCGGCCGGCGAGCCGCCGCAGAAGCCCAGCACCAGCACGTCGATCACGAGCAAGTAGAAGAACTTGCGGAACAGCGGGCGATAGTGGCCCGAACGCACCGGCGAGGTGTCCAGCCAGGGCAGGAAGAACCACACCAGGATTGCCGAGAACATCGCCAGCACGCCCATCAGCTTGGCCGGGATGAACAGGAAATCGGCGGTGAAGGCGCGCAGGATCGCGTAGAACGGCCAGAAGTACCATTCGGGCACGATGTGCGCCGGCGTCGACAGCGGGTTGGCCTGGATATAGTTGTCCGGGTGGCCCAGCGCGTTCGGCAGGAAGAACAGCATGGTGCAGTAGAGGATCGCGAAGACCCCCAGCCCGAAGCCGTCCTTGGCGGTGTAATAGGGGTGGAACGGCACGGTGTCAGCTTCGGTCTTCACTTCCACGCCGGTGGGGTTGGACGAACCGGGAATGTGCAGCGCCCAAATGTGCAGGATCACCACGCCCAGGATCACGAAGGGCAGCAGGAAGTGCAGGCTGAAGAAGCGGTTGAGCGCGGCGTTATCCGGCGCGAAGCCACCCAGCAGCCACTGCTGCAGCGGCGTGCCGACCACCGGGATGGCCGAGAACAGGCCGGTGATGACCTTGGCGCCCCAGAAGCTCATCTGGCCCCAGGGAAGCACATAGCCCATGAAGGCCGTGGCCATCATCAGCAGGAAGATCGTGACGCCCAGCAGCCAGATCATTTCGCGCGGGGGCTTGTACGAGGAGTAGAAGAACCCGCGGAAGATATGGATATAGACCACCACGAAGAACGCCGAGGCGCCGTTGGCGTGCGCATAGCGCAGCATCCAGCCCCAGTTCACGTCGCGCATGATGTGCTCGACACTGTCGAATGCCACGCCGGAATTGGCGGCATAGTGCATCGCCAGGACCACGCCGGTCACGATCTGGAGCATGAGGCACACCCCGGCGAGCACGCCGAAGTTCCACATGTAGTTCAGATTGCGCGGCACCGGATAGCCGGCGCCGACAGCATTATAGACGAAGCGCGGCAGTGGCAGCTTTTCGTCCAGCCACTGCATCAGCGGGTGGCTTGGCTTGTAATGTTTCGCCCAGGGAAAGCTCATCGTGTCTATCCTCAGCCGATCTTCACGACAGTGTCGGACGTGAATTCATAAACCGGCACTTCCAGGTTCTTGGGTGCCGGGCCCTTGCGGATGCGCGCGGCGGTATCATAGACCGAGCCGTGGCACGGGCAGAAATAGCCGCCGAATTCGCCCTTCACCTCGCCTTCGCCCGCGCCCAGCGGCACGCAGCCCAGGTGGGTGCAGACGCCCATGGTGATCAGCCAGTTGGTCTTGCCCGGCTTGGTCCGCTCTTCCAGGGTCTGCGGATCACGCAGGCTGGAAAGCGGCACCTTGTCGGCCTCGCTGATTTCCACCGGGGTCAGGTTGCGCACGAAGACCGGTTGCTTGCGGAACACGGCCTTGATGGCCTGGCCGGGCGCGATCTGCGAGATATCGATCTCGGTCGAACTTTCCGCCAGCACGTCAGCCGAAGGTGCCATCTGCGACACCAGCGGCACGAGCACCGCCAGTCCGCCAACACCTGCAAAACTCACCGCTGCGATATTGATGAAATCGCGCCGCCGCACGCCTTCATCGGCGCCCGCACCGTCATGGACGGCGGGCGAATCTGTGCCGCTTGCGTTCACAATTGCCTCATCAGCCATTGATAATCCCTGCCTGCTGCCACCCCGCCTGGAAACGGCCGGGCACGGTATTTCCCCCTCCTTGCGCGCGGCGGCGAACATCGCCGGGTATCATGCGCGCCGGGCCGCCGTGGTATGCACGTGCCAGACCCAAACAGTTATAACGCGTGATAGCCACAGAACTGCGGCTTTGCCAACAAGCATTTTAGTGTAGCAACGGGCCGTATTTTGCGCTGCCGCAATGCAATCGATAAACTGGCTAGAATGCTGCGCTAGTTGGCCAGTGCGGTGCAGTAAATGCCATTGCCTTGAACAGGTTGCCCATTTCGGCAGGATCAACCAGGCGGGCCAGTGCACGCGCCAGGGCGGGGCCATGGTCGGGCGCATGGCGGGCCAGCGTGGCCGCGCGTGCCTCGATCCCCAGGGATTTGAGGAATTCACCCTGCGTGACAATACCATCGCAGCGCGCGCCAGCCGCGGCGATCACCGGCACCAAGGCGGCAAAATCGACCAGCGCGGTAAGGTCTGCTTCGCCGGGATGCGCAAAGGGATCGACCTTGTGATGGGCGCGCACGGCCTGAAGCGTGCTGCCATCGCGGGGCTCGGCATGGCCATAGTCGATCCACAGCGCCACGCCGCCCTGTGCGGCCAGCCGCGCGGCGATATCGGCCGTGACGGCCGCCGCCGCAGGGCAGGTTTCGATGATCGTGCCTTCGGGCGCATTGGCGCGATCGGCGGGAACGGCCGCGTCCATCGGGCGGGTGCCGGCCACCGGCAGCAGGCGTTCGCCCGCCGCGTCCCACCCGATCATCCGCTCGCGCCAGCCTTCGGCCATGCGCACGATCTGGCGCACGGGCAGGGCATCGAGGAATTCGTTGCCCACCACCATGAGCGGGCGATCGGCCGGCAGGGTGGAGAAATCATCGTGCCAGGCGGCGTCGGGGAAACGCTGTCGCTGTATGCCGCGCAGCGCGGGGCTGGTTTCCACGAAGTGCACATCGGGCACCAGGCCGTGGCGCGCGGCGGCGCGCAGCGCATCGAGTGCCAGGGTGCCGCGGCCGGGCCCGGCCTCGACATAGGCGACCGGCTGTGGCTTCCCGGCACGAATCCAGATGTCGGCCAGCCATAGCCCGATCATTTCGCCAAACATCTGGCTCACTTCCGGGGCGGTGATGAAATCGCCGGCCGTGCCCAGCGGATCGCGCGTGCTGTAATAGCGCGCGTTGGATTCTGCCATAAAGTGCGCCACGCTGATCGGGCCGGTCGCCCGGATCAGCCTGGCAAAGACATCGCGCAGGCTTTCAGTGGCCATGGTCTGGTCAATCGGCCGGGGGCGGGGCCACGGTTCCCAGCGGCGGGCGCACCATCGCCCGGATCAGCAGGGTGAGGCCGATCGCCAGCATCGGAAGGGTCAGCCACTGGCCCATCGACAGCCCGGTGCGCAGGGCAAAGTCTTCGAGCTGGGCATCGGGTTCGCGATAGAATTCGACGATGAAGCGCGACAGCGCATAGCCGGTGGCAAACGTGCCCATCAGCAGGCCCGGACGCCAGCGCGCGCGGGTTTTCCAGAACAGCGTGATCAGCACGGTGGCCAGGATCACCCCTTCGAGCAGCGCTTCATAGAGCTGGCTGGGATGGCGCGGATTGGGACCGGCGCCGGGAAAGACCATGGCCCAGGGCACATCGGCGGTGGTGACGCGGCCCCATAGCTCGCCATTCACGAAATTGGCGCAGCGCCCGAAGAACAGCCCGATCGGCGCGCAAGGGGCAATGTAGTCGCACACCCGGATGAAGCTCAGCTGGTTGCGCCAGCAGACAAAGGCGATCGCCAGCACGGTGCCGATCAGGCCGCCATGAAAGCTCATGCCGCCCTGCCACAGCTTGACCAGTTCGCTGGGGTGCGTCCACAGTTCCGGGGCATAGAACGTGGCATAGCCAAGTCGGCCGCCCAGGATGATGCCCAGCGTGGCATAGAAGAACAGGTCATCGGCGTGGCGCTGGGCCATCGGCGCCCCCGGCTGGCGGATCATGCGCGAGAGATGCCAATAGCCGAGCAGGATGCCGGCGAGGTAGGCCAGCGAATACCAGCGCAGCGCAAAGAAGCCGAAATCCCAGGCGATGGGCGAGAGATGCAGTTGCTCCCAATGCAGCGGCATGTGCGACGAGGCAGCCGCAGCGGCAGAAAGGGCCGGAAAAAGGGACAAGCGCGACGCTCCGTATTCGGTGAACTGATGGCCGTGGGCCAGGCCTTGCCAGCCTGCCCAGGTTCGCGCGCCTTCTGGCACAGGGGCCAAGCTGCTGGCAAATCCCAAAAGCGCGGCGGGCGCCGGTGCGGCCCAGGCGCGGTCGTTTGCGCGCTATCCTGCCCGAAAGGGGGGAGGCCAATCGGCGATTATCGTGAAAACTTGGATGCCTGCGCTGTTTCCCCTTAACGCCACCTCGTTTAATGAGGGGGCATGACCTTGCCCCGCATCGCCCACCAGCGCGCCATTATCGACCGTCGCACCCTTGCCGAGGCGGTGACCCAGGCCGTGGCACAAGCCGATGGCGATCCCTCGCGCGCCCGGCCCGTGGTGGTCGAGCATCTGCGCGCGGCGCTGGCCCATGGCCGCGAGGAACTGGCCCGGCGCCTGCGCGGCAGGCCCTCGGCAGGTTATGAATGCGCCCAAGGCCAGGCCTTCCTGGTCGACCAGCTGGTGCGGGTGATTCACGACTATGTGATCGGCCAGGTCTATCGCGCTAGCAACCGCACGACGGGCGAGCGCATCGCCGTGCTGGCCGTGGGTGGCTATGGCCGGGGCGAGATGGCGCCGCATTCCGATGTCGACATCGCCTTCGTCACGCCGAACAAGCCCACCGCGTGGTGCGAGCAGGTGATCGAGGCGATGCTCTATTTCCTGTGGGACCTTGGCCTCAAGGTCGGCCATTCCAGCCGCTCGCTCGATGATACGGTGCGCATGGCCAAGAGCGACCTGACGATCCGCACCGCGCTGCTCGAAGGGCGTTACGTCTGGGGCGATCGCGACGTCTATGAAGAAGCGGCGCGCCGCTTCTGGGCCGAGGTCGCCGCCGGCACCGAGCGCCAATTCGTCGCCGAGAAGCTGGCCGAACGCAACGAGCGGCACAAGCGGCTGGGCGACAGCCGCTATGTGGTCGAACCCAATGTGAAAGAGGGCAAGGGCGGGCTGCGCGACCTGCACACGCTCTACTGGATCGGCAAATATGTCCACAAGGTGCGCGATCCATCGGAACTGGTCGATGTCGGCCTGCTCACGGCGGCGGAATATCGCGCGTTCCACCGCGCCGAGAATTTCTTCTGGGCGGTGCGCTGCCACCTGCACATGATCACCCGCCGCGCCGAAGACCGCCTGACATTCGACCTGCAACGCGAAGTGGCCGCGCGCATGGCCTTTGCCGATCGTCCGGGCAAAAGCTCGGTCGAACGCTTCATGCAGTTCTTCTTTCTCCAGGCCAAGCAGGTCGGCTCGCTCACCGGCGTGTTCATGGCCCAGCTCGATGAACAGTTTGCCCGCACCAAGCCCGGCTTCTTCGCCGCGCTGCGCCAGCGCCGCAAGCGCAAGGTTTCGGGCTTTCCCATCGTCGCGGAAAAGGTGTCGGTCCCGGCCGACGATTTCTTTGCCGTCGATCCCGTGCGCCTGCTCGAGATCTTCGTGGTGGCCGACAAGCACGGGCTGGAAATCCATCCCGATGCGATGCGCCTGGCGCGGCGCGATGCTGGCCTGATCGATGGCGCGGTGCGCAAGGACCCGCGCGCCAATGCCCTGTTCCTGGAATTGCTGACCAGCCCGCATGACCCCGAAACCGTGCTGCGCTGGTTGAACGAGGCGGGCGTGTTCGGCCGTTTCATTCCCGATTTCGGGCGCGTGGTGGCGCAGATGCAGTTCGACATGTACCACCACTATACGGTGGACGAGCATACCATCCGCGCCATCGGCCTGCTGGCCCGCATCGAAAAGGGGGAGGAGCGCGAACTGCATCCCCTGGCCAGCAACGTGGTGCAGAAAGTGGCGTCGCGCCGCGTGCTCTATGTTGCCACGCTGCTGCACGATATCGCCAAGGGCCGGCGCGGCGATCATTCCGTGCTCGGGGCCGAAGTGGCGCGGAAGCTGTGCCCGCGGCTGGGCCTGTCGGCGGCAGAGACCGAGCTCGTCTCGTGGCTGGTGCGTTGGCACCTGTTGATGAGTGCCACCGCGTTCAAGCGCGATCTCGCTGACTACAAGACGATCGCCGATTTCGCCGCGCAGGTGCAAAGCGCCGAACGGCTGCGCCTGCTGCTGATCCTGACCATCGTCGATATCCGCGCGGTCGGGCCAGGGATCTGGAATTCGTGGAAGCGCCAGCTGTTGGGTGACCTGTTCATCCAGACCGAGGAAATGCTGCGTCTCGGCCACAAACAGCACGGCCGGCCCGAACGCATCGCCGCCAAGAAGAAGGCCGTGGGCGAACTGCTCAAGGAACGCGACGCGCTGATCGGCACGGTCGGCCGGCAGCTGAGCGATGCCTACTGGATTGCCGAACCCGAAGACATCATCGCGCTCAATCTCCAGCAGATGGATAGCGCCCTGGGCGAGCCGCTGTCGGTAGAGGCGCATTACTATCCCGCGCGCGGCGCCACGCTGGTTACCGTGCTGGCCGCGGACCACGCCGGGTTGTTCTATCGCCTGGCCGGCGCGATCCACCTGGCGGGGGGCAACATCATCGATGCGCGCATCCACACCACCCGCAACGGCCTGGCCGTGGACAATTTCCTGGTGCAGGACCCGCTTGGCCGCCCGCTCAACGAAGCGCGCCACATCGAACGGCTCAAGAACAGCATCGCCGATGCCCTGTCCAACCGGGTCAAGCTCATGCCCCAACTCGCCGCGCGGCCGCTTGCCCGCCCCCGGGCCGAGGCGTTCGACGTGCAGCCGATCGTGATCTTCGACAACAAGGCGTCCAACCGCTTCACCGTGGTGGAAGTGGGCGCGCGCGATCGGCCCGCGCTGCTCGGCCGCCTGGCGCATGCCCTGTTCGATTCGCGGCTGGTGGTCCATTCCGCTCACATCGCCACATATGGCGAACGCGCGGTCGATACGTTCTATGTCACCGATATCCTGGGTGAGAAGGTGACCAGCGAGAACCGCCTGCGCAACCTGGAAAAGCGCCTGATCGACGTGGCCGAAGACCGTGGGCCGGGGGGCGCCAGCGAACGCGCTGCCACCGCCGCCGCTGCCGCATCGGCCGCCGCCTGAAAAAGTCTGCCATCATGACCGAACCTGCCGCTGCCGATCTTGCCCCGCACTATCTTGCCGGGCGCCTGCTGCTTGCCATGCCCGGCATGATGGACCCGCGCTTCGATCACGCGGTGCTCGCGCTGTGTCTGCACGATGCCAACGGCGCCCTCGGCATCGGCCTGGGCGAGGAACGCGCCGGCATCCGCTTTCACGGCCTGCTGGAAGATGTAGGCATAGATCCGGGCCATGCGCCCGATGTACCGGTGCTGCATGGTGGCCCGATGGAAACCGGGCGCGGCTTCGTGCTGCACACGCCCGATTGGGGCGGCGAGGGCTCGGTCACGGTCAATCCGCTGTGCACGCTCTCCGCCTCGATGGACGTGCTGCGCGCGATTGCCGAAGGGCGCGGCCCCTCGCGCTGGCTGGTGGCGCTGGGCTATGCCGGCTGGGGACCCGGGCAGTTGGAAGAAGAAATGCACCACCACGGCTGGCATGCCGCCGAAGGTTCACCCGCGATCCTGTTCGATACCCCGCGGAAACAGCGCTGGTCGGCCACCTGGCGCGCCGCCGGCATCGATCCCGCCCATCTTGCCGCCGATACCGGCCACGCCTGAACCCGCGGGGAGCGCACGCTCAAAATGCGGCGGTAATGCCCACTTCGGCCGCGACCCGGCGATAGTCATAGATGCCCACGGTCGATCGGTTGCGCTCCCACCGCAGGCGCGTGATCGGGGCCAGGCCCTGCCATTGCAGCGCACGCCAGGTGGTGCTGGCCACCACGGAAAAGCGGTCATCCATCCGGCGGCGCGGATAGAGGAACAGCCGGGCATCGGCCTCGAGGTGGCTGTAGCTGGCGCTGATCACGGCGGTGGTCCGGCCGATTTCGCGAAACGCATAGACCGCGCCACCGCCGGTCACGTCCGACCAGCCCGCGTCGCGGGCCTTCGTGCGGTTGACGAAGGCCTGCACCCCGCCTCCCAGGCGGGCCGATACCGCACGATCGAGCCCGGCCGACAGGGCAAAGACATCGCCGGTCTGCAAGGCATTGCGCCGGTTGGCGGTATGGGTCACGCCCAGGCCGAGGCGGCCCTGCATCGTCTTGCCCATGGGATGGAGGAAATCGGCACTCACCCCCACCGACGTGCTGTAGGGCTTGAGGCCATACCATCGCCAGGTCGGCCCGGCGGCGAGCGTCAACCGGTCGGCACCCAGCGTATATTCCGGGCCGGCCTGGATGCCGATCAGGATATCGTCAAAGCGCTCATCGCGGTAAAGATCGCCCGATCCATTGGCCCGCACCAGCAGGGTGGCATTCTTTTCCAGCGGGGTGCGAAAATAGGTCTGCCCGCGCAGCGCCAAGCCCAGGCCCGATCTGGCCTTGGCATCCTGGTCCAGCGTGAAATCGCCGATCACCGTACCCAGCGTGTTGGACCGGGTGGCGCGGTTGATGTTGCTGTCGGGCGCCAGCGCCACGTCCAGGCTGCCACCAAAGGGTTTGCGCGCCTTGAGTGCGGCGGCATAGAACCGCACCATGCGTTCCACGTCGGGTGGCAGGCCGCCGGCCTGGGCCGCGCGCATTTCCCGGCGCGCGGCGCCAAGGTCGCCCATCATTGCCTGAACCCGCGCCAGTTCCAGGCGCACGCGCTGGGCGTTGGGTCGCTCATCCAGGATGCGGCGCAGGATCAGGGCTGCGTCCTTCAACTTGTGCTCGCGATCCGCCAGCATCAGCGCCAGGCGAAACCGCGCTTCGTTGCGCAGGTCGATATCGGGATTGTCCGCCAGGGCGCGATAGGCGGTTTCGGCCGTGGCAAAATCGCCGCTGTCGCGGGCGCGGTCGGCGAGTTCGAACAACTGCGGTGCCGTTAGCGATATGCTGTCGGCCATCGCTGCCGCCGGGCAAGAGAGCGCCATGAGCAGGGCGGCGACAAGATAAGGCTTGGAAATGGCTAAGCTCCCGAGTTTGCAACGAACTATTGCATAGGCCCGATGCCGTCCAGCGGGCGCTTGCGCAGCTTCAATCCGATTTGGCGTGGCGAATCCGACTCACACGGGGCGAGTCTGCGGATTTATCGCACTTCCGGCATGCGTCCATCACCGGCAATCGCTGCGGAATGACAGAAAAATGTCGATCTAATCCATTGTTAAATATGAAATTATTTCGGCTATGGCGCCCCTGTGGAAAAATGGCCGTTGACGCCTGTGCCACCCGTCCATATATGCCGCTTCACCGACGCGGTTCAGCCGGTTTTTCCGGTTCTTCGGGTGTTTCCTGAAGGGTTGCGTTGGTCGCCAGATAGCTACGGACGGCTTGGATTTCCGGTGAGAACCGGGGATTGATTGTTGTCCGGGTTTTGTTGTCTGGGTTGGTCTTTGACATTGTTGATTAGATGAAGGGACATGTGGGCGACGGCGCCTGGTGTCGGGGGTCTTTGGGCTCCGACGTCCAGTTTAAAGCAAGC
>NZ_QBUE01000028.1:0-16378 GCF_003058045.1 Novosphingobium sp. GV079 | reverse complement strand
CCTCGACCGCATGGGCCCTCATCGCTTCCATCCGAATGATCACCCGGCGAACCGCAACCTATTGCCTTGCTTGAGAAACTTCCGAATCAGGCACTGAGTCCGGCCCCGGGCGCGGAGCTTGGAGCCTTTATAAGTGTCCTGCGAGATTTCTTTGGCCCAGCCTTTCAGAATGATCTCTTTCCATATCCGCATTGGTCGGTTGGATGACAGTCGCATAGCTCGCAATCACACGCGGGCACCCAAGATTTCCAACAATCGTGGCGCCTAGGAAAGCGCATGAAATTTCGGGCTTATCAACCTTGCAGCCATCTGTGACAGCATTGGCGCGATGCCAATCGGCGCCACTCAGCCCGCTTAGATATCCCATTTCTCGTAGAGAATTTCGAGCAGGCGGTGCTGGCGGGCCTCGACAATCTCGGGCGTCCATTCATCCTCCGCCATAACCTGGCTGGTCAGTGCATAGGAGGATACGTTCTTGGTGCCCGAGAAGTAGATATCACACTTCGGGCTGAACTCGTAATTCTGCGCAGACGAGTTCTTCTTCTTGTTGAGCGGCACGAGATTGGCGAGCCGGTGTACCCAGGCCTTGCGCTCCGATGCGTGGGGCCACCAGATCTTCCATTGGCTGTCCGCCGGGACGGTCTGCGGCAGGACATGCTCGATCGTGAGGATTGAGGGATCATAGGTCGCCGCGCCATCGGAGATGAAGGAATCTAACCGCAGGATGAGATAATTGCGCCTACGCGGCGTCAATTCATAGATGTCGCCGTCCAGCGCGTCTCGGAACGTATCGGCATCCTCGTCGCTAAACTCAAATCGTGCCATCCCATCCGGCTCAGCGCCCGACTGGATATCGTCAATCAGCTTTGCATAGGCGTCGATGCGATCGTTCACGTTCCAGCGGCAAATGTGCATGTATGCAGCGAGGCGCTCTAGCAACTCGAAGAAGCGCGCGACCCGTTTCGGCTTGTTCCGCTGTTCCTTGAGGTACAGCATTGCCGGCGGGATCCAGTCGGAATTGTCGATCCGCTGAAGCCACCGGATATAATAATTAACCGTCTCGGCGTGGGATGTCGCAGTGTAGGACGCGTGGCGGATCGTATCCAGCGCATCCGCGAACGGTTCGAGCACGTCGTCGATGAAAATTTTCGGATCGGGGTTCTTCGGAAGGACGTGGGTCCGAAACTCCTCAAGCAGGATGCGCTTCGCTTTCTCTTTGGCATACACCATGCGAATATAGGTAAAGAGGTCCCGGAAGCCGTCGCGCGTGAGCTCGACCTCCATCTCCTCCCATTTGTCGTTATAACGCTGCCGATCGCTTTCGCTCTTGAGCTTGCCGATGGTGTCAGCCTTGATGATGTCGGTCGGCTGGAGATCGAGACCGCGACTGTTCATCACAGAGAAGACGCGGAAGGCGGACTCCTGGCTGGCTGTGGACACCGCCACCAGATAGCAGCGCGTCAGGAGGAAGGTGACGAACTCGCGAAGCTTCTCCGGTGTAGGCAAAGCCTCGGAAACGGCCTGTACGAAATGCTTGGCATTGGCCCGGATATTGACTTGGGATTCGTTATCGAGCGACGAGGGATCGAGATCGATCAGGGCTTCGAGCTGCAGGTTCTGAACGAATTTAGCGAAAAAGCTCCTATCGCGCTCTCGCAATGCCAAGCGGGGCTTTGGAAGGATACCTTCCATCTTTTTGCCTGGTTCAACGATGTAAGGCCGAAGCTCGTCGCGGTCCTCACCATCGTTCGCACAGGCCATAGCTGCCAGCAGGATGGTGAGTGTCGTCAGACGCTGCTGCCCGTCGATCACCTGCGCATAGGCGCTATCCTCCGACTTGATTAGCACGATGCTGCCGAGAAAATAGCCCTCCTCCTGCTCGGCCCGAAAAAAGGCGATCAGATCGTCGAAGAGTTCGCCAGCCTGATCGGGCGTCCATGCATAAGGCCGCTGGTAGGAGGGGATGACATATTCGAAATCGGAAGAAAAAATCTTGGAGAGAGGATACTCAGCACCACTAATCTTCTTCGACACAACTTGCTCCTGGCTGCCCGGCTAACAAGGTGCAAGCCAGTTCCTTCCCTGTCAATCAGAAGGTGCCCCCTTCTGGGGAAGCATGGTCGGCGTGCCCCGCTATGCCTATTCCATACCGGACGGCTCGCGTTGAGCGAATGGCAGTTTATGGCGGAAGCTGCCTTTCAAAGCCTGGCCCGCCAACGACACATTCTGGTCGAAAGAGGCCACCGATCACGGCCCGATCAACCCTCAACAATCGAAGCACTCGCATAAGGCGCAACAGCGCACCACCCCAAGGTCTCGTACAACGCCCGGCCATCGTCCGTCGCGACCAACAGTTCCAGGCTATCGGGATCGCGCCGTGCGCCATGCAAGGTCTGCATGAGGACATGGCCCAGGCCTTTGCGGCGATGGGCGGGCTCGGTCACGATGCGGTCGTAGACGAAGACGTGATCTGTTTCGGCGCCATAGCCGCTGGCGGCCGGTTCGCCGGTTTCACCAAGGATGCGGACGGCCACCACGGGGCCGGATTGCTCGGTGGTGATGCGGTAGCCGTGCGCCAGCGTTCGGCGCGGCATTGCGCCGTGGGCGCGCATCACGTGGCTGGCGGGGTGCACCGTCCAGTGCGCCGGCAGGGCGGCGCGCAGGGCCTCTGCCGTGGCGCAGGCCTTGATGAAATGGCGGGGCTGGTGGATCGTGTGGGCGAGGTCTTTCAGGCCATCGCACAGGCGCGGAAAGACCCAGCGCAGGATTTCCGTGTCTGATCCGGTATCGACGCGAAAGCCGCCGCGCTCGGCCACCGGCATGGGCAATCCGCGCGCCAGCGAGCGCGCGGTGAGCCAGGCGTGCAGCAGGTGCGGATCAAGGCCCTGGGGGTTCATCGCGGCGCGGCCCGGCGCGGTTACAGCAGCATTGCCTGGCGCTGCGCGATGCGGTCGTTGAGGCGGGCGATGGTGGCGGCGATGGCGGGCGCCTGCTCCAGGATCAGCACCGGATCATCGCCCGGCACGGCCTGGGCCAGGTCATGCGCGTCAGCCACAAGGTCCACATCAATTTCCGACAGGCGGCGCAGCGTGTCGGCCTCGGTGCGATAGCGCGCGGTCATGAAGTCGTTGCCAGGCACCGGCATATGCGCAACCTGGGCATCGAGCGCGCTGATCGTCTGGGCCAGGGCTTCCAGCCGCTTGGCATGGGCAACCAGGTCTGCCGGCGGGAACGGCTGGGCGCGCGAAGGCGGCGGGATCACCTCGCGGCGATAGCGCCCTTCCGCTTCGCTCAGCGCCTTGCGTGCCTGTTGCAACAGCTCGCTCACCATGCGGCGCACGCGCTGGTCATCGGCGCGCAGATCGTTTTCCACGCGATAGAAGGTATAGCCATAGCCGCGGAACAGGTTGAGCGCGACCTGGCCGGCGCACGCCGCCAGCCCGTCGTCCTCGGCCCCGCTCATGTCGGCGCGCCCACTTCGGGGCCGAGCGGATAGAAGCCGGTGGGCTGGCCACCGATCGCAAAGGGCATGCCCACCGCCGCGTTGGGCGCAGAGACCAGGCCCTTTTCCGCCATCTTGAGCGCCAGGTAATAGCGCACCGATTCGATCGGGGTAAGGCCGATCGCCTGGAGCGAGATCAACTCGCGCATGCGTTCGTCGCGCGGCATGATCAAGACCTTGAGGTCGTTGAGCATGATGCCGTAGACCTTGAGGAAATCAGCGAGGTGAACCTTCACCGCCTCGCGCACGTCGTTGATGTGCTCGTTGATGTTTTCCAGCTTGGTGACCTGCACGATCTGGTTGATCGCCTGCTCGATCGCCGGGCCGGCGTAATCGGCCACCTCGTTGGTATCGATCACGGTGCCGGAAAACGGCATGTGGGTGATCAGGTCGAGCGCTTCCTGCTTGCTGTCGATGTGGATGTAATAATCGACGACATACGACACTTCGGCCATTTCCGCCGAGGTGGCGATGCCGCTGTTGCGCACCAGCAGCTTGGAGCGGTTGATATAGATGACTTCATAGACCCACGGCGAGGAACCGCCGAAAAAGCCCTTGGCGATCGAGCCGATCAGCGGCTTGTCAGGCGTTTCGATGGCATATTGCCCGGTTTCATAGACATCGAGCACCGCCCCGCGCGACTTGAGCACGCAGAAGTGGTTGCTTTCCACCGTCAAGAGCGAGCCCGAGACGATGCTTTCATCAGCGATCTTGTAAGCGACGGTACGGGTGCCGAGCGCATCGGACCCATCGTTGCGCACCGTGGTGATCACTTGTCTGGTAATGGCCATCGCATGTCTCCTGAACGGAAGCGGGGAAAGGCGTGCAGGGTCTAGCGCGGGGAACACAGCCCCGGGCCGCGCACGGTGCGGTAGAAGCGGTCGAGCGTGGCAGAACGCCGGGGCGCGCTGGGCAGCACGGCCGGGGCATCGTCTTCATCCTGCGCCCTGGCATCAGGATCGGCCAGGCCCGGCATTGCGGACGCGGCCGCCTCGACCGCCGGCACGGGCCGGCGCGGTGGCGCAAGCGGCACGGCCTGGCGGGCCTGTCGCGACGCCTGCCGGCGCAGCAAAACGAGCAGAACGACGAAAGCCAGAATGAACAGATGACTCACGCGGCGCCTTTCTGATCTGGCCCTGCTGGATCGCAAGCTAGACCTTTCGCTGGCAATTTCTTCTGACAAATGAGATTATTACCAATATTTCATGCGTGTCCGCGCCGGTTCACAAGAGCGGTTCCAACCCGCCCAAAAGCCCGCTTTGCGCGCTCTGCAATTGATTGTAGGATGCAGCCACCCAGGGAGGGGACCAAGACCATGGACGATCGCAAGATCCGCAAGGTACTGATTGTTGGCGGCGGATCAGCCGGATGGATGACGGCTGCGATGCTCTCGCAAGCCCTGGCGCGCGATTGCGCCATCACCCTGGTGGAAAGCGAGGAAATCGGCACGATCGGCGTGGGCGAAGCGACCATTCCGCCGATCCGCGTGTTCAACCAGACCCTGGGCATCGACGAGCGCGAGTTCCTGGCGCGGACCAAGGGCAGCTTCAAGCTGGGGATCGAATTCGTCGGCTGGGGCGCGGAAAATTCGCGCTATTTCCATCCCTTCGGCCCCTATGGCCGCAACTTCGACATGGTGCCGATGCACCAATACTGGCTACAGGCGCGTCGCCAGGGGGAAACCGCCCCGCTCGACGAGCATGCCATGGCCTGGCACCTGGCGCGGGCCGGGCGCTTTGCCCACCCCTCGCCCGATCCGCGTAGCGTGATGAGCACGTTCGACTATGCCTATCACTTCGATGCCGGGCTCTATGCCCGCTTCCTGCGCACGATTGCCGAACAGCGCGGCGTGACTCGGGTGGAAGGGCGCATTGCCGATGTGGCGCTGCATGGCGAGACCGGCTTTGTCGAGGCGGTAACGATGGCCGACGGGCGCCGGATCGAGGCAGAACTGTTCATCGATTGCTCGGGCTTTCGCGGGTTGCTGATCGAGGGGGCGCTCAAGACCGGATACGAAGACTGGTCGCACTGGCTGCCGTGTGACCGCGCGGTGGCCATGCCTTGCGCGCATCCGGCCGCCGATCCCAACCCCACGCCCTATACCCGATCGACCGCGCGCGCGGCGGGGTGGCAGTGGCGCATCCCGCTGCAACACCGCATCGGCAACGGCTATGTCTTTTGCAGCGCGTTCCTGGACGAAGACCGCGCGGCCGAGGATCTCGCCAGCAGCCTCGATGGAACGGCGCTGGGCGATCCGCGCGCGGTGCGGTTCCAGGCGGGGCGGCGCAAGCTGCACTGGAACCGCAACGTGATTGCCGTGGGGCTGTCCTCGGGCTTTCTCGAACCGCTCGAATCCACCTCCATCCACCTGATCCAGGCCAATATCTCCAAGATCCTGGCACTGTTTCCCGATCGCGATTTCGATCCCGCGACGCGTGATGAATTCAACCGCATCGCCCATGGCGAGATGGAGCGCATCCGCGATTTCATCATCCTGCACTACAAGCTGACGCAGCGGCAGGATGCCGAGCTGTGGCGCCATGTGGCGGCGATGGACATCCCCGACAGCCTGGCCTTGAAGATCGCCCATTTCCGCCGCCACGGCCGCCTGATTGCGCGCGAGCTGGACCTGTTTGCCCCGCCGTCGTGGCTGGCGGTGCATATCGGGCAGAACAACCTGCCGGAAGGGCACGATCCGCTGATCGATTATCGCGGCGTCGACGGGCGCGAATGGCTGGGCCGGCTGCGCGGCGCCATGGCTGCCGAAGCCGCGCAGCAGCCCCTGCATGGCGCGGTGCTGGCCGGGCTTGCCCCGCAGCCGGCATGAGCGAAAGCACAGGCGAATGGCTCGACCGCGCCCGCATCCTGCGCGCGCGGCAAGACATGATGGGCGCGCACGGCGCCATGGCGCGCGCGCATGCCCTGGCGCCAGACGATCCCGCCGTCGCCTTTCTCCATGCGCAATCGTGCTATGAACTGGGCCATCCCGCCGCGCACCTGTTCGCCACGGTCTGCCGCCGCTGGCCCGACCATCTCGACGCGCAGCGCAACCACGCCCTGGCGCTGGCCAGCGAAGGCCAGGTGGCAAAAGCATTGGCCACGCTGGAGGCGGCCTTGGCGCGCCACCCCGCCTGGGCCGACGGGCACCGCGTGCTGGGCTCTCTGCGCTGGGTGAACGGAGACCGCCAGACTTTCGATGCCAGCTTTGCCCGCGCCGCGCGCGCCCATCCGGCGCAGCCCGCCCTGTGGCTGGGATGGTTTGCGGCCGTGGCCCAGGTGCGCGACTGGCCCCGCGCCGCCGCCATTCTGGACGAGGCGGAACGACACCTGGGCACGCTGCCTGCCCTGATCCAGGCGCGGGTGTTCCTGGCCGGGGAAAGCGGTGATGGCGCAGGGATGGCCCGGCTGATCAACCAGGGTACGCTGCCCGGCAGCCCGCTGATCACGATCGCGCGCATCCGCCAGGCACTGCGCGACGGCGCGCCCGACATGGCACTGGCGCTAGCGCTGCCCCTGACGCAGCTGGCGCCAGGATCGGCGCTGGCCGGGCAGGTCTGGCCCTATGTTTCCACCTGCTGGCGCCTGCTGGACGATCCGCGGACCCAATGGCTCGATGGCGATCCCGCATTTGTGCGCAGCGTGGCAGTGGGGCTGAGTACGGGGGAACTGGCACAACTGGCCGATCTGCTGCGCGGGTTGCACCGGGCGCAATTGCCCTATCCCGAACAATCGGTGCGCGGCGGCACGCAGACCGACCGCAGCGTGCTGCTGCGCCACGAACCCGCGCTGGTGCGCACGCGCGAGGCGCTGCTGGCGGCAACGCGCGATTACATTGCCGCCCTGCCCCCGCCCGATCCTGCCCACCCGCTGCTCTCACGTCCGCGCGCGGCGGTGCGGATCAGCGGCAGCTGGTCGGTCCGGCTGCACGGCCAAGGCTTCAACGTAACCCATTCGCATCCACTGGGATGGATCAGCAGCGCCTTTTATGTCGCCCTGCCCGATCCGGCCGAAAGCACCGCGCCCGATGCCGGACACTTTCACTATGGCGCCCCGCCGCAGGAGCTGGGGCTGGATCTTGCACCTTATGGCACGATCGCGCCGATGGTTGGGCAACTGGTGCTGTTTCCCTCCACGCTGTGGCATGGCACGGTGCCGTTCGATGCGGGGGAGCGGCTGAACATTGCCTTCGACGTCGTGCCTGCACCCTGATCCTCCCCCACCGGGGGAGGGGGACCAGCCGCAGGCTGGTGGAGGGGACTGGCGGCTGCAAACGGCGTTTCAGGCCGAATATCCCCTCCGCCACGCTTAGCGCGGTCCCCCTCCCCGTGCCGGGGAGGATTTTAGCGGCCGCGAAACGCCCATTGGCCCACGGGCTGCCAAGTGGCGCCGCCTTGGGGCAGGCGTTGCAGGGCGTGGAGGTCAATCCCCGCAAAGGCAAAGGTCTGCCCCTCGAACCGGCCCGCCAGCGCCGCCTGGAGCGCGCGGGCATCGCTGCGGACAACCTTGTTCTGGACAGTTACATGAAAGCGCGGCCGGCCTTGGTCTGCCAGGCCGAGCAACCCCTGGAGCGCTTCCGCCAAATCAGCATGCACCGCGTTCAGCGCAGGGCTGCGCACGGCAACGGCCGTACCAGTGCCCAGGTCTGCCAGACCGGCGAGATGCGCGGTCGGTGGCGCGGTTTGCGCACAAACGCGGGCAGCCAAGCGCTGCACTTCGCCATGGGCCGAGGGCGGCAGCGCGTGAAACAGCGTGACATGGGCAGGCACATGATTGCGTTCGGGCGGATAATGCGCGCGGCGCAACCCTTCCATCTGGCCAAAGAGCGCGGCGGGTAGCCGGGCTGTCAGGACCAGGGGCCCGCTCACCCGGCGCGGCCCGCCGCGCGGGAGAAATCGGAACAGCCGGAGCGATGCGCGCGCGCATCAGGCGGCAAATCCGTAAAACTCCGTATCGGACCAATAGAGCCGTAGTTGCGCAAATGCCAGCCTAGAGATCACCGCGCGCCCGGCGAATGGCGAACCATTTGGCCACATTGGCATTATGTTCGGCCAGAGTATCGGCAAAGACATGGCCACCGGTGCCATCGGCTACCATATACAATGCCTCGGTATGCGCCGGGTGCAGCACTGCCTCGATCGAGGCGCGGCCGGGATTGGTGATCGGTCCCTTGGGCAGGCCGGTCATCGAATAGGTATTGTAATCGTTTACAGCCTGGATTTCCGACTGGCGGATGCGGCGGCCAAGCGGCTTGCCGCGGGTGATCGGATAGATGATCGTGGGATCGGCCTGCAGCAGCATGCCCTTGCGCAGGCGATTGGAATAGAGCCCGGCCACCATGCGGCGTTCGGCTGGCTTGCCGGTTTCCTTTTCCACGATCGAGGCCAGGATCAGCGCCTCTTGCGGGGTCTTGGCCACGGTATCGGCGCTGCGCTGTGCCCAGAGTTCGGCCAGGGTCTTGGTCATGGCCGCCTGCATGCGCGCCAGCACTGCCTTGCGCGGTTCGCCACGGCGGAATTCATAGCTGTCGGGCAGCACGGTGCCCTCTTCGGGAACGTCGACGGTGCCGGTCAGCAGCGGCTGCGCCATCAGCCGTTCCTGCACCATGATCGCGGGCATGCCCTCGGGCACGGTGACCAGGCGGCGCATCGCGCCTTCGGCCCCTTGCAGAATCTTGAGGATGGTAGAGCCGCTGGCGTGGGCCGGCAGGCTGAATTCGCCGGCCTTGATCGGCGCCGTCGTGCCCAGCAGGCGCGCACGGGCGCGGAACGTGCTGGCCGAAGCGACTACCCCTTCGGCCTCCAGCTTGCTGGCGATCGAGCCGATGCTGGCGCCATCGGGAACGACGAACGCCGTATCCTTGGCCAGCGGGCCTGGGCCATACCAGCCCCACAGGAAGTGGGTGCCCCATGCTGCCGCCAGGAGCAGCGCCCCCAGGATGACCAGCCGGACTTTACCGATGCGGGCAATCATGGGAGCGCGTTTCCTTGGTTTACGGCGGCCTTTCGGCTTGCCACGCGGGTTGGCCTTGCGGCTCAAACCGCCTTCATGATCAAGCTGGCGTTGGTGCCGCCAAACCCGAACGAGTTGTTGAGCACGGCGCGCACCTGGCGCTTCTTGGCCACGTGCGGCACCAGGTCCACGCCTTCGGTGCCCTCATCCGGGTTGTCGAGGTTGAGCGTGGGCGGCACGATCTGGTCACGGATGGCGAGGATGCAGAAGATCGCCTCGACCGCGCCTGCCCCGCCGAGCAGGTGGCCGATGGCCGACTTGGTGCTGCTCATCGAGGCGCCCGACAGATCATCGCCGAGCACGCGCTTGACCGCGCCCAGTTCGATCGTGTCGGCCATGGTCGAGGTGCCGTGGGCGTTGACATAGTCGATGTCGCCCGGCTCCAGACCGGCCTTGCGCAGCGCCATGCGCATCGCGAGTTCGGCGCCCTTGCCTTCCGGGTGCGGCGCCGTCACGTGATAGGCATCGCCCGACAGGCCATAGCCGACCACTTCGGCATAGATCTTGGCGCCACGCGCCTTGGCGTGTTCGTATTCTTCCAGCACGACGACGCCGGCGCCTTCGCCCATGACGAAACCATCGCGGTCCTTGTCATAGGGGCGGCTGGCCTGTTCCGGCCGGTCGTTGTAGCTGCAGTTGAGTGCGCGGGCCTGGGCAAAGCCGGCCACGCCCAGCGGGTTGATCGTGCTTTCCGCGCCGCCCGCCAGCATCACGTCAGCGTCGCCATCCTTGATCATCCGCGCGGCATCGCCAATCGAATGGGCGCCGGTGGAGCAGGCGGTGACAACCGCGTGGTTGGGGCCCATCAGGCCATACTTGATCGAAACCTGGCCCGAGATCAGGTTGATCAGGCGGCCATGCACGAAGTGCGGAGAGACGCGGCCGGGGCCCTTTTCGTGCAGGACGATCGATTCGCTCTCGATGCCCGGCAAACCGCCGATGCCCGAGCCGATCGAGCAGCCGGTGCGCGTCTTGAGATCGTCGTCCATGTCCACCAGGCCGGCATCTTCCAGCGCCTGGCCGGCAGCATCGATGCCATAGACGATGAACGGATCGACCTGGCGCTGAATCTTGTGATCGACTCGGCGTGACGCATCAAAGCCATAGGGATGGTCGGCCGGCTTCACTTCGCAAGCGATCTGGCACTTCTGGTTGCTGGCATCGAACCGCGTGATCGGCCCGGCGCCAGACTTGCCGGCGAGCAGATTCGCCCAAACGGTTTCCACGTCCGCGCCCAGCGGGGTGACAAGGCCGAGGCCGGTTACGACGACACGACGCATTCTTTTCTCCGCAAAATCACAAACGAACAGGCCCAGCCCCGCAGATATGGGGACTGAGCCTGCCGAATTCCTCCCCTGCCCGGCCCGCACTTGCTGGCCGGAACGGTTGGGGAAGCGGGGCGATCAGCCCTTGTTTTCGTCGATGTACTTGATCGCGTCAGACACGGTCGAGATCTTCTCGGCCGCATCGTCGGGGATTTCCACACCGAATTCTTCTTCAAAGGCCATGACCAGCTCGACGATGTCGAGCGAGTCAGCGCCGAGATCGTCGATGAAGCTGGCGTCTTCGGTGACCTTGTCGGCCTCGACGCCGAGGTGCTCGACAACGATCTTCTTAACGCGGTCGGCGGTATCGCTCATTATATGCCCCTTCGCAGGAAACAGGTTGGTGGTCGCGGGTCAGGCATCGCCCTAATAGGCTGTTGAACCGCTGGCAAGAGGCGCCCGCATCCTGGCCTGTCAGCCGTGGGACACAAGCGCCGGTCGGAATGCGCTGCCGCTCAGCCCTTGGGCTGTTCGACAACACGAATGTTGAGCTCGCGCAACTGCTTGTGCTCGGCTGGCGAGGGCGCCCCCATCAGCAGGTCTTCGGCCCGCTGGTTCATCGGGAACAGCGTGATCTCGCGCAGGTTCTGCGCCCCGCACAGCAGCATGACAATGCGGTCGACGCCAGCGGCCATGCCGCCGTGGGGCGGCGCGCCATACTGGAACGCACGATAGAGGCCGCCAAAGCGCTCTTCCACGTCAGCCTTGGTCAGGCCAACGATTTCGAAGGCCTTGACCATGGTTTCGGGCGACTGGTTGCGGATCGAGCCCGAGGCGATTTCATAGCCGTTGCAGACCAGATCGTACTGGAAGGCCTTGATCGTCAGCGGGTCCTGGCCCGTCAGCGCGTCCATCCCGCCCTGCGGCATGGAGAACGGGTTGTGGCTGAATTCCACCTTCTTGTTGTCTTCATCCCATTCATAGAACGGGAAATCGACGATCCAGCACAGCTTGTAGGTGCCTTCTTCGACCAGGCCGAGCTGCGCGGCCACGCGGTTGCGCGCCAGGCCCGCCAGCTTGGCGGCCTGATCGGCCTTGCCAGCGGCAAAGAACAGCCCGTCGTTTTCGCCCAGGCCCAGCTCGGCATAGAGCGCGGCCATGCCTTCGGCGCCGTGATTCTTGGCGATCGGCCCGCCAAACTCGCCGCCCTTGCGGGTGACATAGCCCAGGCCAGCATGGCCTTCGGCGCGGGCCCAGTCGTTCATTTCGTCAAAGAACTTGCGGCTCTTATCCGCCGTGTTCGGCGCCGGAATGGCGCGGACGACGCCGCCGGTGCCGACGATCTTTTCAAACAGGCCAAAGCCGGACTGGGTGAAGTGGTGCGAAACATCGGTGATCAGCAGCGGATTGCGCAGGTCCGGCTTGTCAGACCCGTACTTGAGGATCGCCTCGTCATAGGGAATGCGCGGGAACTGGCCAATCGGCGTCACCGGCTTGCCTTCGGCAAAGGCCTCGAACACGCCGCCGATCACCGGCTCCATCGTTTCCCAGACTTCTTCCTGGGTCACGAAGCTCATTTCCAGGTCGAGCTGGTAGAATTCGCCCGGCAGGCGGTCGGCGCGCGGATCTTCGTCGCGGAAGCACGGCGCGATCTGGAAATAGCGGTCAAAGCCCGCCACCATCAGCAGCTGCTTGTACTGCTGCGGCGCCTGCGGCAGCGCATAGAACTTGCCGGCGTGGATGCGGCTCGGCACCAGGAAGTCGCGCGCGCCTTCCGGGCTCGATGCCGTCAGGATCGGCGTGGAATATTCAGTGAAGCCCGCGCCTTCCATGCGGCGGCGCATGTCGGAGATGATTCGCGTGCGCGTCACGATGTTGGCGTGCAGGGTTTCACGGCGCAGATCGAGGAAGCGATAGCGCAGGCGGATATCTTCGGGATATTCCTGCTCGCCGGCCACCGGCATGGGCAGCTCTTCTGCCGCCGAAAGCACCGTCGCCACCTTGGCGAACACTTCGATCGCGCCGGTCGTCAGGTTGGCGTTGACGGTCGCTTCGTTGCGGGCCTTGACCACGCCTTCGATCGTCACAACGCTTTCCACGCGCACGGATTCGAGCAGCGGCAGCGCCGGGCTGTCGCTGTCCGCCACGATCTGGGTGATCCCGTAGTGATCGCGCAAATCGACGAACAGCACGCCGCCATGGTCGCGCTTGCGATGCACCCAGCCCGAAAGGCGAACATTTTCGCCGACATGCTCGCGCGAGAGGGCGCCGCAGGTGTGGGAACGGTAAGGATGCATCGAAACTCTTTCCAATCGGTCTGCAATAAGGCAGGTGAGACAGGCTTAAATGTCAGGCGCGGCCAAGAGGCGATGGCCACGCTTTTGTCAAGCCGCCGCTCCCGGACGGGGGCACCACCGGCCCCATGCCGCCACGGGTGTTTGGCACCCAGGTGCGGTTCGGGCCATACAGAAAAGAACGATGAAGATACATCCGCTGATTACCACGACCGCCGCGCTTGCCGATCTGTGCGAGCGGCTGGCCAAGTCAGACTTCGTCACGGTCGACACCGAGTTCATGCGCGAGAACACCTATTGGCCCGAATTGTGCCTGGTGCAGATCGCCAATGAAGAGGAAGCCGCGGCCATCGATCCGCTGGCGCCGGGGATCGACCTGTCGCCGCTGCTCGATCTGCTGGTCGACAACGAAGACGTCCTCAAGGTCTTCCACGCCGGCGGCCAGGATGTTGAAATTATTTACAATCTTTCGGGGCGTACGCCGCACCCGATCTTTGACACGCAGATCGCGATGATGGCCCTCTCGCAAAGCGAGCAGATCGGCTATTCGAACCTGGTGGAAGCGTGGCTGGGCCTGTCGATCGACAAGGGCGCCCGCTTCACCGACTGGTCGCGCCGCCCGCTGACCGAACGCCAGATCGAATATGCGATCGGCGACGTGACCCACCTGTCCAAGATTTTTCCGCGCATGCTCAAGCGCCTGATCAAGACCGGGCGCGGCGAGTGGCTGGATATCGAGATGGAAAAGCTGGCCGACCCGGAAAACTACCGCAACGACCCGGGCAAGGTGTGGGAAAAGATTCGCCCGCCCAGCCGCAACCCCGCCGTGCTCGGCCGGTTGCGCGCGATTGCCGCCTGGCGCGAGGCCGAGGCGATGGACAAGAATATCCCGCGCGGGCGCATCATGCGCGATGAAACCCTGGCCGACATTGCCAGCCACCCGCCGCGCGAACAGCACGACCTGGCCAAGGTGCGCGGCCTTTCCACCGGATGGAAGGATAACGATATCGGACGCCGCCTGATGCAGACGCTGGCCGATGCCAAGCCGTTGACCGAGGCGGAAATGCCCCCGCGCGCGCCGCGCGGCGCCCCGCTGGGCAAGGAAGGCGCGCTGGTGGCCGACCTGCTCAAGCTGCTGCTCAAGATCCGCAGCCGCGAGATCGACGTGGCTTCGCGCCTTTTGGCGCGCAGCGATGATCTGGAGGCACTGGCCGCCGGGCAGCGCAAGGGCTTGGCCCTGCTGGAAACCTGGCGCTACGAACAGTTTGGCCGCGATGCGCTGGAACTGGTGGAAGGGCGCCTGGCCTTTGCCGTGGTCAACGGCAAGCTGAAGATGGCGCACATCGACCAGATCGGCAACAACGGCCCGGCCAAGGCCACGCCAGCCGAACCCGAAGCTGGCGAGCCACTCGGGGAATGAGCACCTACCTGCCCACGCTCAAGCAGCTGCAATACCTCGTCGCGCTGCATGAACATGGCCATTTCGGCAAGGCCGCCGATTCGTGCTTCGTTTCGCAGTCCACGCTGTCGGCCGGGCTGCGCGAACTCGAATCGCTGCTCGGCGTGACGCTGGTGGAGCGCACGCGCCGTGTCGTGCGCTTCACCCCGCTGGGCAACCAGGTCGTGGCCAAGGCGCACCGCCTGCTGCGCGAGGCGGAGGAACTGTCCGAACTGGTGCAATCGCACGGCGTGCCGCTGGCCGGCGAACTGCGCATGAGCGTGATCCCCACGATCGCGCCGTTCCTTCTGCCGCGCATCCTGCCGCGCCTGCGCCAGGAACGCCCGCAGTTGAAGCTGTTCCTGCGCGAGGAGCCCAGCGCCGCCGCGATCGAATCGCTGCACCACGGCCGCGCCGATTGCGTGCTGCTGGCCCTGCCCTTTGCCACCGGCGAGGTGGACGTGGCGCCGCTGTTCAAGGACCGGCTCTATGTGGCGTTCCCCCAGGACGATCCGCGCAACCCGCCCGAATCGGTGCCGCCCGCGCTGATCGATGAAACCCGCCTGCTGCTGCTGGAAGACGGGCACTGCCTGAAAGAGCATGCCTTGGCCGCCTGCAACCGGCCGGAACTGCGCGCCAGCGCGACGATGATCGGCACCAGCCTGCACACCCTGGTGCAGATGGTGGACAATGGCCTGGGGTTGACCATGCTGCCCGAAATGGCGGTGGACGCCGGCATCCTCAACGACACCCATATCGTTGCCCGCCCGCTGCAATCCGATCACGCCTATCGCGAAATCGCCCTGGTGTGGCGCAAGAATTCGCCCCGCGCCGACGAGTTTCGCCTGCTGGCAGAGGAATTGCGCACACCATGAAGGTGCAGCGCCACAACGCGCTGGAAGATCTCTATGGGGTTGCGACCGGGTGCCTTCTGCTGGCGCTGGGCCTGCACCTGCTGCACCAGGCGCGGTTGATCACCGGGGGCATGGCCGGCCTTGCCCTGCTGCTGTCCTATATTGCGCCATATTCGCCCGGCACGCTGTTTGCCGCGCTCAACCTGCCAATCTTCCTGATCTTCTGGCGCAGCCAGGGCACGCGCTACACGCTGCGCAGCCTGGTCGCGACGCTGGCCATTACCGGCCTGGTCACGCTGGTGGCCAAAGGCCTGGTGCTGACGTCAGCCAGCCCGGCCGCCGCCGCTGTGATCGGCGGCACGGTGATGGGTATGGGCCTTTTGGCAGTGACGCGCCACGGCACCGCCGTGGGCGGATCGAGCGTGATCGCCCGCTGGCTCAGCCGCAAAAAGGGCTGGAGCTTTGGCCGCCTGCTGATGATCACCGACGCCACGATCATCGCCACCTCGGCCCTAGTGCTCGGCCCCGAACGCGCGATCTGGTCGCTGGCCAGCGCGGTCTGCGCCAACCTGATGATCATGACTTGGCACCGGCCCGATCGCTATCTGGCGGAGAGTTTGTGAGGGCGCTGACAGATCTAGCGCATTGGTGGTGGTGGATTCTGGATAACTCGCGAAAGTCTGCATCGCTGCATGCAGGCTACCGCGCTTGGAAGCACCCGTAGCTTAAAGCCTTCTCGTAAGACTCACGGCCAAATCCGGGAAAGCCTGCTTCAAGGCGCTTAACGCAATCCTCGTGCGTGAAGCGTCCTGCAAGATAGGCTTTCCCCAGATCATAAGTCGAATTCAGCAGTTTCGTAGCCGTGGAAAGAGCGGCAGCCGCTTCGGATTCATCGAATATGTCTGCTAGAAGCGCTTGGTCTGAGGTGGTCCCGCCTTCCTGGACAGGTTTGCGGCAAAATTAAGCTCAAACCGGTGTCGTCATGCCGCGAGTTTGGTCATCAGATCATGGGGGGC
>NZ_QBUE01000027.1:0-23062 GCF_003058045.1 Novosphingobium sp. GV079 | reverse complement strand
GCCCCCCATGATCTGATGACCAAACTCGCGGCATGACGACACCGGTTTGAGCTTAATTTTGCCGCAAACCTGTCCAGGAAGGCGGGACCACCTCATAGCGTTACGATCTCGGACAAGTAGGACCAGACCGCGCCGCTATCCTTGATCCCCCAAACCAAACGCCGACCTGATCCCTTGATGGCCATCAACCAGCCAGGGTATTTGAGGACGCGCGCAAGAATTGCCAGCAGCGTGTTTACCGGGCCGGACAGCGGTTGGGAAATTTGGGCGCCAGTAGGGTCATTAACAGCCACCGGGACACCGGTTCCAGTATTCTGCCAATAAAGCAGCGCCGTGCCGGCCATATTCGGCGTCAGATAGGTCTGGCCATTGCCCGCCGTGATCTTGTCACCGATGTTCGCGGTGAGCGTTGTTCCCGACGGCAGCGTCGCACCCGAAGGCTTCGCCCAGGTCGGAGCCGTGGGACTGGCCGCTAACGTACGGCCAGGATCAGCAACAGCAATCGCGGCCGACGTTGCAGACGACACCACCAGGTTGGCAATCACGCCCGTGAAGTCGCCGCCGGTCGCGGTCAGCGGATAAGTGCCTATCGTCGCACCACTGACCGCCGTGCCGCCGACCGTGCCAGTAACAATGCCCTTAGGCAGAATATTGGAGCCGCCTACAGCCGTCGCCGCGTTGAGAATAGGGTAGAGCGGCAGCCCCAGCGCGGCGGCCTGCGCCTGCTGCGCCGCAATCGCCGCGTTATTCGCCTGAACCTGCGCTGCAAGGGCCTGTGCACTCGCCAGGGGAACCTGCGCAGCCGCTGCATCGCGCGCCGCCTCGCTCTGCCCCTTGGCCGTGATCGAGGCATCACGCGCGGCTTCCGCCAGCCCCTGCGCCGTCTGCGCCCCCAGCTTGGAGGCATTGGCATCAGCAGCCGACTGCGCCCCATCAGCACCATTGAACGGCACAGGCTGGATCACGCCATCAACAATGCCCAGGGCCTTGCCATCGCTGCCGGCGAGCGAGGCCATAGGCGGTGGGCTTTCACCCATCGGCACCTTGAGTGCCCGATCGGTATCGCGCCGATTGCGCTGATCGCGCAGCGCTGCTCGGTCATTCACCCGGTTGACCGGCGACGCCAGCCAGCCAGAGCCGTCCTCGAATTGTGTCAGCTGCTCGAAAGAAGGCTCCAGCAGGATATAGATTTCACCGCTGGTAGGCGCACTGTCGAAAATGACCGAGCCGCCGCCGCCCGAAGCAATGGTGACGCTATACCCGGAAACCGCCGCACCATCGATTTCCACCGTCACATCAGCATCGGTCAGCGCCGTGAAGGTGAACGGAAACGTGGTTGCCACGCCATTGGCGATGAACGGTCCGTCGAATGCATTGGTCGTGGAGACAGCCATAAAACCCACCGGTTGCGTGTTCCGATGGGTCTATGGGCCAGCCCCCTACGCGTGAATCGCGTGGGGTTATTCGTCCTTGACCTTGCCCGTAGTCAGGCCCTCGATCCAGTCGCCCACGCTTTGCGGATCGGCATTGCCCTGGCCGACATCGACCAGGAACTGCGTTGCGCTCGCCACCTGGCCGGGCACCAGGCCGGTGAGATAGCCGGTCGTTTCCAGCACATCCTTGGTGGCGTGCTTTGTCTCCTGGCCGCGCGCCAACTTGCCTACGTCGCGCCCGGCCTGCGCCAGGCTATCGGCCGCGCGCTGCATCGGGGTCAGTGAGGCGCTGAACACGCGGTTGCCCGCAACTGCATTCCAAGTCGGCTCGAACACGTCGCGCGCCAAAGGAATCGGACCAATCGCATTCGCCAGCATCTTGCGCGATATCCATTCGCTCCACCACTCGTCATCGTCGGGCCCACCGCCACCAGTCACGCCAGCCTTGATCAGTTCTGTGAGCAGCGGCGGAACAACCAGCAGGAAGAATGCGCGCGCGGTCAGCTTAGGCAGGTTGCGCGATCGCCGCGCATCGGCGCCGCCGGCATCACGCGCCAAGGTACGCTGGCGCTGATACTGCGCCGAGAAATAGCTGTAGAACATCGTGAACAGCTTGGTGGCCTCGCCCCACTTGCCCGTTCCACGCACGATCGCCGCCATGTCCTTGGGGGAACCAGATCCCTGCGACTGGCGCACGGCCTTGTCGCCAGCATAGATCGCATCGGCTTCCGTGGCGCCGGTTGCAATCGCATTCGAGTACCCAGCCATCCACGTGGGAACGGACACGACGCGATCCATATAGCCAATGCCGTGGAACATGAAACGCTTGGCATCCAACGCCTGGCGGGCGAGCTTCCCCACTGGGTTGACCGTGGCCATGGCGTTGATCTGATTCCTGATGTCGCGGTCCAGGGTGTCCATGCGCGCGCGCAGTTCGCCCGAGCGCTCCAAGGCAAACTGTGCGGTCTCGATTGGCGATGCCGAAAACTGCGCAATAGCCTTTGCCATCGGCCCGGCGCCGACTACCTCGACCGAGTTGGAATAGCCGGCAATCTGGGTCAGCATCGTGGTTGCGCGCAGGCCCATGCCCACCACGGTGACATTCGCCCGCAGCTTGCCCAGCCACTTGCCGAACCCTTCGTTGCCGGCGCGTTCCATCGCCCAGCTATTGGCCACGAACTTGACCCAGGGACGGAACTGCTTGCGAATCTCGGGGCCGAGCGCCGCATCAACTGCGCGCGACACCCGCTCGCTGGTCAGGAAGCGATTAGCCTGGATCACGGCCTCGCGGTGCGTGATATCGTGGATCACTTCGCCCAGGTGCCGGTTGATCACGCCCAGGTCGAGCAGGATCGGCGCCTTGACCTTCTCGGCGCGCTCTTTCGTCGCCCGGGCCCGCGTGGTGGCCTTGGTATAGTTCGCGCCCAGCAGATCGCTTTCCTTGCCGCCGCGTTCTTCCGCGCGATAGTCGCGCGTCGTGTCGTAGATGGCGGGGTAATAGCCGCCGCGCATCGGGCCATGCGGCGTGTCGAATGCGCGCGGCTCGATCTTTTCAGGCGCCACGCCGTTAACGCGCCGCTCCAGCCCCTCGATCATCGGCCACAGCATGTCGATTGTGTCCCATACGCTCTGCACGAACTGCCATTCCCCGGCGGTCAGCGTGTCGTTGAGATAGTTCTCGATCGCACCAGGATTGATCCGATAGCCATCAGCCAAGCGCTGGAAATTCCCGGCATTGCCGATGTTCAACGCCATGGCGATCACCTTCGACCGTTCCATGCGCATCGGGCCGCCAGTGGCCACATCGGTCCAGGGCATTTCCATCTTGTCGCGCCAGCGTGCCGCATCCTCAGCCGGCACCGCTTCGAACAGCGCTTTGATCCGGCCGTAGTAATCGGCCAGCATCGCGTTCTCGCGGTCCTGCGCCTCGGCAATCGGACGGAACGCGATGCGGTTGAACACGCCGTTGGGATCGCCACCATCGAGCCAGTCGAACACGGTTTCCATCTTGAGCAGCGAGGCATCCAGCGCCAGGGCATTGGCCTTGATGGCCTCCAGCACCGAGGGATCGGTCAGGTCGCGAGGCGGCGCGCCTTGGATGTTTGCGGCCGCCTGCACAGCCTCTTTGAAAATGTCGTCCCATTCGCGCTGCTCTTGGTTGTCCAGCAGCGTCTGCTTGAGGCGGCCCAGGTGCATGACCTGCTCGACGGCATCGTTCAGCCCCAGCAGGTTTTCGACCGTCAGGCGCGACCAGTGCGTGCCACGCAGCGTCGCCTCGAAGCTGCGCGGCACCACCACATCGACGCCATCGGCTTCCTGTTGCGCGGCCCAGGTCTCCCACTTGCCCTGGCGCTCGATCGACTTTTGCGAGCGCGGCCCCAGCTGCACGGCATCGAGCAAGGCGTGGGCCTGCTCCAGATAGTCCTGATCGACCGATTTCATCGTGCGCCGCTTGGCGATGGCCGCGAGGCGATCATGCGCGCGCGACACCTCGTCATAGGCTGCCTTGGATTCGGACAGCAGGGCCGATGACAGCAGCTGCCGCTGCTTGGCCGCGAACGCCTCATCCATCTTGCCGGCCAAGATCGCTTTCTCAGCCTCGCGCCCAGCCTTGGCAACGGCCTTGGTGTGGCGCTGGATAGCCGCCAGGCTGGCCTGTTCCACGATCACCCCACCGCGCACCGTCTGCCGAGCCCATGCGCGCGCCACCTGATATGGCGTGGCCTGCTTTCCTGCCCGCCGACCGAGATAGCGCAGTTCAGTGGCCAGCAGATCCCCAGCCAAGTCGTTGTTCACCGCGGCAATGGCCTCTTCCTCGATGCTGCCATCGCTCAGCGGATCATCACCATGGCGGCGCTGCATTTCGGCATCGGCGGCATTGTCGATCATGCGCTGGCGCAGGCCGCGCGCATCTCCAGATGCCTTTGCCTCCACATGCTGGCGCTGGGCACCGATCAGTACCTCGATCATCTGCTGCGCGCTGTCGAATCCCGCCATTTCCGCCAGTGCATCGGGATTAGCCCCGCCCAGCTTGTGGATCGGCGGCACCTGCTTGGGCAGCAGATCGAGCACGTCGCGGCCAAACCGATCTTCGAGCCATTCGCGATCGATGGGGGTATCGCGCATCATGCGCAGCGATTTCAGCAGCGGCGCGGCATCAAGCCGTTCTGCCTCATCCGCGCGCGCAGCTGCCCGCTCATCGTTCCAGGCCTTGGTACGCTGCCGGCGGATTGCCGCCATGGCCTTGGCCAGCAGATCGGCATTGGCCTTGTCGCGCGCACCTTGCGCCATCTGGGTATAGGCGTCGAACTCTGCCCCGGTCATGCCCATGGCCTTGGGATCGCTGATGGCCGGCTGCATCGACAGGGCATTGCGTTGAGCCGTGATCTCATCATCCGTCGCCAGCATGCGATCAAACACCTGGCGAATTTCCGGGCTGATCGGGGAGCGCAGGGCATCGACCTTGCGATAGATCGCCAGCATCCACCCGCGCACCGTCTCGAACAGGCGCGCCAGCCCGGTGGACGGCGCATTGCCCTCCATCAGGTAGCGCTCAATGCCGCGCGCCCAGTATTCGTGCGCCTCCACTGGGATCGCGCCGTCGTCGGCCAGAGGATAGCCCAGGCTGGCGAACCACGCCTTGACCGTCTCCCAGTCGCTGCGCAGCTGGTCACTCGCTTCCGAGTGCATGGCGTCGGCGCGCAGTTCCTCCAGCCATTGATGGCCGAACTCGTGGATCAGCGTCGAAGGGTTGCGGCTCTGGAAAAGCTCGATCGTGCCGCCGCGCCCATTTTGGCCGGGGATGAAGCGCCCGCGCGGGCCACCCTCTGACCCTTGACGCAATTCGCGCGACGCCGATATAAGGGCTGACCGGCTCGCTCCCAATTCGTCACGACTAAACGTAGGGGCGTCTTGCGTAGCGGGGGACTTAGTACCAACCTTGCCCTTTGCATCGGGCCGGTCATCTTCCCAACCAGTCAATAGCCAGGTCTTGGTCTTGCCGTGTTCGTCGAGGGACAGCACGGCGGTATAGCCATTGTGCGAAATGCGCACCGTCCGCTTGGCTTCCTGATACGACACGTCGGTGCCGATCGCCACGGCGCGCAACACATTGCCCAGCACGTCGGGTGACCGCTGGGCCAGGATATGCGCAATGCCCTTCTTGTTGTCGCCCATCACCAGATGCACGTCGGCATCGCCGCCGAATTGCTTGAGGTCGGGGCGCAGGTCGTGAACCACCGCCTCGCTCGATCCACTGCTCAATTCATCGATGGCATGGGCCACCGATTCAATCCGCGCGTCGGTGGCCTGCTCATACCCCTGGCTCTGTGCGCCGGCAGCATAGTCCTTGATCGCTGCGCGGATCTCGGCATCGGTCATTGCATCAGGATCGCGCCCCGTGTCCTCCAGCATGGCACGCAGGTCATCCGCTGCCGCCCGGGCCGGATCGATCTTGGGCGCTTCGGCATAGCGCGGCTTGCCCGCCAGTTCTGCGCGGATGGCATCCAGCAGCTGGTTCTGATCGATCGTGCTGGGTCCAGCCTCAAACTGTGCTGCCTGCAATTCCGGGAAATAGCCCTCATCGATCGCGGTCGACAGCGTGGTATCGAGACCATATTCGCCGTTGCCCGAAATTGCTCCTGC
The DNA here is from genome assembly GCF_003058045.1 of Novosphingobium sp. GV079. Taxonomy (NCBI): domain Bacteria; kingdom Pseudomonadati; phylum Pseudomonadota; class Alphaproteobacteria; order Sphingomonadales; family Sphingomonadaceae; genus Novosphingobium; species Novosphingobium sp. GV079. The sequence continues at coordinate 16,985 of NZ_QBUE01000027.1, read as the reverse complement.
CATTTCGGCTTGGCGCGGATCATAGGCGCGAATGATCTGCCGGCGACCTTTGATGGGGACGGGCTTCTTGCCCTTGTCGTTCATGTGCCAGCGGTCGAGCCCCATAGCCTTGAGGTCGCCGCCTACATCGTTGACGCCGCCGCGATCGTTGATCCATTCCAGCAGCGTCTTGCCCTGCGGGATTTCAGCCGGCGCGCGCTTGCGCATGGCATGGATCACGGTGTCCCACTGGTCGGCGCGCTGGATTTCGGCCAGGCGCTCAGGCAGCACGGCGCGAATGGTTGAGCCGAAGTCCTTGGGATCAAGCGGCCGGCCATTGCGCTCTGCGCGTACCGCCGCGCGCAGGACGTCCAGTTCGGCATAGATGCCCGCCATGCGTGCTGGGATGCCCGCATTCTGCAGTTCCTGCGTGCGCGCATCGACCATGGCTGCGCGCTGATCGATGGAGGCCTCGCGGGCCTGCGGATCGCTCAAGCCCTTGATCGCGTCCTTGTTAATCACCGCATATTCGGTACGCCCGCGCGGATCCTTGCCCACCACCACGTCAACGCCACGCGCGCGGTATTCGTCGATGGTCTCCGGCGTCAGGCGCGTGATATCGCCCTCCCTGTTTTCCACCGTCGCGCCCGGCGCCAAGTCCACGCGATAGACCTTACCGCCACCTTCGCCCATGTCGGCATAGCCCTGTGCCTCGTCCAGCTTGCCGGTGGCATAGAACCCGCCATAGACGCGGCCCTTCTTGCCCTGCTTCTGGCCATCGGTGCGGATGATGGCGATGTCGTTGACCGTCATCCCCTCCCGGCCACCGTGATAGAGATCAGGCAAGGTCGGCTTGATGCCATCCTGGAATGCCTGCTCCACCTCGGAAACACGCTGCGCATGGTCCTCTTGGAAGGCCTGCGCCTCGCGCAGCGACATGCCGCCCGGCCGCAGCCGGATATCATCCTTGATTGCCGCCCAGGCCGGGGTGCCGGGCAGCGCGGTAAGGGCAAAATCCGATGGCAGTACCACATCGCCACCAGTGGCCTGTGCCTCGGCAATCTGGCTCTGGTAATCGGCCAGCGGATCGTCGAACTGGTTGTAGCTGTCCGACTGCTGGTAGGCCGTGATCGCTTCGGCGGGCACATAGACCTGTTGCGGGATATGGCCGTTGTCGCTGGCCACGCGCAGCAGCGCCGCATAGGCCTCTGGATCGCGCTGGCGCAGTGCTGATCCTTCCGCCGCTTTGGCCATCAGATTGAGCGCCTGACCGTCCTGCGCTGCGCGTGCTGCCTCAGCCGCTGGCCGCTGGAACCGCTCTGCCGCCTTCTGTGCCGCCCGATCCATCAGCACCGCGCCACCGGTTTGCGCGCCAGTGGCAGCCACGGTGCCGATCAGCGTCGCCAGCGCCGCTTGAGGCCGCTCCCTGAGATAGTCGCCAAAGGTCTGATCAGGATTGACCGAAGCCCAGTCCGAAAGATCCTGCACGACCGTGGCGATTTGCTCGCCGGGGATTTCGTGCACCAGCTGGCCCAGGATTGCCTTGCCCACTGGCGTCTTCTGCACCAGCGCTTCCACCAGGTGGCTCGCGGGCATCTTCTCGGTGATGTATTCGGTTCCGCCCTGCGTCATCGCATAGGTCAGCGCCGAAGCACCGCTCAGGCCCTTGGCCTTGCCCTTGGCATAGGCATTCCCGCCTACCGACGTGGCTGGGATAGCGGTCGCCAATTCGGGATTGCGCGTCATCGCCGCCGCGACGGTCAGCGGGATGCTTTCCATCCCTGACAGGGCACTTTCGGTCCAGAAGTTGTTGCCGATCGCATTCTGGCGGATCGAAGCCGCTTCGTTGCGCAGTTGCTGGCGGCCAGCAGCGCGCCAGGCCTGCTGCTGCGCAAACGCCTTGTCGGGATCATAGCCGGCGCGCAGACCGGCCTGCTGCAATACGGTCGTGGCCACGGCATCGAAGCCATAATTCAGATAGTCGGCGGGCAGCACCAGCGTGTCGGTGAACTCGCGTAGCCCCGCCGCAGCATCGAACGTCCCGGCGCCGATACGCCCTGGCAGCTTCTTGAGCATATCCCAGGCGCTGCCCAAAATGCCCAGGCTCTTGGTGTCATCCGACGCCGCCACGGCGCTACGCGGATCACCGGCCGCCCATTCGCCAATGGTCGGATGCTGGTCGATGAGCTTGCCGAAGTTGTTCGCGCGCAAGGCCTTCTCGGCCTCTCCCACCATACCCTCTACATCGGCAGGCATGGCACCCATCTGGCGCGCTAGCGCAGTTGCCTGCGCCACCTGATCTGGCGCTTGGGCCTCGACAATGTTGCGCCGGGTCTGAGCATCGCGCTCTCGGCGCATCGCATCTGCCAGCGGATCCTGCGCCATGGGCGATTGCAATGGGCGCGGCATGGCGCCGCTGGTGTTCCAAGGCTGGGCGGGCGTGATGAAATCCGGCATTGGGCAGGAATACCCCGCCCATATCGGTCACTGAATCGCAGCGCCTGCCTGCTGTTGCCGATACCAGTAGAGCACTTCGTCATCGGTCGGCGCCCGCTTGAACACCCGCTTGAACGTGTCCACCACGGCGCTGCGCTGCTCGCTGGTTGGGGCGGCCTTATACAGCGGCGTTTCGTTCGTGCCCCACAGCATGCCCGGCGTCGAGACGGAACGCGTGGCCCGGCGGGCAATGTCATACCATTCGGATGAGGACGGCGGCCGAGCATTCTTGGCCACGAACGCATCAGCCTGCGCCTTCATCGTCTGGAGCGCGGCAGCCTTGTCCTTGTCCTTGAGATCAAGGCTGTTGAACGCGGAATACTGCGCCAGAGCCGTTGCCGAATCCTTGAACGGCTCCCACGCCTGCGGCTTGCTGGCATCCTGGCGCATTCGGGCCTGTGCTGTCACCAATTGGGCAAAATCGCTCGATGATACCTTGCCCATGTATTCCTTGGGCAGATCGGCCCGCATGAAGCCCTGCGGATCGTTATACATGCGCAGCGTGGCCCCCAGCGAGGTCATGTCCTGCGCCTTGCGCTCAGCCTCATCGGTCTTGGCCTTGAGCGCCTTCGCCATGCTGCCGCGCAATTCCGCTGCATCAGACGGCTTCATGCGCCCCAACAGGGTGGACGGCAGCGCATCGGGCGGCGGATAATCGCCGTTGTGGTTGGCCTGGTAGTTGCCGATCCACTGGTGCACGTTGTCGGCCGCGTCTTGGAACTGATCGTTGAGCGCCTGCTCGTCCTGGCCCATGCGCTGACGGGCATAGGCCTTCACCCGCTCGCGCTTTTCGAACGACCAGTCGCTGCGCTTGTCGATCTGCGCGATCACGGAAGCCTGATCCCAGTTGCGCGCGGCCTGCGGCGAGCCAACCAGAGTGCTTTCACCTGCACGGCCACCGATCACCTTCTGCGGATCGAGATCGGCACCATCAGCACCCCGAACCCGCAGATGCACATGCGGGCCAGTGGTATGGCCCGTCATCCCCACCGTGCCCAACACCGTGTCAGGCGTCACAACATCGCCCGGCTTCACCGATTGATTGCCCATGTGTGCATAGGTCGATGTCGTGCCGTCGGGATGCTTGACCTTAACCCAGCGGCCCGCGCGATCGTCTTGGGTAACCGCCTCGACGGTGCCGCCGGCAATCGGGTGGATGGCTGCGCCCAGCGGCGCGCCAATATCCAGTCCAGCAGAACCACGCTCCCTGTGCTGCTCGAAGGTATTCGTCACATGGCCATTGGCCACCGGCATCTGGACCCGGCCGCCAGGTTGGCCCTCAGGCGCGGCAGGAGCGCCACGAGAAGGCCCTAGGCCAGCTGTCACCTCCAGGAACCCATTCGCCGCATCACGGCGCTGCATGGGCTCGCGCAGGGCATCAAGCGCGCTGTTGCGCTGCTCGAACGTCATTTCATCGTGGTGCGCATCGAACAGCGCTGAGGCCAGATCAACCTTGTCGTCTTTCACCAGGCGATCAATGGCCATGCCATAGACGGCGCCCTGCTGCTGCTTGACATACTGCGCACCCGCTTCGCCCAGGCCGGCAAAGTCGGCATAGGCCTGCGCCTTCTGACCAACGACACCCACAGCAGCGCGCAGATCAGCGGGGCTATCGACCAGGCCGGCAGCGGCATCCTGCGCAGTCGATAGTTCCGCACCCAGAACGGTCTTGCGCTGCACCGCCGCCTGCTGGATCGCATGGCCGTTCATGTCTCCCAACGCCGAGGCATAGAGCGTGTCGAAATGCTGGGAGAAGATCTGCTGCGCGCGCGGGCTTTTCAGGCCATCCAGCCCTTGCTTGCGGATGTCGTCCAGCTGCTTGCGCGCTGCCGGCAGACCATCGACAGCATTGCCGCCCTGCTGCGTCTTGAACTGCGTCAAGGCATCCGAAAGCATCGGCTGCACCGCCAGAACCTGCTGCCGCGCCACTGTATCGTCATGCTGGAGCGAGATCTTGTCGATGACCTCCCCCAGATGCTGCAGACCATCCCCCAGACCATTGGCGACCGGGGGAGGCGCCTGCAGCCGGGCACTGACTGGCGCGGCGCCGCTGGTGGCCTGCTGATATTGCGGGGCCTTGGGCATCAGGAACCCATCAAGCTGTAGGCGGTGGCACCGGCCTTTTTGGCCTGCTTTGCCATGCTGCCATAGTCGATCGATGATGCCGAGAAGCCGGCGCCACCCTTGAATGCGCCATATTGGCTGGCCGTGCCAAGCACCGTCGAACCCATGTCGAGCGCGCCGCTGATCAAAGCGTTGGTGCGTGATGCCCGTGCCGCATTCGCCTGCGCGCCGTAGTTGGCAGCGTTGATGTCGTGGCTACGCAGCGTGTTGCTGCCCTGGCGGTAGATATTCGCCACATCCTCACGGCCCAGCATATCGGTATCGCTGACCACATCGGCGGCCGTGCCGAAGTCGAGCGACACACCATTGGCTGCTGCCGCCACGGCCTGCTGCCCTTTAACGCGCGCGATCTCCCGATACCGCTGCAGGGCGGCCTGCTGCGCATTCTGCTGATCCTGCTGGGCGGCATCGCGTTCCGCCGCGGCGTTGGCATCAGCAACGCGCGCCTGCACGGTGGCCTGCTGCATGGCGCTGATCGTCTTGACCGCTGTGCCGGCCACAGCCATGCCGGCCGCAATGATCGGTAGGGCAGGCGCGCACATCAGCAAGGCTCCTTGGAAAACCGGCGAAACATCACCCCGCGCACGCCCACTTCCTCTTCATCAACCGCAAAGCCCCAGCGTTTCAGCAGCCGGATGGCCTGCGCGTTCTGGCTGGAAACTAGGTTCCGCAGGGTATGGCGTGAATCGTGAAGCCGATCGATGATGGTCGGACCCCAGGCCAGCATCTCGCGCGGATGCCGGTAAACCTCGTCTGTGCCCAGAAACCACGGCACCGCTTCGCCCGTCAGCACGCTTTCCACCACCACGCCGAACATCGCATGCGGCCGGCCATCGAGCAGCGCGGTCCAGCACTTGGCGCTGGTCATGATGCCTGTGCGCAAAGCCTGTTTCGGTTCACGCCCCATGGCCCGGCATTCCAGCTGATCGATTGCACGCATGTGGTGCGCCAGGTATCCGACATGGCGGACTTCGGCCGGCACGATCCTGATGGCCGAGCCGAGCCTAGCCATAGATCTCTGGATCTTGGGCAATGGCCAGCATCGTGAAGGGTAGCGGTGCGGTCTGGCGGATCAGCACCACGCATTCATCGCGCGCCTTGTTCGCCATGTTGATGGTATATTCGCCGTTCATCAGCGCATCGGGCGCGCCATAGGCCTCGCCCATGCGGGACTTGAGCGGGAACAAGTTTGCCTCGTTGATGCCGGCCTTGATCTGCCGGGTATTGGACAGCCGCACCACCACTTCGCCCAATGCCTGCACCCGGCCCATATTGCTGCCGCCATCCTGCGTGCTGATGCGGACAGGCAGCGTCTCGACCGTCACTTCGTAGGGAATGCCGAAGCTCGCCACCTTGCCGCCACCGAAGTCATCCGGAAGCGTCAGGCGGCCATTGGTGACGGTCAGGCCGGTGATCGCCTTGCCATCGACCAGGCCCGCCACGTCGGTGCGCCCTTCCAGATGCCACAGCCCCGTGAATGTGGTCTGCTCCGCGTCGAACGAACCAGAAACCGCGCAGTCGAGAAAGCAGCAATCTTTCACGTCCGACCAGCGATGGCTGACCATGCGCTCGACAAAGCGGCGTGTCACGCCTTGCACCTGGCGATCGACCATGAGGTAGACGCGATCCTCGCCATCTTCCGATATGCAGCAGACCGAGACGACATTCCCATCCGTCTCGCAGAGGGTCCACCCCCAGACATTCTGCTCCTGCTCCCAGGTGAAGCACAGCAGCTTGCCATCATCGCGCGCGGCCCAGATCACGCTGCGCGGCTCCTGCGCATAGCACCAGGAAACGATGCTCATGCCTTCGAAGAAGTGGGGCGAGAAGATCGAGACATCGTTGGATTTCAAGCCATCGATCGTGAAATCATAGCCGATCGTGCGAACCGACTGCCCGACGCTGGGCTGGTAGAACACCACGTTGTCAACGACCAGGGCTGGCAGCCGCGACGATCCGCGGCCGATCTGCCGGCGGGTGGCTGGCGGCGACGTTGCATCGAGCACGCCACCCGATCCATCGCCATCGATGTGGAATACGCTGTCAGAGGTCAAGGCCAGCAGGCTGGTGGTGGTCACCAGGTGGTTCACCGAATTGACCCGCCCAGCCATGATGGCGAACGACAGCGCATCGCTGGCAATGGCCGGGCGCGACCGGTCCATGTTTTCCAACTGGCCCGATCGGCTGCCCCAGACTCCGTGCGGCACATTGCTGGTGCGGGCCCACATCGAGCGTTGTTCGAACAGCGTGACGGTCGACGGATAGTCACCCGCTGCGGCGAACGGGTTATTGCCCTGCGGCGGCGCCTGATCGAGCGCGGGGCCGATGTTGTCATCGCGAAACGTGGTGCTGTCGGTGCTGCCGATATAGCCGAAGAACTGCGAATTGTCGGCCTTGTAGACCTTGTATCGCGTTGCCCCGGCCACAGCAGACCAGTTGATCGTGTTGAAGTTGCGCTTGAGGGTCAGGTCATTGGTGACCGTAGCCTCGCTCGACGCGCGGCTTTCATATCCGGTGTCATCGTTCACCGCCGTTACACAATAGCTGGCAGGCTGCGGGAAGTAACTGGCGCCACCGTTATCGCTGTCGGTATTCGGTGTGGCCGCCGTCGCTGTGCAACTCGCTGGCGCAATAATGCTGGGGCCGAACGTCACGGTCTGGAATGACCAGTCGGTATGGCCGGCGCGCACCAGTTTGCCAGGGGCATGGTCGATGTGGGCCAGATACATCGTGTCGGCGGTCTGCTCGAAATCGAGTTCCGCCAATTCCTCACCGTTGTAGGGCGAGCCCACCTTGTAGATGCGATTGCCTCCCATCAGAACCTCTGCGTGCCTTTGAAGCTGCCACCGCCACCGCCACCGGTAGCTGGCGGGTCGGGCGGGGGCACTACTGGCGGAACCACAGGCGCGACCGGCACAGTGGGCGGCGCGGACCGAGTAATCCCACCATCGCACCCCGTGAATGCTGGCGCTGCGCTAGTATCGACTGCCACGGCGAAGTGGCTGTCATCAACGATAGTCAGCACCTTGAAAGCCCGCCCGTTCAGCAGATCGCCCAAGCCATCTTTCACGCCGTCGAAATACCACCAGTCGCCTACGGCCAGGCCATGATATGCGACGGTTACCACCGCCTGCGCAGCGTTCGATATGCCGGTGATCGCCAGTTCTTCTTCCAGCACCCTGCCGCCGACTGCGCACGGAGCCATGTAGCCTTGACCCAGTTCGAGCGCATAGGTCTGGGTCAGTGAGAACTGGAACGGAACAAGCCGGGTCGGCTTGCTGGCATCGAGCACTTCACCCACTAGCCTGGTGCCGGGCCGCTTGGTGATACCGCCGTACTTGAGCACCAACACGTTGCGCGCCTGGCGCAGTGTCGAGCCATAGGCCTCGACATCGAAGCGGCCATACAGCTGCGGCCCAAGTTCACCGCGCGAGAAATTGACCTGTGGAACGCGCACCGTCATGCGAAATCACCGATCCCGGCGCGGGCATATTCCGCATCGCTGGCATAGCGCACCGGGCGATGCACCCGCTTGTTCTCCTCATCAGCGATGGCGCGTGCCCGGGCAATTTCCGCCTGCTGCTGGAGCACCTGTGCCACCTTCGCATCCTTCTTGATCGGCAGGGCGATGCGCGCGGCCAGTTCCAGTTCGAACGCGCGCGCGACCAGTGGTGGCATGTCGCCAGCTTCCAAGCTGTTGCGCGCATAGACGAGCGTGGCTGTAGGCACGTTGGCATAGATGCGGCCACCCTCGTGGAGATAGGCCAGCGGGATCGCATCCTGAAAGGGAAAGGGATATGGCCCGGCGATCGGCAGATCGGTGGCGGCATCCTCGACTTGGCGCAATGCCAGGGGCTGCGCCATGTCGGCGGGCTCTGCATAGGCATAGAGCCATTCGGCCGGCCGATCGTTCGCGACCGAGGCCAGCGCCTGGCGCTTGATCATCCAGTGCCATTCGGTCCAGTCGGCAACCTCAAGAAGCAGCGGAGAAGCAAAACGCGACACCTCGCGCGCCTCCATGGTGCCTTCCGTAAAGTCAGCGATCTGCCCGGCCGCGATCTGGGCCAGGGCACGGTTACAGAGGTCGATAAGGGCAGCCATGCCGCGAACCTATGGCCATGGTCGCTAGCGGTGAATCCCAACGAAAAGGGCCGAGGTTTCCCCCGGCCCTGCTTCATTCTGCGGTATCGGTCGCCGCTTTGCGCCCGCGCCTGGGCGGCGCATCGTCCTTGGCCTTGTCACGGTCATCGATCGCCGCCTTGGCCTCGTCGTCCAGCGGCTGCCAGGTCGAGCCGGGCACATGGTCGGCGGTGAATTCTTCACCGGCAACGATGTAGCGGCCCTCATTGCTCAGATAGACCGGCTGTTCGCTCTTGTAGCGCGCCATGATCAACGACCCCCATAGCTGCTGTTGGTCTGGCGGCTTGCCACCTGCCCAGCGGTGATGCTGCCGGCGGTCGGCGCGGTGCCGGCCACGGTGTAATAGAGCCGCACATAGCGCGTGTCGGTGCCTTCGTCGAAGCAGCAGGGGAACTTGAACTGATAGCCCGCCACCAGCGACGCGAGCGGCACAGCTTCGCCCTGATAGCGCGTTGTCCACGTCGAGTTGTCAGGCGAGGTCTGCACGCCGACCGTCAGCGACGTCAGGTTGTTGAACGAGGCCACGACAGCCACGGACAGTTCGACTTCCTCACCGCGCCCGATATCGCGCGTCAGGGGCACGGACGAATTGTAAGGCGTGCCGGTGGCACCCAGATCAATGACGTTGGTGGAAGCAGCCGAAGCAGTGATGGCCTGCGCGCTGCTCAGAAGGAGGGAATTATCGAAAATCATGTGACGATTCCTTATGTGGGGCCGAGGCTTCCCCCGGCCCGGTTGAGCAGTTACGAGACCAGCGTCTCGGTGTTCAGCAGCGCGTCGGTTTCGCGGATCGGCATGCCGCGCCAGGTCATGACTTCCTCGCCCTGGATTTCCATCGGCGTGAGGCGCACGAAGTTGTCCACGCCGCTGCGGCCATTGGTCGATTCCGCATCGAGAGCTTCGAGCATGGTCTTGTTCATGTAGATGACCGTGCGGCCGGCGCTGATCTGGCCTTCACGCTCCATCTTGTAGGCGCGACGGCCCTGCAGCTTGTAATAGAGCTTGCGCAGCAGCGGATTGACCGCAACGGTGCCGGCGATCACGTCGGACACGTCGATATTGGCAATGCGGCCATTGAAGCGCCAATCGCGCACGGTCAGGCCCACATGCTGCGTGAACTTTTCTTCCTTCACGTAGTAGGGGTTGCCGCTGCCATCGAGCACGCGCTGGCGGCCCATGTCCTCGCGCTGGACACCCGCCGGAATGTTCTCCGGCGTGATGATGCTGGTCTGCATGTCGCCATGCGTGACCATCCAGATCGAGGTGTTGTCGCTGCCCGAGCCACCGCCGTTGATGACGTTGGCATTCGACAGCGAGTTGTAGCGCGGCGCCAGGCCATGGAACTGCTTGCCGTTGATCTTGGTATCGGAATACCAGATGGCGCTATCCACCGTCTGCGCGATCGATTCCAGGAAACCCTGACCTTCCACCAGACGCAGCTTGGCCGCTTCGGCAGGCTTGAGGTTGAGCAGGCGCTCATCGACCGTCGAAAGACCTTCCACGAAACCCGTGGTGTCCTTCACTTCGGTGTAGTTGCCCTTGGACTGCGGAATGCCCTGATAGAGCGCGCCCCAGGCCACGCTGGGCAGGCCGGTGCGAATGCTGGTGCGGTGGCCGGTGCCGTCGTTGCAGGTGACAACATTGGCGTCCTTCATGAAGGGCGTCAGCTGCGTCAGCGCTTCGACGACATCGCCGATGCCGTCCTGGCTGACCTTCAAAACGTCGATCAAGTTCCAGTAGGAGGTTCCGAGAATTGCCATGATGAGGCTTCCTTATCGCTGGGAGTCGTTGGGGTAGAGCCGCTCCCAGACGGGGCGGTTGTCGCTTCCGGCGCCAGCGCGCGCGAAAGTGCCGTCTTCACCGACCATCTGGCCGACAGCGCGGAATGCGCGGATCATATCGGGATGGTTGCCAAAGCCGGATTCTGTCAGGGCCTTGCGGAACGGATGATCCTTGGTGAAGCCCAAGGCATCCAGACCACGCGCAGCCAGGTGTTCAGTCTGCTCGCGATTGGCCCCGCCGATTTCAGGATCAGCCGTGAACGCGTCGAGCCATTCCTTCTTCTGCGCGGCGGCACCATCGGTCAGCTGCTGGATCAGCGCCTGCGTGGTGCGCTCCTGCACCTGCTGGGCAAGTGGCAGCAACTTGCCGGCCTGTTCGTTGGTCAGGCCGAGATCGCGGAACACCGGGTCGGCAGCATCGACCAGCGTGGGATCGAGCGTCATGCCTTCCAGCGACAGCTCATACTTTTCCGGCACGACGGGCGCGTCGGTTGCGGGCGCGGGCGGATCGGCTGCGGGCGTGGTCGCGGGCGCTTCTTTCGCAGGATCGGCAGCCGGCAGTTCACCGCCCAACACCGACGTGTCAGCAGCCGGCGCAGCGGGCGCGGCATCAGGCGTCGGTGTCGGGGATGTCGGCGTATCGGTCGTTGCGGGTGCGGCGTCGCTCATTGGGCTTGTCCTGTGAGTTGAGAGTTTGGCGAAGGGCTGCGGTAAGCGTGGTCAGGGCCTGCGTGTCGCTGGCGCGGATTTGCTCGGGCTGGCCGGCGTGGGCCATGTGCAGCAATTCGAACCCCAGGCTGCGGCGCCCCTCAAGAAAACTGAGATCGCGCGTCAGATGCCCATCGGCTCCGACTTGCTGCCCCACGATCCCGGCGGCGTGAATCGCAGCACTGAGGAAGCGCAGGAACTCGGGTTGGCGCAGCAGATGCTCTGCGTCGCGCTGCTCCTGCGTCATGCTGGCAGCATCCGGCCAAGCAGGCTCTGGCCGCCGCCCACGTCTGTCCGCGACAGCAGTTCAGCCGCCGCCGCGCCGTCTTTGGCCACTGGGGCCATAGCTGCGGCCTGTTGAGCCTGTTGGGCTTGCGCGCGCTGGTCGCGGATCTGCTGCACCTGGTCAGCGGTGCGGATCAGCTTGGCGGGTGTGCCGGCGCGATAGCCGTATTCGTCAATGGCCTCGTCAAAGTCGATCTTGTCGAGCGCTTCGGGATGCGCAGCCGCCAGATTGCCAACAAAGCCCACCACGCGCTCGATCTGGCCGATGCCGACCATGCGCTGCATCTGCTGGAGGATCGACACGAACTCGACGTTAATCTGCGCGCCGCTGATCGCTTCGGGCACAGGCGATAGCATCCCGCCACGGCTCATGATGCCGAAGGCGCGATCAATGGCCACTTCCAGCTTCTCGTTGCCCACGCGCTCGATCACCGGGCCAAGCTGGGTCAGCTTTTCCTCATTGCGCGCCGCGATCTCTTCCATGTTGCGGGGCTGCACCCCACGCATGTTGGTGATCGCGTTGAACAGGTCCGCAAAGGAAAGCCCGTCGATCTGCTGCTTGCACTTGTCGATTTCAGCACCGATCGCAGCCACCGCCTGATAGGGCATCTGGTACGGGATCAGCACGCCATCCTTGTCCACGCCCGACGCGGTGACGGTGCGGCCCGGCTCCCCAGTCAGACGCACGCCAGGCGGCACGATCTTCTCGGGCTTGACCATGGCGTCGATCGCTTCGTTACGGCGCTTGGCCTGCATCTGCAATTCGCGCAGGGCCGGAAGGGCTTCCATGCCGGGTGACACGCCATAGGTGTCGCCGCCCACCACGTCCCAGCGCGGCGCCCAGAACGGCTGATCAGCATAGCCCGACACCTTGAGCAGCGAGCCGGCATTACCGCCAGTTTCCCAATAGACGCTGCGCCACGGCTTTGCCCCGATCTTGCCGGGCATGTGGTCAGGATCGGGCTCGATCGCGTGATAGATTTCGACGGTCTTGTCGTATTGGCTGCGGTCGTACATCGCCCGAACTGGACGAGAGACAGCATCGCCGAACGTGTCGACGGCCTGCTTCACGCTCATAGCGACCAGGCGATAGAGCGTATCCGGCACCATCGCATCGGACATGGCGATCCAGTATTCGCCAAAGGTCAGCGGATGGCAGACTGCGCCGGCCTGCCAATGCTCGACCATCACGCAGGCTTCTGTGCCGAACAGGCCCATTTCGCCGTAGCCGGCCTTGACGGCGCCATAGAAGTTGGTGCGCGCGAAGAACGTGTACATGCGGCGCTCAACTTCGGAGAGCCAATCACGCACGCCCGGCTCATCCATCATGGCATCATCGGCGGTCTTGAGTGTGAACCACGGGCGTGATGCGCTCGACAGGCCCGAGGTCATGCCGTTGGTCAGCGTGCGGAATGCCTCAATGCCGTGGGGATCGAACAGCGTCTTGTTCCACTGCCGTCGCCGACCGCTGTTCTGGTCCTTGCTGTTGGAAAGGAACCGCGAGCGCGCGGGCTGGGCGAAGCGCGCGATCTGCTCCGCTTCCTGCTCATAGTCGCTGCGGATCGATTTCAGCTGCCCCAGGCGCATTTCGCAGTGCTTGCGGATGGCGCGCGAGCGCTCATCTACCAGCGGCCCAGCCTGACCACGGGTCGAGAGAATGGGCCGGTCTGCCATCAGCCGAGAGTCGCCTTGCTGGTGGTGGGCGACCCCAGCACACCCTGTGGCGACGTGACCATGCCGGCCAGAATAGCCTTGCGCCAGCTGTTGTCAGTGGTCGCGCTAGCCGACGCGCCTGCATCGGGCAGCTTCTGGGCTTGCCGGGCGGGCGGGGTCGGAACGGTGGGCGTGCTGCAGATGGGTTCCTCCTGTCGATGCAGGAGACAGGCCTATGCCGGGTGTTGTGGGGCGTGAATCCCGCGCATCAGTCCAGCCAGACTTGCAGAAGGCGGTGCTTCATGGCTTCGACCGATCCAACCTGCGTGGCGCGTGACGGCGCTTCGGAATAGGCGCAGCCCGTGCATCCATCGCGATCAACATAGGCGATGGCTACCGATGACAGTTCGCCACGCCGGGCCAGCACGAGAATATCCAGCAGGGCACGGCGGATATCATCACCACGCGGCTCGCAGGGAATGACGTGGAGTTCAGCCGGCATCAGTCCAATTCCCCATAGCGCCCAGCTTCATCGCGGGGATAGTTGTCAGGATCGAGATAGCCAGGCACCCGACGTGGCATCACCGGCTCAGCAAAGGTGCAGGCCAAAGCATCGCCCCAGTCAGGCGATGGCAAGCCGCGCTTCTTCATGTCTGGCTTGCGCTCCAGCTTCACGCGCGTGTCATCGGCGGCAAAGGCGTAGGTTGGGCCGATCAAGTCATCCCGCAGCCGTTCCTTGTCCGGGATCGCGCCAGATCGCAGCCAAGACCGCATGCGCGTCCACATTTCAGCGCGCTTGTCAGCCGTGGGCACCGTGACGCCCGGCTCCAGTTCAGCATCACGCCCCTTGCCGCCGAACCATACCTCGATCACAGGCGTGTCAGGGATCAGCTGGCGCAGGCGGTCCACCACGGCGGCGCCGATGTTGCCCGCATCGACAAAGATCGCATCGGGATGCAGGCGCGCAGCTTCAAGCGCTATGTCGCCGGCCAGCGTCATGGCATCGACCTGGCCCCATGAACGCCACGGGATCGATCGGGCATCGCGGCCCCGACGAATGGCAAGCACGCTCTCGTCGTCGCCATAGCGCGCACAGTCCACGCCGAACACGATCGGATCACCGGGCAGGCCCGCCGGTATCTCGCGGCTCTGCGCCGCCTCCACGTCGCCCAGGGCAATGAACTGCATGCTGCTGGCCGAAGGGAACATGCCGCGCACGCGGACCTTGGCGATATCGCTGTCCTCGCCATAGGTGTCGCATAGCTCTTGCAGATAGGCCTTGTTGGTGCCTTCCACCGTGCGGCTATCAATCTGCGCCGTGCGCCAGAGATTGCGCTGCTTGCCGAAGCATTCGCGGAAAGCGCCCGTGTTCTGCGTCGGGTTTCCGAATGCCAGCCACAGAATCTCGGTATCAGCGTCAGTCATGGCCCCCAGCGCCACTTCCCACACCTTGTCGGCAATGCCGCTCGCTTCATCGAAGATCAGCACGATGCGGCGGCCTTGGTTGTGCAGGCCAGCGAACGCTTCGGTGTTGTGCTCGCTCCAGGTCACCAGATCGCAACGCCAGGATGATGACCGACCCGGCGCGGTGGAGACAATCGACCGCTTGTTCAGATTGAACCAGTCGCCCGTCAGAGCTATGCGCGCCCACTTGTGGATTTCCGGGCTGGTCTTGCTGTCCAGCTGGTCTTGCGTGTTTGCCGTCACCACCACACGTGCATCCGGGCAGGTATCGAGCGCCCATTTGATCACCATCGAGATTAGCGCCGACTTGCCGATACCGTGACCAGAGGCGCGGGCAATGCGCAGCGGGTTGTGCCGGGTGGCTGGGTTTTGCAGGTGGTCACGTATTTCGGTCAGCACCTCGCGCTGCCATGTGCGTGGCCCGGAGATGCCCTCCAGTTCCCCCCTTCCCCACGGGAAAGCATAGAGCGCATGGCCGAGCGGATCGTGGGTGAAGCCGCCAATGTCGGCGGCCAGTTCAGCCTTGGGATTACGCGCCACCGGAAACCCTCCGGCGCGCGGCCTCGACTTCGCTGGCCAGGTCGAAGTTCGACCCATCGGCGTTGCCGTGCTTGATCAATTCGCCGTAGCGCTTCGGATCCCACTTCGCGAGCAGCTTGAGCCGTGCTTCGAACCGGTTCTTGGCGCGCTTCACCGAGGCGCTGTCGATGCGCCGCTCAGTCCTATCCTCGCCGATTGTGGTGATGACGTGTTCCGGCTCTTCATCGATGATAGCCAAAGCATCCATCGCGATGGCATCAAAGCCTAGTTCGCGCGCGCGCGCGATGGCCCGAGCGATTTCCTGATCGGCATCAGCCCAGGCACGCACAGTATCATCGCAAGGCATTCCCTCTTCCCGGCAGATCACCGCCAGGGGAATGCCCTTGCTCAATCCGTCCAGCACTTTCTTCAATGCTGCGGCACGGCGCCGTTTCGAAAAAGCCACGATCAACGATCCCCCAGAAGATAACCATTGCGCCGACGCGCCACGCACTCCTTCGCCCGGTCAAGTAAGCGATCGAGCTTGCCCAAGGCAGGCAGCCCGCCAAGCATCAGGTCGGCCACATGCTCAGGCACACCAAGTTCCGCCAGCGCAGTGATCAGAGGTCCGTCGCTATGCGTGCCACGGTCCCGGCGCGGCAGGTCTACGCGCTGATCAGGGGGGCAGGCAGTCTCTTTGCCCGTGGCCAGTATCGTGACGATACGCGCGCGGTGGTGCCGATCGACCTTGATCAGGCCCTTGGCCTCCAGGCGCGCGACGGTCTTGGGGCCCATGCTCGACGACGACGCGCCGATCTCGATCTCGATGTCGATGTTCATGGGGCAAGGCTGTCCCGCCTCAGCCGCATCATAGATCATCCGATAGGCGATCGATTCCGCCGGCGTGAGATGGGCGGGGCTGATGCATTCGCCAATCTCAAACAGTTCTGCTTGGCTCATCACAGCAAACCTTCCTCTTGCCACTGCGCCACCAGGGCGCGCTGTTCTTCCACTTGAGCATCGGTCATCCAGAGGAATGCCGGCCGGGCATGGTGCTCGCCGTTCTTCAGCAGCCAGAGGTGGCCCGCCGTCACGGCATGGAGCTTCCACTTCTCGGGCAGCGCGTCGATCTCGGCCTGGCCGAGCAGCCCCTTCTGCAGGGCGCGCATCGCATCATCGAACCGGGCCTGCTTCTCGCGCTTGATCCGGCTGCCGGCGATGTCCTTGACATGCCGCTGTTCGGCCGCGCGTGAAGTCCATTCCGCGATGATCTCGTTGCACTCGGCCACGGTCGGAAACCACTTCAACCGATCGATCGACGTGGCCCAGAGGTACTCGATTGCGCCCTTGGGGTGCTTGGACAGCTTGAGCAGGTATTGCTTGACCATCACAGCACCAGTGGCGGCATCCTTGCCCTGGCGCGGCAGCACCGCCATCATCGCCATCAGCGCCTTTTCGAGATACTGCGGCGGGCAAGGCTCAGGCTGAACGGCGGGGCACGAGATCACTGCCTCCAGCTTCTCGATCATCCCATCGTCCAGCCTCTCCGGCAGGGCCCGGATCTCCGTCAATCCCAAGACGCTGCTGGAGGAAAGCCACTGCGCCGTCGGGCTCGTGGCGGTGATCAGGTCTTGCCCGGTTGCTTCGGTCATATGCGCCCTCGATGAGCTTCAAGAAGGATTTGGATTGCAGCAGGAAATCCACATCGGCCCGCCAGCCAGTATCGTTGTCGCCGCGGAGGAACCGGGAGCGGATGATGGCCCTGATGGCGGTGCGGAAGCCTTCCTCGCCGTGATCGCGGATCAGCCTGGTGGCGTGCTTGCGGCGGGCATCGGA
>NZ_QBUE01000026.1:0-28401 GCF_003058045.1 Novosphingobium sp. GV079 | reverse complement strand
ACGGGGCCGCAGCGCATCGCGGGGTGGAGCAGCCCGGTAGCTCGTCAGGCTCATAACCTGAAGGTCGCAGGTTCAAATCCTGCCCCCGCAACCATATCAACAGCAGCAGCGCAATACACAACAGCCCCGGCCAGCAAAGGCGCGGGGCCTTTCTGCGTTCAGCTCACGCAGCCCTGCCGATGCCCGCGCAAGACACGATTGCCGACCACCCCATAATATCGTATACGATCTGGTAGCTAAGCAGGATCAGGACGACGATAGATGGCAATCGGTTGGAAGGGCGTGTTCCCGGCAGTCACCACGCAGGTTCGCGAAGACCTGTCGATCGATTTGGCCGACACCCAGCGCGTGGTGGACGACCTGATCCGCGACGGGGTCACCGGGGTGATCGCGCTGGGCACCGTGGGGGAAAACAACTCTCTCGAATTCGACGAGAAGGTCCAGGTTCTTTCCGCCATCGTGGAAGTGGTCGATGGCCGCGTGCCGGTGATCACCGGCTGTTCGGAATACGACACCCGCCGCGCCGTGCGCTATGCGCGGGCTGCGCAGAAGGCTGGGGCGGATGGCGTGATGCTGCTGCCGCCGATGGTCTATGTGCCCAAGCCGCACGAACTGGTCGCCCATTTCCGGGGCGTTGCGCAAAGCATGGACCTGCCGATCATGCTCTACAACAACCCCCCGGCCTATCGCACCGTGATCGACAAGGATGTGCTGGCGGCCCTGGTCGAGGTGGACAACATCGTGGCGGTGAAGGAATCGGCGCCCGATACCCGTCGCTTCACCGATTTTCGCAATGCCTTCGGCGATCGCTACGTGCTGTTTGCTGGCTTGGACGACGTGGCGCTGGAAGGCCTGTTCCTGGGCGCGCAGGGCTGGGTGTCTGGCCTGACCAATGCCTTTCCCAAGGAATCGGTGGAACTGGTCAATGCCATCCAGCGGGGAGACCATGCCAAGGCGCTGGAAATCTATCGCTGGTTCATGCCTTTGCTGCATCTCGATGCCGAACATGACCTGGTCCAGTCGATCAAGCTGGCCGAGCAGGTGATGGGCCGTGGTTCGGAACGCGTATTGCCGCCGCGCTATGTGCTGGAGGGTGCACGCCGCGCCGAAGTGATTGCCATGGTCGAAAAGGCCGCCGCCACCCGGCCCGATCTGACCCCGACGCGCGCCGAACCCGTGCTGGCCTGAGCGGGCGGCCATGCGCCACACGTACTTTTGCATCGATGGGCACACGGCCGGCAATCCCGTGCGCCTGGTGGCGGGCGGGGCGCCGCTCCTCAAGGGCGCGTCCATGTCGGAACGGCGGCAGGATTTCCTCGCCCGGTTCGACTGGATCCGTACCGGCCTGTGCTTTGAACCCCGCGGGCATGACATGATGTCGGGCGGGTTTCTCTATCCGCCGGTCGATCCGGCCAACGATATCGGTATCCTGTTCATCGAAACCAGCGGATGCCTGCCGATGTGCGGCCATGGCACGATCGGCATCATCACGTTCGGACTGGAACATGGCCTGATCCAGCCGGCAGTGCCGGGCCGCCTCAAGGTGGAAGTGCCAGCCGGCACGATCGAGATCGCCTACCAGACACAAGGCGCCAAGGTCACGTCGGTGCGGATCACCAATGTGCCATCCTATGTGGCGGCGCGGGGCATTGCCGTGGCGGTGGAGGACATCGGCGCGCTATCGGTCGATGTGGCCTATGGCGGCAACTATTACGCCATTGTCGAGCCGCAGGGCGCCTATACCGGCCTGGACGACCTGGGCGCGGCACGGATCGTGGCGCTGTCGCAACGCGTGCGCGAGGCTGTGCGCGCGCAGTTCGAGCCGGTGCATCCGCTCGATCCCACCATTCGCGGTGTCAGCCACGTGTTGTGGACCGACCAGCCCAAGCATGACGGCGCCGATGGGCGCAATGCCGTGTTCTATGGTGACAAGGCGATCGACCGCAGCCCCTGCGGCACCGGCACCTCGGCGCGCCTGGCGCATCTGGCGGGGCAGGGCAAGCTGGGCGTGGGCGATACCTTCGTGCACGAAAGCTATATCTGTTCGCGCTTTATCGGACGGGTGGAGCAGGCAGTGACATTGGGCGACCAGCCCGCGATCATCCCCTCGATCGAGGGATCGGCCGTGGCGACGGGCTTCAATACGATCTGGATTGACCGCGATGATCCATTCTGGGCTGGTTTCCAGGTTGCCTGAGTGAATGTGCCTGGCGCGGGATGCGCGCAAGGGGGAGTGGCGTCGTCGTGGCGGTGATCGGAATTGTCGGTGGCGGCGTGGTCGGCCTCTGTGCGGGGATCGCGCTGGTCGACGCCGGGCACAGCGTCACCATCATCGATGACGATCGCCTGGGCCAAGCGGCATCGTGGGGCAACGCCGGGCATATCGCGACTGAACAGGTCGAGCCACTTGCGTCGCCTGCCACCATCCGCGCCTTGCCCGGCCGGCTGTTTTCCCGGGGCGGGCCGCTGGCCTTTCCGCCGGACGCCATCGGGCGATGGCTGCCGTTCGGCCTGCGGCTGATGGCAGCGGCGCGCCCGGCGCGCTTTCATGCCGGCTGCGCGGCCATGGCGCCGCTGATGGCGCAGGCCCTGCCGGCCTGGCGTGACCTGGTGGCTCGCCTTGGCGTCCCGGACCTGCTGCGCGAAGAAGGGCATCTTGTCGCCTGGCATGATGCCCACGCTGCCGCAGCGGGCCGTGCCGCATGGCAGGCGGCCCAGACCGGCACGGCAAGGGTGGCGCGAGCCACCTATGAGGATATCGCGCGCCTTTCCGCCCTGTGTGGGCAGCCGGTGGCGGGCGCTGTGCGCTTTGCTGGTACGGCGCAGATTGCCGATCTCGATGCGCTGCGCCAGGCGTTGCGGCATGCCTTTGTGGCGCGTGGCGGGCGCCTGCATGCCGAGCGCGCGCATGTGGCGATCGCGCATGGTCGGGCAGACATACCGGGGCTGGGGGCTGACACCGTGCTGGTTTGCGCTGGCGTGCGTGCTGCGCCCATCTTGCGGCGCCTGGGCCACGCGGTGCCGATGATTGCCGAGCGCGGCTATCACATCCGCGCCGACGCGCGCGCTTGGCCGGCCGATCTGCCGCCGGTGGTGTTCGAACAGCGCGCGATGATCGTCACGCGGTATCGCGATAGCGTTCAGGCAGCGAGCTTTGTCGAACTGGGCGACCCCGATGCCCCGGCCGATCCGCGCAAGTGGGAAAGGCTGGAGCGTCATGTGGCGGAACTCGGGCTGCCGATGGCCGGGCCGTTCCGGCGCTGGATGGGCTGCCGGCCGACGCTGCCCGATTATCTGCCGGCGATCGGCCGTTCAGCGCGCGCGTCCAATCTGTTCTATGCCTTTGGCCACCAGCACCTGGGGCTGACCCTGGCGCCGGCCACCGCGCACCTGATCACGGCGCTGATCGACAAAACGGCGCCAGCTGTGTCGCTGGCGCCGTTCGATCTTTCCCGTTTTGGCTGAGGATCAGGCGCGCCTGGCTCAGCTCAACGTGCCGATGGGCAGAGTGCGCACGCGCTGGCCGCGCAGGCGCGACACGGCATTGGCCACGGCCGGTGGCACGGCGGGCAGGCCGGGTTCGCCGATGCCGCCCATCTTCTCCCCACTTTCGACGATGCGCACGTGCACGCGCGGCATGCGATCGGGGGTGAGGATCGGATAGCCATCGAAATTGCGCGCCACGCGTTCGCCGTTCTTGTAGGCGGCTTCCTCGATCAGGGCTTGCGACAGGCCGAGCGCCACGGCGGAATTGACCTGCGCGGTGATGATGGCGGGGTTGACGATGCTGCCCGGATCGATCGCCTGCCACACATCGTGCACCTTGACCTGGCCATCGGCGATCGAGACTTCGGCAATGGCCGCCGTCTGCGTGCCGAAGGGCGAGGCCATGGCCATGCCGCGGGCGCGGGTGGTGCCATCGGGCGCGGTGAACGGGCCGCGCTTCCAGCCGCCGGACAGATCGACCACCGCTTTGAGCAGCGTGGTCAAGCGGGCGTTGCCCGAGAGCAGGTGCAAGCGCACGGCATAGGGATCCTGCCCGCCCTTGTCGGCCAGTTCATCGAGGAAGGCTTCATAGAAGAAGTCGTTCATCGAATTGCCGACCGACCGCCAATAGGCCACGGTGGTAGGGCTTTTGACGAAGATCTGGGCAATGCGCTTGTTGGGCAGGGCATAGCTCTTGCCCGCCAGCCCTTCGAGCGCGGTGGGATCGATTTCCCCGCTGCGCTTGTCGGCAATGCCCTCCCTCGGGCCTTCGGTGGCGCTGACCGCCTCGATCGCCAGGGGCATACCATTGGCATCGACCGCGCCGCGAAACCGCACGGCGGCCATCGGACGCAGTGGATCGCGCAGGAATTCCTCTTCGCGCGTCCAGATCAGCTTGACCGGGGCGTTGACGCGCTTGGCCAGTTCGATCGCCTGGGGATAGGGATTGCCCTTGGGATAGAGGAAGTGGCGGCCAAAGAACCCGCCAAGCAGAGGCGAGTGGATGCGGATCTTTTCCGGCGGCAGTCCGGATGCCTTGGCCACTTCGGCCAGGAACATGTCGGGCGCCTGGTTGGGGAACCACATGTCGAGCGTGCCATCGGCGTTGAACCGCGCCAGGGCCGAGGGCGGCTCAAGCTGGGCATGGTTCAGGTATTGGCTGTGATAGGTGGCGCTGAGCGTGCCCTTGGCGCCGGCATCGGCAAAGGCCTTGGCAACGTCGCCGGTGCTTTCGGCCACTTCTTCGGTGCCCTGCACCGTGGCGAGATGGGCGGCGTGGTCTGCCGTGGAGAAGGTGGCCGGCATTGGGCGATAGCTGGCCCCGGTGGGCTCAACCCAATCGACCTGGGCGGCTTCCACCGCGCGGCGCGCGTGCCAGAAACGCGGCGCGACAACGGCGACCGCGCCATCGAGGACATGCACTGAATGCACGCCCTTCATCGCCTTGACGGCTGCCTCGTTGCGGATTTTGCCAACGGCGAGGCCCAGGCGCGGCGCATGCTGGACGGCGGCGTGGAGCATGCCGTCGACCTTGCTGTCGATGGCGAACTGCGCCTTGCCGGTCGATTTGGCGCGCACGTCGAGCCGGGCCTGCGGCTTGCCGATCCAGCGGAAATCCTTCGGGTCCTTGAGGGTGGGCGGCGTGGTCGGCGCGGGCAGATCGAGCGCGTGGGGTGCCAGTTCGGCATAGCTCAGGCTGCGGCCAGAGGCCTGGTGCACGACGCGGCCGGGCTGGGTGCTGAGCGCGCTGGCCGGCACCGACAGGCGTTGCGCGGCGGCCTGGATCAACATGGCGCGGGCAGATGCGCCAAGGCGGCGCATGGTGTCGTAGCTGCTGCGCACCGACATCGATCCGCCGGTGATCCGCATCTTGCCATTGATGACCTGGTAATCCGGCCCGGTGGGTGCGTTTTCCACCACGAAGGTGGCAGGATCTGCATCGAGTTCTTCGCCCACGATCTGGGCCATGGCGGTCCACACCCCCTGGCCGCCTTCGGCGAAGGGACTTTGCAGGCGGATCGTGCCATCGGGGTTGATCGCCAGGAATGCCGGCACGCGGGTGCCGGGCACCACCGCCGGGGCAGCGCCGACTGCCTGCGCGCGGGCTGCGCCCACCGGCAGGCCAAAGCCGAGCACCAGGGCGCCGGCGCTGGCCGCGCTCAGGAAGCCGCGGCGCGATACGTTTACCGGCTCGCCGGTCGGCAGCACCTTGGCCAGCGCGGGATCAAGCGGGGTCCATTCGGTCATGCGCCGTGCTCCTGCGTGGGAGCAAGGCCAGCTACATCGCGCACCGCCGCCTTGATCGCGTTATAGGTGCCGCAGCGGCACAGGTTGGTCATTGCCGCCTCGACATCGGCATCGCTGGGCTTGGCCTTCTGTTTGAGCAGCGAGGTGGCCGCCATGACCTGGCCCGATTGGCAATAGCCGCACTGCGGCACCTGGTGCTTGACCCAGGCTTCCACCACGCGGGCGCCCACCGGATCGGCCTCGACCGCCTCGATCGTGGTGATCTGTGCGCTGGCGACCGATTCCACCGGCGTCACGCAGCTGCGCGTCACGGTGCCGTCGATCATGACCGAGCAGGCGCCGCACTGGGCGATGCCGCAGCCGTATTTCGTCCCGATCATCCCCAGGTCGTCGCGCAGCACCCACAGCAGGGGGGTATCGCCATCAGCGTCGATCTGACGCTTCTGGCCGTTGACGGTCAATTCGATCATGAAAGGCAGCCCATTCTTCGCAAAGCACGTATGCTTGGGTTTCATATCGCAATCTAATCGCCGTGGCACGATGAATATCGGGCAGGGCGCCATATTTTCCGGGCTTGAACTCGGCTTGGCGGGGGAACACCTAAGGCGCCTATTGCATTGTCTTGCCAAACAGAGGGAGCCGAGCCCACCGATGACCGCCGACGTTCTGGACGATACCGCCGCCAGCCCGCAGACCCACGCCTTCGAGGCGGATGTGGCCAAGCTGCTGCACATGATGGTCCACTCCGTCTATTCGGACAAGGATGTCTTCCTGCGCGAGCTGATTTCGAACGCGGCAGATGCGTGCGAGAAGCTGCGCTATGAAGCGATTGCCCAGCCCGATCTCTTGGGTGACGATCCGGCCCCGCGCATCACCATCACTGTCGATGCCGATGCGCGCCGCCTGACGATCGAGGACAACGGCATCGGCATGACCGCAGCCGACATGGCCGAAACGCTCGGCACGATCGCGCGCTCGGGCACCAAGGCGTTCATGGACCGCATCGCGGCGGCCAAGGGGGCTGAGGACACCCAGCTGATCGGCCAGTTTGGCGTTGGGTTCTATTCCGCGTTCATGGTCGCGGCCAAGGTCGACGTGATCTCGCGCCGGGCCGGGCAGGATGGCGCAGCGATGTGGTCTTCCGATGGCTTGGGCACTTATACCATCGGCGCGGTTGCGGCGCAGGATGCACCGGCGCGCGGCACGCGCATCGTGCTGCACCTGCTGGAAGACGCGGCCGACTATGCGCAAGCGGCGCGTATCGAGCAGATGGTGCGCGCGCAATCGGGCCACGTGCCCGTGCCGATCACGGTCAAGGACAAGCCCGATGCCGAAGGCACCCAGGTGGCCGATGGCACTGCGCTGTGGACCAAGCCCAAGAGCGCGATCACGCCCGAGGAATACAAGGATTTCTACCGCAGCGTGGCCGGGCAGTGGGACGATCCGGCGCTGACCCTGCATTACCGCGCCGAGGGGCGGCACGAATATTCCGTGCTCGCCTTCGTGCCCGAAACGCGCCCGTTCGACCTGTTCGATCCCGATCGCAAGGGGCGGATGAAGCTCTATGTCCGCCGTGTGTTGATCACCGACGAGGCAGAGCTGCTGCCGCGCTATCTGCGCTTCGTGCGCGGCCTTGTCGACTCCGCCGATCTGCCGCTCAACATGTCGCGCGAGATGATCCAGGACAGCCCGATCCTTGCCGCGATCCAAAAGGGCCTGACCGGCAAGGTGCTGGGCGAACTGGAAAAGACCGCCAAGGACGATCCGGCGGCCTATGCCAAGCTGTGGGACACGTTTGGCGCCGTGCTCAAGGAAGGGCTCTACGAGGATTTCGAGCGGCGCGAGGCCCTGCTGCGCCTGGCGCGGTTCAAGACCACGGCCTCGGGCGGGGAATGGCGTTCGCTGCAGGACTATGTCGCGGCGATGAAGGAAAACCAGACCGCGATCTATTACGCCACCGGCAGCGATCTGGATCGCATCGCCAGTTCGCCGCAGCTGGAAGGATTCCGCGCGCGCGGCGTGGAAGTTCTGCTGCTGCCCGACCAGGTGGACAGCTTCTGGGTGCGCGGGGCGATCGACCTGGATGGCAAGCCGTTCAAGTCGGTCACGCAAGGGGCAGCCGATCTCAGCCTCATCCCCTTGCCTGAAGGCGCCGACGCGCCCCAGGCCGAGCCGAGCGATGCGGTGGGTGCGTTCCTGGCGTTCGTCAAGGACACGCTGGGCGATGCGGTTTCCGAGGTGCGCGCGTCTGACCGGTTGACCGACAGCGCGGTGTGCCTGGTGGCCAGCGAAAGTGGCCTCGATCGCCAGCTGGAAAAGCTGCTGGCCAACGCCGGGCAATTGCCAGCGGGTTCGGCGCCGGTGCTGGAAGTGAACCCGGCGCACGCGCAGATCGCGGCGCTCGCTGCTCTGCCGGAAGGCGATGAGCTGCGCGCCGACGCTGCCGAACTGCTGCTGGACGAAGCGCGCATCGTCGATGGCGAGCCGCCGCGCGATCCGCGCGCCTTTGCTGCGCGGCTGGCCCGGCTGATCGCCCGCGCCACCACAGCCTGATCGGGTGAAGGCAGCCTGCGCGCCCATTTGCGGTTGCAAGTGCGGCGCGCGGCTGCCACGCCGATGGCAATGATGCAGGCCTGTGCAGGGACGATACGATGATGCGGCGCGCGTTTTTCTGGGGCATATCCGCAGCCTTGGCGGCGTCCAGCCCGGCGCTGGCCGCGTCGGCGGACAAGGTCAGCATCGATATCTATGCAATCCCCTCGCGCCCGATCGTGGCCGCGGTGGACCAGGCCAGCGCCGATCTGGCGCAACTGGGCATGACCACGTTTCGCCAGCGCGGGCAGGCGGTGCATGCCACGCTTTATCTGACCCAATATCCCGCCAGCGCGCTGCCCCGCCTCAAGGCCACGATCGCGCGGCTGGCGCGCGGCCACAAGCGCTTGCCGCTGGCAATCGACGGCACCGAGCGCACGCCCACCAACTGGCTGTTCCTGCGCGTGGTGCACACCCCCGCGCTGCAACGCCTGGCCGATGAAGTGACCCTGGCGGCCGAACCGCTGCGCGACCATGACCTGGCGCCGCCGGCCTGGATGAAGGACTATCCGGCCAAGCTGCCCGCGTTCCAGCGCTATGGCTCGCCCAACGTGTTCATGCAGTTCGATCCCCATCTGACCCTGCTGGCCAACGAGGCCAATCCCGCGTTGGCCACCTATATGACCAAGACCGGGCAGCAGCCGCCGCGCGCCCAGGGTGAGGTCGATGGAATCGGCATCGCGCTGGTCGATGCCAATGGCCAGATCGTCAGGACTCTCGCCGAATATCATTTCCGCTCGCGCTGACGCGGTAGCGGACGGTCAACACAAGCAGCCACGGGTCAGCGCTGTGCTGGTCGCGTTGGCGCGCGCGCCGCGTTGGCGGCATTAGCCAGCGTGATCGCCGGCGCATCACACCCGGCGGTTGATCTTCATTTCCTATCTCCGTCGCCTCCTCGACGCGTCGCGCCGGTCTGCACGCATCGGCAGCTGGCGGGCGTCGTGTGCGCGGCGATCGGGCGAAGCCGCTTGACATGGCGCCCGACGGAAAATATTGGCGACTTTAATCGGTGATTAAAAATGTATCGCCTAACGCAGGACGCCGGAGGAAAGACCGATAATGCGCGCACGCCGGCAGTGGCGAAAGGGCGCCTTGGGTCTCTTTCTGGTGCTTCACGACATGGAGAGGGAGGCCATCATGATCAGAACGTCCATCCACACTGCGCTGTTCGTCGGCGCTGCATTGGCCCCGCTGGCCGCCGCATCGGCGCAGGACGCCGCGCCGGTTGCGCAGGGCCAGGTTGCGGCCCCGGCTGCCTCTGACGGCCTTGGCGAAATCGTCGTGACCGCACAGCGCCGGTCTGAAAACGTGATGAAAGTGCCGCTCAGCGTTTCGGTGGTCACCGCCGAAACGCTGGTGAAGCGCGGCGTCAACGACCTGAGCGCCGTCACCAAGCTGGCGCCCAGCCTTCAGGTGGCGCAGGACAACACCTATTCGATCCGCGGTGTCGGCACGGCGACGTTTGCCACGACGGTGGAATCGAGCGTTTCGCAGATGGTCGACGACGTGGTGCTGGGCAATGGCGAGTTTGCCGCCAACGCGTTCTACGATCTGGAGCGCGTCGAGGTTCTCAACGGGCCGCAGGGGCTGCTGTTCGGCAAGAATGCCTCTGCCGGACTGATCAATATCACCACCGCCAAGCCCAAGATCGGCAAGCTGGAAGGCAATGCCGACCTGGAACTGGTCAGCCGCGACCGGCCGGTGAAGAATGGCCACGGCATCCAGGGGCGGGCCACGCTCAATCTGCCGGTCAGCGAGAACAGTGCGCTGCGCCTCAACGCGATCTACAGCGGGCAGGATTCGGTGACCTGGCCTGAAGTAAATCCCAAGGTTCGCAATGACATGGGCCTGCGCAGCCTGGGCCTGCGCGCCAAGTACCTGTGGGAGCCGGACACCGCGCTGAGCGTCTATATCCTGGGCGATTACAACCGCCAGCGCGGCGTGACCGGCCGCTATGACATCACCTATCGCGAGCTTGGCACCGGCAGTGCCTATACGGGCTTGGGCCTGCCGTCGGGCACCACCAATCGTATTTTCCAGGCCGATGCCCCCAACTTCCGCGACACTGAAACCGGCGGTGCGCAGGCCAATATCAGCTACACGTTCGATAGCGGCGTCCAGCTGATCAACATTGCCGCGTGGAAGCACATGACAACGGGCTTCTCGTTCGATTCCGACGAAACCCAGTACAACTTCTTCAACACCAATTCGGCACATCAGAACTATAACCAGTTCTCGGAAGAACTGCGCCTGGCGCTGCCCTCGGGCAACCGCCTCACCGGCCAGGCCGGGCTGTATTACTTCCACTCGCAGCTCAACCAGCAGAATCTGCTGGGCGGCAACAACGGCCTGCCTTCGTTCCTGCTGCCGACCTTCCCGTTCTGCGTTGGTGCCACCCAACTTGGCGCGCCGCCGGCGGCTTGCCCGGTCAGCAACACCTCGTTCCTCGGCCAGGACTCGCGCTTTACCCTCAAGCAGAACAGCTTCGCCGGTTATGGCCAGGTCAGCTATGGCCTGACCGACACGCTGAAGGCGACCGCTGGCGGCCGCGTCACGTATGACAAGGCCAGCATCGACCTGCTCGAAAACACCGGCCAGTATTTCGTCACGCTGGGCATTCCCAACAACCACTCGGTCCAGAGCACCGATGCCACCAACTTCAGCTACAAGGTCGGCCTCGACTGGCAGGCAACGCCCACGACGCTGGTCTATGGCTTCTACGGCCGTGGCTACAAGGGGCCGGGCTTCTCCAACACCGCGCCGGCGCCGGGCGCCAACCTGGCGGTGCGCCCGGAAATCTCGAAGGGCGGCGAAATCGGTATCAAGACCCGGTTGTTCGACAATCACCTGACGCTCAGCCTTTCGGGCTTCTACACCCGCTACACCGACCTGCAGGTGCAGTCGTGGATCACCGTGCTGCGCACCTTCGTGCTCGCCAATGCGGCAACCGCGACGACCAAGGGTGTGGACGCCTCGTTCACCGCGCGCGTCGCACCGGGCCTTACGCTGTCTGGCTCGGCCACGTATGCGGATGCAAAGTACAACGATTTCCCCGGCGCGCAGTGCTACCCGACGCAGACCACCGGCGGCTGCTCGGCGACGCAGAGTTCGTTCAATGCGGCGGGGTATCAGATTCCGCTGTCAGCCAAGTTCAGCACCTCGCTTGGCGCTGATTACCAGCATGCGCTGACCAACACGCTCGATGGCCTGGTTTCGTTGAGCTATTACCACCGTTCGTCGCTGTCAGCCGGCTTTGGCCCGGCGTTCCAGATCCCGAGCTGGGATACGCTGGATGCCAGCCTGGGCCTTAAGGCGGCAAACTGGACGCTGTCGGTGTTCTGCAAGAACTGCACCAATGCCATCCGCCCGATCTCGATCGGTTCGGACGGCGGCGATGCGTCGCTGAGCCCGGCCGTGCTGACGCTCAACCAGCGCTTCAGCTTCAACTCCGTTCGCACCATCGGCGTGCGGGCAGGGATCAACTTCTGATCTCTCTCGATCGGAAGTGATGCAAGGCTTCGGAGCGTGAGGGCGCTTCCGAAGCCTTGTTTTTGGGCCGGCGCTCAACCCCGGCATGTCCACCGGGCGCGTCAGGGATGCTGGATAGGCAGCCGCGCGATGGCGGAATGACCGCTTGCCAGGAATTTGATCACCGATTAAATCGTGATTAGAATGTAGTTCCTGTTCTGGCTTTTGCAGCAGGCCAGGAACGCAGAACGGGCCGGATGGCCCGATCCACCACGGGATTGACAGAACAGGGAGTTGAGCATGTCCGGGCAGTTCAAATACGGGGTATCGCTCTACAGCTATACCGAAGACTTCGGCAGCATCATGACCCTTGAGGATGGCTTTGATCACGCCGCCGATACCGGGGCCACGGGGATCGAGATCCTGGGTGAGACGCATGTGGAGTGCTATCCCGAACCCAGCAAGGAATGGCTCGACACGTGGTTCGGCCTGCTTGACCGCTACCAGCTTGAGCCGACCAACATGTGTTCGTGGGTGGATACCAAGCTGCGCCTGGGACGACAGCTGACGGTCGAGCAAGGTGCCGGAGAGCTTGAGCGTGACTTGCGCCTGGCCCACCGGCTTGGCTTCAAGTTCCTGCGTCCCAAGTTCGGCGTGATCGACGCGCAGCTCACCCCCGATCCGATCTGGTCGGGCGCGGTCGAGCGGGTGCTCGATCTCGCCAATAAGTTCGACATCGTGATCTGCCCTGAAATCCACTCGCCCACGCCGATCAGGCACCCGGCGGTGGAAGGCTACATCGATTTCATCGAGCGCACCGGAACCCCCAACTTCCGCCTGCTGATCGATACCGGCATCTTCCAGAACCGTCCGCTCAAGGGCTGGCAGCATGAAGTGCCCGAGGGTGATAGCGATCACGCCAAGCTGATCAACGGCATCGCGGTCGATCCCGAAGAGTTCCTCGACATCGCCAAGTACGTGGCGTTCATCCAGGCGAAGTTCCACTACATCAACGATGATCTGCAGTGCGAAAACATCCCCTGGGACAAGGTGATACCGGTGCTCAAACGCGCGGGCTACAGCGGTTACCTGTCTTCGGAATACGAAGGTGCGCGCGAGCCGTGGGTGGCGATCGACCAGGTCCGCCGCCAGCACGTCATGATGCGCCAGCTCGAGGCGCAATACGACGCCGCGCTGGCCGACGCCTGATCCGCTCGCACCCTAGACCGCCATTTTCCAGGAACATGCCATGTACGAATATCAACTTATCCAGGCCACCGGCTTCCGCAATTACGGCCCCGAAGATGCGCGCGAGGGGGTGGAAGTGCGCCTGCGCCTGCCCAACTATCGCGGCATGCGTCTGTCGCTGCTCGACGGCGTCGACGTGACGCTCGACGATGAGTTCTTCAGCTATGAAATCACCAAGCTGCGCCTGCATGGCGAGGTCTATGATCTGGACGCCATGCGCGACGCAACGACGGTGCGTTGGGCGATGGGCGACTTTGGCAGCGTGCTGGTGCCCAAGGCGGGTGGGCTGGCCCCCGGCATCCATCGCGTCAAGGTGGCGGCCCGCGTTCGTTCGCCCTATTTCCCGCCGCACCTGCAGCCTCTGCCGGTGAACGGGGAGCGGCTGGCCACGATTGTCCTGCCCTGAGCGGGCAAAAGCGCGCCGCGCCTTGCCGGGCCGGCGCCAAAAGCAAAGGCCCCCGGTGCGCGCGCACCGGGGGCCTTTGCTTTTCCATAACGGCGCAAGTCAGAGTTGGCGGATCTTCACGTTGCGGAACATGATTTCTGCAGCCTCGATCTGCAGCAGGATGCGGCCGCGCGTGAGGGGGATGTAGCGCGAGCGATCGGCAGGGTCCTGGCGTTGCAGGCCATAGAGCGCGGTCACGATGCGGCCGTTGACGATATGGGCGGCCTTGTCACCCTGGGCGATCAGTTCGACCGTGTTCCACCCCTCCAGCGTGTCAAAGCTGCCATCGGCGCGGATCCACTGGCGCAGCGATCCGCCGGCATCGACTTGCGGTGCGTATTGCGTATTGCCGGGAAGGTCTTCGGGCCAACCGGGCAGCCCGCCTTGCGAGATCGCCGGAATGGCGCGGTGGTTGATCGGCAGGGCATCGCCGGTGTTGCGCTCCATGATCTGGTATTCGATGGAATCGGGCCAAAGCAGCTCGCGGCCAAGGGGATTATGATAGAGGATGCCGCTGTCCCGCTTCCACAGCGTGCGCGGTTCGTAGCGGCGCGTGCCCCACTGGTATTCGAGGCTGAGGTGATAGTTCTCGTACTCGCGGTCGGTGGCGAGGTAGCCCATGCCCGCCTTGGCCGGGCCGCGATAGCGCGGGCCGAGCAGGTGCAGCATGCCATCGTGGACATCGACCACGCCATCGCGATCCTGCTGGCCCACTCCATCCTGGAAGAACGTCCAGCCGGCCATGTCGCGGCCATTGAACAGCGGCTGCCAGCCGTCAGCCGCGGCCCCGGCGGGCGCTGCGGCTGGTGCCCGGCTGGCGGCGGATGCCACGTGCGGCAGCGCGGCGGTGGCAACGCCGGTCGCGGCCAGGCGCGTCAACGCGCCGCGTCGGGTGGTTTTCATGCATATCTCCCTGGATTCCATACCGTCTGATCGGCGGATACCCTGTGTTTTTAATCAGCGATCAAATTATCGCAAGCGGTGATTGCGAGTACTCACACCGTTGCCCAGCCACAGTGCGCCGTTCACGTTTTGACATCGTCTGGCGCGCGGTACAAAAGGCAAGGCGCTGGATGCCAATGCCGCTGATGCAGGCGGAGCGGGGCGGCTATTGCCCGCCCCAGGCAACCGGCACATCACCGGGCGGGAACGAATGAGCGACAAGAAGCAGTATCACCGGGACAAATTGCGCAACAGCCTGCTTGATGCCGGTCGTGCCTACCTGAAGCAGCACGGGCACAACGGGCTTTCCATCCGCACCCTGGCCCAAGAGGTCGGGGTGTCGCCCGGCGCGCCCTATTATCATTTTCCCGACCGGCGTTCGCTGCTGCTGGCGCTTGCCACCGAGGGGTTCAACGAAATGCTGGCAGGCACCGAGCAGGTTCTTGCCGGCAAGGCCAGCCCGGCCGACAAGCTCCGGCGCATGGGTTTGCTGTTCATCCGCTTCGCCGAAGAGAACCCGCATCTGCTCGATCTCATGTACGAAAGCGAGCTGACCACGCCAACGCTTGATCCCACGCTGCTGGAATTCCAGCGCGCGGGCCATAATGCCCTGCGCGAACAGGTTGTCGGCGCGCTCGACGGCGTGGACAAAACCCATGCCGACGTGCGTGTCGTGGCCTATTGGTCAGCGATCTATGGCTTTGCCACGATGCGCAAGAAGGGGGTGTTGCGCCCCAGCGATGATGGTGCCTTGCCCAGCGTGGATATTGCCGAAACGATCGTCGATATCACCTTGCGCGCCGTGCTCGCTCCCGACTGACCGCGCGCCGGAGATGGCGGGGCAGAGATGCTGTTCCGCAACGTGATGATCCGCCAACTGGATGCCGCAGACTTTGCCGACATCCGCAAGGGATAAGTCGTCCTGGCGCCGCGCTATTGCCAGTCGCGCTGCCGGCTCGTTTGGCCAATGCCGGGATTGAGGCGGTTGCCGGGATCGAGCGCTCGGTAATGCGCCGCCAGCGCCGGCTTGGCCGGATAGAGGTGGCCAACGTTGTGCTCTGCCGGATACTCGGCACCGCGCGCGTCGAGCAGGTCCCACATGCGGTGCTCCAGCGCGAGCGGGTCGACGCCTTTCTTCAGGATATAGTCCTGGTGAAACACGTGGCAGAAGAAGTGCCCGTAATAGAGCCGGGCCTCGATCGCGTCGGCGATGGCCGAGGGCAGGACTTCCAGCCAGTCCTCGTCATTGCGGCGCAGGGCGATGTCGAGGGCAACGATGTCGCCAACCCGATCCGCGTGGATAGCTCGGTAGCGGATTGCCGCGCCGGCCACGGCAAAGCGGTGGAGGAAGGCCTTCTGCGCTTCGTGCGGGGTGCACTCGAACATGTCGCCCGTGGCACTGGGAAACATCTGCGCCAGCAGGGTGCGTGCCTCGTCCACGCCATCGCGTGGCATCTTGAGGATCAGGTGGTGGGTAAAGCGATCGCGCCACGCCCGCATGCGCGGCGGAAGATGCTGCGGCAGCAGCCGGCTTGCGGCCTGCATGACCCGGTCGGAGAGGTTGGCCGGCAGGATGCGCCAACGCCGTGCCACTGCGTCGATCCGGTTCTTCAACGCAAAGAGGCGGGGCAGGCGGTCGGTACCGAACCGCTCGATCGCGACAAACACGTCCTTGCCATAGACCGCAGCGATATCGAACGCGTCGCGGTGGATATATTCGCCCGAGATCGGCAGTTCGCGAAATTGCGCCAGGATCGTGCGGCGCAAGCGGGTGAGTTCTGCGGTATCGTTGGTACCGATGTAGAACGTTGCCGTCTGTTCCTCGCGCGGGAAGGTGTCGAGCCGAACGGCAAAGACCATGACCTTGCCCGCGCTGCCTGAAGCCTCGAACAGGCGCTCTGGGTCGGCGTTATAGCGAGCGGGCGAGGGGGCGGCGATGTCGCGCACCCGCGCGGCATAGTCCTGGCACGAGGCAGCGCAGGGGGCCGCGCCGGCCTCACCGGTGACGGGCAGGCGCCCTTGGCCGATGCGGCCGAGAATGTCCTCGGGCGTGGTGCCGAGGTCCAGGCCGAGATGATTGACCAGTTCGACCGTGCCATCGGCCATGACCCGGGCAAACAGCGCCATTTCGGTATAGGCGGGGCCACGCCGGATCAGGGCCCCGCCCGAATTGTTGCAGATGCCGCCGATTACCGAGGCACCGATGCACGACGATCCGATGACCGAATGCGGTTCACGGCCGAGCGGCGCCAGTTCACGCTCGAGATCATAGAGCGTGGCGCCGGCCAGGCAGACCACCTGCGTTCCGCCGGCCAGGGCGTGGACGCCCTTGAGGCGCAAGGTGTTGATGATCACCACCGGACGGTCATAGTGCCCGTCCGGGGTGGAGCCGCCGGTGAGGCCGGTATTGGCGGCCTGGGCAATCACGATCACATCGGCGGCGATGCAGGCGCAAAACGCGTGATACTGTTCCAGCGGCGTGCCTGGGCGCACCACGGCAAGAACATCCCCGTTTCCATAGCGATAGCCGGTGGCAAAGGCGCGGGTCGCATCGCTGCCGGTAAGGACGTGGCGCGCGCCGACAATGGCGCGCAAGCGATCGAGCAGCGGGGTAGTGGCAGAGAGCATCAACCAAGCTCTTACTGCTGGTAAGGCCAAGGTGCACGGGTGAAAACACCGCCATCGATCCACAGTGTCTGCCCGGCGACGACTGACGACACGACCGATCCGGCTTGCTTTATATTTGATCGCTGATTAAAAATGGCGTGGTGCCACGGTCGGCGCCGTTGACGACGCTGCGCTGCCATCGCCGATGTCAGGGGCCGACGTCAGGGAGAGAACAATTGCGCAGACGTTTCGTGGGCCTTTCCCGCGCCGCCGGCCCGATGCTTGCCCATGGCGCGGGCAGGTCCATCCGGCGCCCGACGCGCTTGCCGACCCGCCGGTCACGGCGCGGCTGCGGGCGTGGTGGCCCTGGATGAACGGCAATATCACCAAGGACGGCATCGCCAAAGATCTCGCCTGGATGAAAGCCGTCGGCATCGGCGGCGCACTGCTGAAAGGACGAGCAACATGAGTACCGCAACCGATATTGACGCACCACGCCAGGCGGGCCTGCCCCAAGGCATCGTCGTGGTGATCGCCAGTTTTCTGCCCATCCTGGCGATCGTCGCTCTGGCACCGGCAGTGCCGCGCATGATGGCGCATTTCGCCGGTGTTCCCGGGGCGAGCCTGTGGGTGCCGCTGGCGGTCACGGCGCCGGGCCTGATGGTCGCGCTGCTGTCGCCGGCGATGGGCTGGCTGGTCGATCGCCATGGCCGCAGCCGGCTGCTCGTCGTCGCTACCGCGGTCTATGGCCTGGTCGGGATCGCCCCGGTGTTCATCGACGGCCTGCCCGCGCTGTTCGCCTCGCGTCTTTTGCTCGGCGTGTGCGAAGCGGCGATCCTGACGGTGACCAATACGCTGGTGGGTGACTATTTTGACGAAGGCCGGCGCCGTTTCTGGTTGACCGTGCAGTC
This sequence comes from Novosphingobium sp. GV079, assembly GCF_003058045.1. Lineage (NCBI taxonomy): Bacteria > Pseudomonadati > Pseudomonadota > Alphaproteobacteria > Sphingomonadales > Sphingomonadaceae > Novosphingobium > Novosphingobium sp. GV079. The sequence continues at coordinate 10,455 of NZ_QBUE01000026.1, read as the reverse complement.
CGCCGCGCAGCCGTTTTTCGGCGTCTCGCTCTTGGTGCTGTCGGGCATGCTGTCAGGGGTGGGCTGGAACACTCCGTTTCTGGTTTACGCCTGCGCCATCCCGATCGCGGTGGCGATGGCATTTCTGCTGTTCGAGCCGGCAAAGCGCAGCCAGACGCTGTTGGCCGGGACCGTGGCCGGCTTTCCCACCCGCCATGTCCTGATCACCAGTGGCGTGACCCTGCTCGCTTCGAGCATCTACTACGTCTATATCGTCCAGGTTGGTCTGCTGTTTCCCGGCGTCGGCGTCACGTCGCCCGATACGATCGGCATGCTGATCGGACTGGCGAACATCGGCGTCTTCTTTGGTGGGCTGTTGTTCAAGCCCGCATCGAGCCGGCTTGGCACCGGCTGGCAGATCGGCATCTTCTTTGCGCTCATGGGCGCTGGCCTGCTCGGCATTGGCGCCAGCGCTTCGGCCGCCCAGCTGACCGCGTTCTGCACCGTCCAGCAACTGGGCGCCGGCCTGTGCATTCCCACGCTGCTGTTGTGGACCATGCGCGGGTTGAGCGATGAGAACCGGGGCCGCGGCATGGGCTTCTGGAGCTGCGCGTTCTTCGTGGGCCAATTCGTCAGCCCGGCGCTGGTCTCGCTGGTTACCGTGTTCAGCCACGGCCTGCCCCTGACGTTCGTGGCCATCGGCGGAGGCAGCATCGCCCTGGCAATCATTGTCGGCATGGCCCTGAGCGCCAGCGCACGCCCGGCACCGGCCCGCGCCTGAACCGCAAAGCGCCGCCGCCATTCCCGCCTTTCAGCAAACAACGCCCGGGTGACCATCGTCATCCGGGCGTTTTTAAGCCGTGTGCGGTCAGAACATCAGGCCGGCTCGCACCGGTGGGTGCGTTGCGGCTGGGATGCGCGTTCGATGGGGATCGCCATATGCATGATGTGGCGGAGACGGAGGGATGCAATCAGCGTTGATTATTAACAGAAAAATTTAACAATTTGATATTAGCCATAGCTCTGGCCATAATTTCACGAACTGAACCGCTCCGGTCCCGTGCGAGCTTCCGCGAACTGATATCCAGTATTGAAGAGATTGTTGATACATTTGGGCTACGGAGTCTATGCAATCAGGGCCTTCCGGTCCATATTCCATTTCAGGACGAAGTTTGGGCTTGGGGGAATTGAGTGTTCACGAAGGTGCATGGGCACTATCAGGCCCATAAAATCACGCTTGCTGGCATTGATAGTGATGCGTTTACTCGATCCCTGACATCCGCACGGGTCCAGATGAATCCTCATCAGGTCGAGGCGGCACTATTTGCACTGAAGTCGCCTTTGTCGAAGGGCGTCTTGCTCGCGGATGAGGTTGGTCTGGGTAAGACCATCGAAGCTGGATTGGTTCTCTCCCAGCGCTGGGCTGAGCACAGGCGTCGGATTATCCTGATCGTACCCGCGTCGCTTCGCAAGCAGTGGCAACAAGAGCTTCACGAAAAATTCTCTCTTCATTCGGAAATCGTTGAATCTAGCACTTATGCCGCCATGCGGAAGGCAGGCCACACCCAGCCATTCGCGTGTGTTAAGGGTATTGTGATTTGTTCTTACGAATTCGCTGCGCGGAAGGCAGACGAACTTCGCTCGATAAACTGGGATCTCGTTGTATTCGATGAAGCTCATCGCCTCAGAAACGTTTACAAGAAAGATGGTTCGACGCGGGCAAAAGAGTTAAAGACTGCGCTGCAGGATCGTTTCAAAATTCTTCTTACGGCTACGCCGCTTCAGAATTCGCTCATGGAGCTCTACGGCATTGTCTCTGTTGTAGACGAAAATCATTTTGGGGGAGAGAACGCTTTTCGAGCTCAGTATATGTCGGCTTCGCCCACTACGCTCGACGCGCTTCGTGAGCGACTAATGCCTGTGTGTCAGCGGTCTCTCAGATCACAGGTGCAGGCAGCCGGGCATATCAGCTTCGTTCGACGCAATGCTCAGACCTTCCATTTCGAACCGTCAAGCAGTGAGCAACAGCTTTACGAGGAGTTATCCCATTTTCTTCAGCGTGAAGATACGGTCTCATATGGCGCAAAGGCCAATCAGCTCGTCATCCTTCAGATTCGGAAAATTCTTGGATCATCCAGTTTCGCCGTTGCTCGTTATTTGGAAACGCTGATTGAGCGCTTGAAGGCACGGAAGGCTGCTGCGCTCAGCATGACCGATGATGTTGATGTTATGGTCGAGATCGCTGAGGAGGCCGACGAAGACATTGGCGAAGACGAAGCGGTGTCGATCTCACCAGAAGATATTCAGGCTGAGATCGAGGAGCTAAAGGGCTATCTCGCACTCGCCGAATCCATTGAAAAAAACGCCAAAGGTGAGGAACTGCTGAAGCAGCTACCTAAAGTTCTCGATGAAATCCAAGGTAAGGGTGGTGCTCGAAAGGCCGTCATCTTCACTGAAAGCGTTCGCACTCAAAACTATCTCCGGAATCTGCTGGAGAGTCACGGCTATGCGGGTCGCATCGTGCTGATGAACGGGTCCAATTCTGATGAGCAGAGCCGTAAAACTTATGCGGCGTGGCTGGAAATGCACAAAGGGACCGACAAGATTTCCGGTTCCAAAACGGCTGACATGAAGGCTGCGATTGTCGAAGCCTTCAAGGGTGATGACAAAACGATCCTCATTGCCACCGAAAGCGGGGCTGAAGGCATCAACCTACAGTTCTGCTCTCTACTGATCAACTTTGACCTCCCATGGAATCCGCAGCGCGTTGAGCAGCGGATCGGTCGCTGTCATAGATATGGCCAGAAAATCGATGTGACCGTGGTCAATATGCTCAATCTGAAGAACAAGACCGAGCAGCGGATTCATGAATTGTTGAGCCAAAAGTTCCATCTGTTCGAGGGAGTTTTTGGAGCTAGTGACAATGTCCTTGGCACACTGATGAGTGGGGTCGATTTCGAGAAGGAAGTGCTACGCATCGTCCAGCAGGGGCGTACGCCCGAGCAGATTGAGGCTGAGTTTGATGCCCTTAGGACAACCATTCAGGACAAGATCGACGCTGAGTTTGACGCTGCCCGGAACAAGCTGCTGGGGGAGATGGATTCCACCGTGATCGCCAAGCTGCAGGACCGCGGAAAGGAACTAGACCGCATCCTGCCGGAGTATGTCCAACGGCTGTTGATGGTTGCCCATGCCGAGTTGGATGGTGCGCATTTTGACGCCCCCGACGCCGATACCTTTCACTACGACAACAAGACATACACGACCAAATGGCCTCTCGCAGATGAGCAGGATTGGCAGTTCTTCCGCGTCAACGACGGCCTTGGTGCGGAATTGGTTGAGCGAGCAAAGGATCGCGATCTCTCGACAGAGCAGATCGCTATGACCTTCAGACCTGATGATTACCCGTTTGCTGGCCAGGTAGGGGCGGTGAAGGAATTGAAGGGGACAAGGGGGTGGATGCGGGTTTACAAGGCGACAATGCCAACGCCCGATGCCCCTCGGGAGGAGCTGCTGATCGCATGTCTCAGCGATGACGGTACGACAATTGATGCGGCGGTGGCCGACAAGATGTTCATGGTCCCTGCTGTGGATAACCAGGCCGGCTACGTAACGCCGCCCGACGCCGCGTTGACCGCCATTGAGCAAAACCAGTTCTCCGATTTTTCTGACCGAGTGTTAAAGGAAAACGGTGAATGGATCGACGCCGAAAGCGAGCGGCTGGATCGGTACGCCAAGGACCTTGAGATAGAGCTGGATGCGCAGATCGCCGATCTCGACGGAGAAGTTAGGGAGCTTCGCAAGCAATCTCGTGTGGCAGGCATATCGATGGATGAAAAGCTTGCCTTAAAGCGCAAGATTAAGCGTCTCGAAGATAACGTGGACGAGATCAAGCTGGCCAAGTTCGCCAAGCGCAAGGAAGCCCGCCAGAAGGTAGAGGACATGCTCGACGAGTTCGCGGAACAGCTCAATCAGAAGCCAACGGTCAAGCCGCTCATGACCGTCCGTTGGGCGGTGGAATGACGCTGTGCTGGAGGGCTTCGGCCTTTATCCGGTCTGCTTGCAGATCGACCTGGACAGCTATGACGGCGATTGGCGGCATGTCGCCCGTTTTCGCAACAGCAGCGGCTGGCTGCTTGTAGCCGAAGCGGAAATCTGGGTTGGCGACAAGCACAAGGCCACCATGCCGCTGATCGTGGGTTGCGATGAATGGGAAGAACCGATCCCGTCGTTTATCGCGGCCAACCTGCTGCGCTGCGCCAGTTCGTTGCCCCAGCTTTGCGACGAATTTCCACCCGCTGAATTGGAGCTGCTGATTGAGCGCGAACGGAGTGAGGTGCGCAAGCGTTGGCTGCGGCAGAGCAACAACGCCATCGCCCGTATTCATGAGGCGGGAGAGCATGCAATTCGTGAGCTGGAAGATGGCGTTGATGCTCAGATGCTTGCTAGCAATCGACTGATTGCAGACCTCGGCCGTAGGCGGCGCATGCTGCCACTTGACCATCCGGGACGCACTGCCTTTGCGGCGGCGATTGCCGATCAGGAGGATTGGCAGACCGGCATGATAAGCTGGCTTGCCGATCGGCGGCAGGAATTGCGTGCTCATTTTGACGCCCAGGAGAGGCAGGCATCGCAGGGACTTCATCCACGGCTGGAAGTAGAGCTACTTTATGTGGTGAACTGGCACCATGCCGAGCTACCCGCTTATGAGGTACGAGAAGTGTGGAGCGATGCGATCCGAGCCACGCGGCCTTGGCCGCCGTTTGGCCATGCGAAGTTAGATTTGGCGGATAACCAGTTGGCCGTGTTGGCCGCGATCTCCGGGCGCGGTTACCGGTCGGGTTCCATGCCAGTGCCTCCGCCCCCCGCCACGCAGCCATTGCTTCCGGCGAACCGTCTGACCGTTGATTGGGCGACGCTGCGAAATAAGCTGGGTGTGGTGGCGGCTCAAGAGCCTGAGCCGGACCCGGCCTCATCTGTCCTGCGAGTCAAGCGCGACCTCGATCGAGAGCGGTTTGGGCCAAGTCAGGATGCTTCAGTTGGCGAGGGCGCTCTGCCGCCCGACTACAAGGAGCGCGTTGCTCGTGTGCTGAACCTGGAAGCGCTGCTGGCGCAACACAGTCCCTGGACCGACCCTTGGTTCGAAGTGAACGAATTGCTGCAGCAGGCCCGGCGGGCGCTGGAGGTGGCGGAAGGTGAATAAGGAATGGCTGTGGACAATCAAGCCTTGGCGTAAGGGTTTCGCGTTCGGGGGCAAGGCGATAGAGATGGCGGCATGACCAAGAAGACCAAGCTTGAACTGACATGGCCCGGCAAGGAAGAGCGCCCCCGCCTGGAGCCGCGCATCCTGATCGAAGACCCGGCGAAGAGCTATCACGCCAAGGTGCGGCGCGAAGGTGATATCTTCGATAACATGCTGATCAAGGGGGATAACCTACTCGCGTTGAAGGCGCTAGAGCAGGATTATGCGGGAAAGGTGAAGTGCGTTTTTATTGATCCGCCGTATAACACTGGGTCGGCGTTCGAACACTACGACGACGGGCTTGAGCACTCGCTTTGGCTGAGCCTCATCCGCGACCGATTGGAAATCATCAAGCGTCTATTGTCAGATCAAGGATCACTTTGGATCACAATTGATGATAACGAAGCGCACTATCTGAAGGTAATCTGTGATGAGGTTTTTGGACGAGTGAATTTCGTGACGGATATCACTTGGCACAAGAGGATTTCTCCGGCGAATGATGCTAAATATTTTAGCGCCGATGCTGACCACATTCTTGTTTATGCACGCTCAAAGGAAGCTTGGTCTCCTAATAGATCAGCCCGCACCGAAGCTCAGTCCGCATACTACAAAAATCTGGATGACGATCCCAGAGGGCCTTGGAATTCATCTGCATACACCTGCGCTAAGTCGGCAGAGGAGCGTCCAAACCTCTATTATCCAATTGTAAATCCTAACACAAATAAAGAAATATGGCCAAGTAAGACTCGCGTTTGGGCTTATGGACCCGAAACACATGCAAGAAATGTAGCCGATAATCTTGTTTACTGGGGCAAGGATGGTCGCGGCACCATGCCTCGCATCAAGAAATTCTTGTCTGAAACCAAGCTTGTTGTTCCCCGTAGCATTTGGGGTCACGATGAAGCGGGGCATAACCAAGAGTCGAAAATTGAGATTGAGCGGTTGTTTCCTGGCAATCCCTTTGGAACGCCCAAGCCGGAGCGTCTCCTTAAGAAGGTGGTCGAAATTTCAACGCGACCGGGCGATCTAGTCCTCGATAGCTTCGCAGGGTCCGGAACAACTGGGGCTGTCGCCCATAAAATGGGCCGCCGTTGGATCATGGTCGAAATCGGCGAGCATGCCGAAACCCATGTGCTGCCGCGCTTGCAAAAGGTCATCGACGGCACAGATCAAGGTGGCATCAGTAAGGCGGTGGATTGGAAGGGTGGCGGCGGCTTCCGTTATTTCGCCCTCGCGCCATCACTCCTCGAACAGGATCGCTACGGTAATTGGGTCATCGCCAAGGACTACAACCCGGCGATGCTGGCCGAAGCGATGTGCAAGCATATGGGTTTCACCTATGCTCCCGCCTCCGATCCGCAGGAGTATTGGCGGCACGGCTCATCGACCGAAACGGACTTCATCTACGTCACCACGCAAGCGCTGACCCATGAGGCATGTACCAAGATTTCGCATGACGTGGGGCCGGATCGCAGTCTGTTGATTTGCTGCAAGGCGTTCGATGCGGATGCCGACGCCTTCGACAACCTGACGCTGGTGAAAATTCCGACTTCCATTCTCCAGAAATGCGAGTGGGGCCGCGACGATTATTCACTGAACATCCAGAACTTGCCCGAGGCGGATGACGCAGCGGAGGAAATACAGGCCATGACTATTGGCCTGCCCCTCTTCGCAGGGGAAGCGGGCGATGAGTGAAGGTCCCGCTGTGCTGGGGCACGAAGCCCGCATCCGCCGCCAGATTGCCCAGCGGCTTTCGCTGCGCGGGCCGCAGGAGAACTCGCTGAACATCCTTGGCCAGGTTTTAGCTCATATGGACTTCGCCGCGCCCTGCGATGCTGCGGCACTGCTGGCGACGATTAAGGCGCAGTATCCAACCGTCACCGACTTCGAGCGTGAGTTTCCCTCACTTTGTTTCGCGCTGGCAACTGGCGTCGGCAAGACCCGACTGATGGGCGCATTCATCGCCTATATGTATCTGTCGGGCCGGTCGAAGAACTTCTTCGTGCTCGCCCCTAACACCACGATCTATGACAAGCTGATCGCCGATTTCTCGCGGCAATCGTCACCCAAGTATGTCTTCCGGGGCATCGCCCAGTTTGCCCAGACGCCGCCTGTCATCGTAACCGGTGACACCTGGCAGGAAGGGCGTGGCATTCGCGGCTCGGACCTGTTTGGGACGGAGGCGATCATCAATATCTTCAACGTCGACAAGATCAACAAGGACAAGGGCAAGATCAGGAGTTTCCGCGAGACCCTGGGCGACAGCTATTTCGATTACCTGTCCAAGCTGCCCGATCTCGTCATGCTGATGGACGAGGCACACCGTTATCGCGGATCGGCTGGCTATAAAGCGATTACTGAGCTTGATCCCAAGCTGGGCTTGGAACTGACCGCCACGCCGAAGACGGTCGGTGCGAACCCCAAGGATTTCAAGAACGTCATCTACCATTATGGCCTCGGCAACGCGATGGCCGATGGCTTCGTAAAGGAACCGGCAGTCGCCACCCGCGCCGATTTCCGCGCCAGCGATTACGACAAGGACAGCCTAGAAGGCATCATGCTGGAGGATGGCGTCCACTATCACGAATACGTGAAGACCGAGTTAGAACTCTATGCCCGCGAGACTGGGCGCCGGCGGGTGTTCCCGTTCATGCTGGTGGTGGCGCAGGACACTGCCCATGCCAAGCAATTGCGCGAACGGATCGAGAGCGATGCCTTCTTTGGTGGCTCCTATAAGGGCAGGGTGATCGAGGTGCACTCGAACACCGGGCGCGAGGAAAGCGATGAGGCTATGGCGCGCCTGGTCCGGCTGGAGGAAGCGGGTGACACCGACATCGTCATCCACGTCAACAAGCTGAAGGAAGGCTGGGACGTAACCAACCTCTACACCATCGTTCCCTTGCGCGCTTCGGCATCGGACATTCTGACCGAGCAGACCCTGGGGCGCGGCCTGCGCCTGCCCTATGGCGAGCGAACGGGGAACGAGGCGGTCGATACCCTCACCGTGATTGCCCATGACCGCTTTGACGAGGTGATCAAGAAGGCGCGGGAAGCGGACTCGCTGGTCCAGGTGAAGGAATACCGGATCGGCGAGGGCGGCGATATCTCCACCGAGCCGCAGGTCGTCTATACAGTGCCGACCGCCTTCGAGGCCGCGCTCACCGGTGCCGCGCTACCCGAAAGCGAAGACAAGGTGCAGGAGGGCGCGGCCCAGCCTTTCGTCTTCGACAGGCCCGAGGACAGGAAGATTGCCCAGCTCACCATCGAGCTGATCCGCGACAAATACGAGCGCGAGCTAAAGGGCGGCCACAAGGAGCTAAAAAGCCCCGAGGTGCAGCAGCGCATTGCCGCCGACGTGAAGCGGCTTTCGGTCGAGCGGCAGGGCGAGTTGGAGGGTATGGGCGTGCAGCCCGATTTGGCGAAACTCGTTGCCGTGATCACCGCCAGCATTGCCGAAAACAGCATCGAGATCCCCGAGATCGTCGTACTGCCCAGCCGAGAGGTGAACTTCTGGTTCGAGGACTTCGACCTTGCCGATGTGGGCGACATTCGCCTGCAGCCAATTTCCGACCGCCTGCTGGTCCGCAATCTGCGGGACCAGACGCAGCGCGAACTGGCGCGGTCGCTGGAAGGCCCAAAGGAGGTCCGGGTCGAGAACTACATCGTCAAATACCTGATGGATTATCCGCAGGTCGATTACGACAGCCAGGCCGACCTGCTCTACAGGCTGGCCGGGCAGATGATCGACCACCTGCGCACTTACCTTCAGACCGAAGAGGACGTGGAGAACGTTGCCCTGGTGCATGGTAAGGCTCTCGCTCAGCGTATCTTCGGCCAGATGCGGGATCACTATCGGCAGACCCCTGCCGAATACCGCGCCAGCAAGGTCCGTTCGTTCCGCACCCTGGAGCCGCAGAACATCAGCTATTCGCCGTCACGGTCTTTGCTGCTGACGGAAGCGGCCACCCCGCTATCGGCGACAGCCAGCTTCACCTTCCGGGGCGGGCAGAAAAGCCCCTACAAGTTCCACAAGTTCCATTCCGATCCTGAGCGGCGGTTCGCCGTGATGATCGACAGTGACTTTGAAAAGAACGTAGAGCGGTGGCTCAAGCCCGCCCGAAATCAGTTTCGGATCGAATATCAGCCGGGGAAGCCTTATGAGCCTGATTTCGTGATTGAGACCAAGACGGAAAAGCTAATTGTCGAGATCAAGGCAGAAAACCAGATGCGCGACCCGACCGTCCAGGAAAAAGCGCGTGCGGCGGCAGAGTGGGTGAAACACGCCAACGAGTTTGCCGCTGAGGGGGATGGAAAACCATGGCGATATGCGTTGATCCCGGACTCTGATGTGACGGAGAGCGCCACATTAGCGGGCTTACTGACGCGGCACGGGTAAGGGGGAAAACCTATGCCCGTTACTGAGTGATCCTTTGAATCGCCGACCGGCTTACTCCGAAGTCCTTCGAGATGGCTCCCAGCGATTCTCCACGCTTGCGGCGAGCAATTGCCTCAACCCGCTGCGCATCGGTGAGGCTACTCGGGCGCCCAAGCCTTGTTCCCTGCGCCTTGGCGCGCGACAGACCAGCTTGCGTTCGCTCGACCAACAGGTCGCGTTCGAACTCCGCAACAGCGGCGATGACCGTAAGCGCTGTCCCGCCCCCACCTTGCGCGGTTGAAGATCAGCGCCGAGTTTCCGCGCCTTGTGGTTGGTAGAGGCGCTACTCCTATGATGATCCCCGGTGACGATCCTGTGAGTAAGGGTGCTCAGCGGTTCGAGGTTTTCACCGGAGGGGGCAAGCGGCGGGATTGGTCTCCGGAGGTCAAGGCCTCGATCGTGGCCGAATGCTATGCCGGCGGCGAAGGGGTAAGCGCCGTGGCCCGCCGCCATGGGCTGGATCCTTCACAAATCTATGCCTGGCGTAAAAGCCTGCACCAACAACTGGTGGATCAGGGATTGGCGCCGCCGGTAGCAGCGCCGGTCGCTGTCGCGTTCGTACCGGCCGTCATCGAGCCGAGCGCTCCGCCGGCCCCCACGGTTGCGCCCGCGCCGGTACGCAAGGTCAAGCGGCGACGACGCCCGCCAGCGGCGGCCATGGAACTGGAGATCGATGGCGTTGCGGTGAAGATCGCGCGTGGTGCTGAGGTGGTGCCGTTTTTCTGGACAGGATGATAAGCTCAGCCTGACCTGAGGAATGGACTGGAATGAAGACGACGAGAAAGCGCTACAGCGCGGA
>NZ_QBUE01000025.1:0-39617 GCF_003058045.1 Novosphingobium sp. GV079 | reverse complement strand
TCCGCGCTGTAGCGCTTTCTCGTCGTCTTCATTCCAGTCCATTCCTCAGGTCAGGCTGAGCTTATCATCCTGTCCAGAAAAACGGCACCACCTCAATGACTGGCATCTCCAAGTCCTCGGTGTCCAAGCTGTGCAAGGACATCGATGAGCGCGTCCATGCTTTCCTGAAGCGCCCGCTTACCGGCGATTGGCCCTACCTCTGGCTCGACGCTACCTACCTCAAGGTGCGCGAGGGCGGGCGGATCGTCAGCGTCGCCGCGATAATCGCCGTAGCCGTCAACACCGAGGGCAAGCGCGAGATTGTCGGCCTCCACATTGGCCCTTCCGAGGCTGAGGTGTTCTGGTCCGATTTCCTCAAGGACCTCGCACGGCGGGGGCTGACTGGCGTGAAGCTGGTGATCTCCGACGCCCACGAGGGCCTCAAGGCGGCGATCACCCGAGTGCTCAGCGCCACCTGGCAGCGTTGCCGCGTCCACTTCATGCGCAATGCCCTGGCCTACGTGCCCAAGGGCCAGAACACTGTCGTTGCCGCCGCTATCCGCCAGGTCTTCCTCCAGCCCGACCACGCTGCCGCGACACAGGTCTGGCGCCAGGTCGCCGACCAGTTGCGCGCCCGCTGGCCGAAGCTCGGCGCCTGCATGGACGACGCCGAGCATGACGTGCTCGCCTACATGACCTTCCCCGAGCAGCACCGGGTGAAGTTGCACAGCACCAACCCGCTGGAACGCCTGAACAAGGAAGTGAAGCGCCGTGCCGATGTCGTCGGCATCTTCCCGAACGAGGACAGCATCATCCGCCTCGTCGGCGCCGTTCTGCTCGAGCAGAACGACGAATACCAACTCCAACACCGCTACATGCAGATTGAAGGCATGGCAGCCCTCGCCACACCAATCATCGAGGAGGTTCAGCCGCTACAGATTACACCCAAAGCCGCCTGAAAATGCAGCCCGATGGCCACACCCGAATTTACACCACATTGACGGACGCGACCACCAACCTGTCCCTTCTGGCCATTGATAGACGAGATATTGACGATCCGACCGCAGCGCCTCTCCCGCATCCCTTCAATAACGGGGCGCGTCATTGCAAACATCGAATCGAGATTGGTTCCCAGCACTGCGCGCCACTGCTCCCAACCCATGCGGTGAAACATGCCATCACGCGTTATGCCCGCATTATTGATCAATACCGAGATCGCCCCTAGTGAAGCTTCGACCCATTTGACCCCATCCGCGCAAGCGTCCGGGTCGCACACGTCCCATTTGAATGTCGGGATGCCAGCCTCATCGGCAAACTGGGCGGCAGCTTCGTCATTGCCGTGATAGACCGCTGCGACCACGTAGCCGGACACCTTAAGCGCGCGCGAGATCGCACTTCCGATACCCCGCGTGCCACCTGTCACCAGCGCAACCCCCTCCATATACGCCCCCACAATATGCGACCTTACCAAGGAATCCCCGCCCGGATGAGGCGAATCATTCACACCATATGTATACTGTATAGTGTTATTAGGCGCTCGCAACCTTGCGCTCAATCAATAATTGGTGCCATTGTCGTCCGGAATCCAAAGGCGAGGACACAGATGCGCGAAAGCGGAAACCCGGATGGCATCCTATTGAACCGCTCCCCCAAGGGTGGCCGGCCGTCACAGGAGATCGCATCACAGTTGGGGGTTCACATCCTGTCGGTAACGCTTGCCGAGTTTGGGCGGCGCGGGGTCGACGGCACCACCATGGATGCTATTGCCGCGGCCGCCAACGTATCGAAGCGAACGCTCTACTTGCGCTTTGGATCAAAGGAAGATCTCATCCTCAGAGTCATCGAATATGGCTTTGCATGCCATATCGAACCCGTGAGTTCAGTACGACCTCCAGATGGCGCATTGCGAGAACGCCTCTTGCATATCAGTACAAGAATGCTGAACATGTCATTGAAGCCAGAGGTATTGATACTGGAAAGCCTTGCCATATGGGCGACCAAGAGAGCGCCTGATATTTACCAAAGGGCCAAGCAACTACTCAACGACGGCCCCATAGCCTTGATAAAGGCCATACTACACCAAAGCATTAATAATAAAGAGATACAGATAGACGATATAGATTATGTCTCTCTGTTTGCATTCGATGTTCTCATCAGAGTTCCTCGATACAGAATTCTCGTTGCCGACGAACTGCCAAACACTCCCGCCGCGAAAAGAGAATATCTTGAAAAGGCGATGGGTCTTCTAATGAAGGCACTTGCGCCATGATAGCTGGAACCGGCCGGACAACGCTCGCGCCTTTTCTGCTCACGCGACGTCATCGAACAAAGGCAACACCAATACGGAAGCGTGTTGCCCGAACATTATAATCGAGCAGATTCTCGCCATAACCGATAAAGCCCTGACCATAGAGATAGAGGTCGGGTCCTCCATGCCAGATCCGCTTCAGAGGATAAGAGAGATCAGCCGATAACGCCCCCTTCCCGCTGGAAAAATTGAAACGCGTTGTAGTGGATAAACGCAGACCCTTGTCTTCGCCAATTTCGGCGAAAAGGCCGCTGTCCCCGCGATAGCGTCGGATATCCGCATTGTCAGAAAGATTGCCCACAAATAGCCAGAGACGGGGCGCAACGGTCAGTCGCCACCGATCGGGCAACGAGAATGAGGCCATGGGCGCGATGTAGGCGGTGTTCATGCTGCGCGAGGCAGCACCATCGCGGCCGTTCGATTCATGCCGAAAGCCGATCTGACCACTCAGAGTAGCCCGCTCGGAAAGATGCAGCGGAGACGACAGGTAAAACAGTTCAGGCTGATAGTCGATGTCGCGAAACGGAACCGACCTGGCCTCAAGATCCCAGAACATCCTTTGCGTATAGGCAAAATAGAGGCCATCAAGCAACGATGGCGGCAGATCGTTCGACCTGCGGCTCCCGAACAGCTGGTACTTGAAGCTGAACTGAATGCGGGCAGCGGTATTGGTGCCAGGCCCGTAAACCGCATAAATCGGTTCATAAACCGATAGATCGCCAAGAAACGCATTGCCGACCGCCCGGTCTGACGGTGGAGGTGCCTCCGGCTTCGATGACAGCGTAGTCTCTGCATGATGCGGGCTGGCGACTGCCGGAGCAATAGCCAGAGCCATTTGCCGCCCTCCCCATGCCGGCACTGACAGTACACCACCATCAGCAACGCTCGTCGGCAAAAGCAGATAGCGTGCGGTGGCGAATGTGCCCGCCGCGATGCTCAGATCAGGCCTCGTCGCAGGTGAACGGTCCAGCAAGACCGTTTCGGTCGTCTCGCCTCCCTGCGCTCCGGCCATTGTGATCCGCGCCTCAACCTTGTCGGGCAGGATCATATCCTGCGGCATATCGGTGGCATTGAGCAGTCGTACGACGACGATAATACGCCCCTGATCGTCACGCCCCTCGGTGTGGCTGATCAGAATTTCGACAGCTTCGCTCGCATGAGCAGCCCCAGGCAAAGCCAAGACCGCACACGCCACGGCAGTGCCGGCAAGAGGAACGGATCGTCCAATCATGCCATCAGATGCTGCCCGGAGTCGACGGGAATGATCGTGCCGGTGATGCGTCTCGCCGCCGGGCTTACCAGGAATGCAGCAAGCGCGCCCACGTCTTCGACATCCACCAATTCACGCTCCGGGACTTGAGCCCGGGCGCGATCAAGCATTTCGTCGAACCGATCGATACCGCTGGCCGCGCGGGTCGCTATGGGGCCAGGCGATATGGCGTGCGCACGGATGCGTTTGGGCCCAAGTTCAGCGGCAACATAGCGCGTGGCACTTTCCAGCGCCGCCTTCACAGGTCCCATCAAATTGTAATGCTCGACCACGCGCTCCGAGCCAAAAAAGGTGACGCACAGCAGACAGCCGCCCTCGGACATGAGCGGTTCGGCCAAACGAGCCATTCGGATGAAACTGTGGCAGGAAATATCCATCGCTGTGGCGAAGCCCTCCTCGCTGCTGTCCACCACCCGACCATGCAGGTCCTCCCGTGGAGCAAAAGCGATGGAGTGCAGCACAAAATCGAGCCCTCCCCAACGGGACCTGGCCTCCTCGAAGAGAGCCTCCAGTTCGCCGGGCACGCGCACATCGCAGGCGGAAAGCCACTCGATCCCCAATCTCCCGGCCACCGGCTCAACGAAGGGGCGTGCCCTTTCGTTGAGATAGCTGGCACCAAGTCGCGCCCCGCACTGCCTGAAAGCCTCCGCGCAACCCGAGGCAATCGAGTGGTCGTTAGCGATGCCTACCACCAGGCCTCGCTTCCCGGCAAGATTGACGAGCGGCTCAGGCATTCAATGACCCTCCTGCAGGACAGAAAGCGCATGAAGCGCGATCATGCGTTCTTCATCGGTCGGGATGACACGGATCACTACCCGGCTACCGGGCGCGCTGATGACGGGCGCGCTTGCAGTGTTGGCCTCAAAATCAACCATCGCGCCCAACCATTCCAGATAGGTGCAGATGCGCGCGCGCATCACTGCATCGTTCTCGCCAATCCCGGCGGTAAAGACCACACCATCCAGCCCGCCCAGTGCCATGACCAATGCCCCCGCTTCACGCGCCACGCGCCACGCGAAAAGATCCAGGGCCTCTTCAGCTCCCGGTGCCGGGCTGGCTTCCAGTTCACGCATATCGCTGGAAAGGCCCGAAACGCCCAGAAGCCCTGATTGCCGGTAGAGCAGATCCTCCACTTCAGAGGCGCTCATACCTTGCTGCATCAGCAAGTGCAGCACCGCGCCGGCATCCAGCGTGCCACAGCGCGTGCCCATCATCAGGCCATCGAGCGCGGAAAAGCCCATGCTGGTCTCAACGCTGCAGCCCGCCTTCAACGCGCACAGACTGGCACCGTTGCCCAAATGCGCCACCAGCACGCGCCCTTGGGCAAGCGTAGGATCGATCTGGGCCAGGCGACCGGCGATGAACTCATAGGACAGGCCATGGAAGCCATATCGACGCACGCCATGATCATGCAAATCGCGCGTCAGGGCGAACCGCGTGTGAAGCGCGGGCATGGCATGGTGAAAGGCCGTGTCGAAACAGGCAACCTGCGGCAAATGCGGCGCCAGGGCACTTATCGCCCGGATCGCGGCAAGATTATGAGGCTGATGCAGCGGAGCAAGATCGCTCAGCGCCGAAAGCGAGGCCAGTACACCTTCATCCACCTGTTGCGGTGCGGAGAAGAGCGCTCCGCCGTGCACAACCCGATGGCCGACACCCATCAACTCGCGTCCTTGCAAATGCCCCATCGTCCAATCAAGCAAGGCACCCAGCAGCGCTTCATGGCTCAGTCCCGCGCCATCAGCCCATTCGCGGTGATGGAGGCCTGCTCCATCCGGCGCGGTGATCCGCAGGACAGGCGCGATACCGATCTTTGCAATCTGCCCATGCGCGCAAAGATCCGGCTCGTTCTCGCCCGTCAGAACATACAATGCGAACTTGATGCTGGAGGAGCCCGCATTCAGGCAGATGAGCGCCTTCACGATTGCGGCACCTTCGTTTGTGTCGCGCGCGCAAGCAGCACCGCCACTGCGCATGAAGCCAGCCGCGTTCGCAGGCTGTCAGCCCGGCTGGTCAGGATGATCGGCACCTGGGCGCCCAGCACGATACCGGCCGCATCGGCCTGCCCCAGAAAGGTCAGTTGCTTGGCCAACATGTTGCCAGCCTCCAGATCGGGCACGACCAGAATGTCTGCCTGCCCCGCAACCGACGAAACAATCCCTTTCTCGCGCGCGGCAGCTGGGCTGATGGCATTGTCGAAGGCCAAGGGGCCATCCAGTATCCCTCCCGTAATCTGCCCGCGTTCGGCCATCTTGCACAAGGCTGCGGCCTCAATCGTGGCCTTCATCGCCGGATTCACGGTTTCCACCGCCGCCAGAATGGCCACCCTGGGTTCGGCCATGCCGATGACATGAGCCAGATCGATGGCATTACGGATGATATCGGCCTTTTCCTCCAGCGTAGGGGCAATATTGATGGCCGCGTCAGTGATGATGAGGGGGCGCGGATGCCCCGGCACATCCATGATATAGGCGTGACTGATACGCCGTGCGGTGCGCAGACCTGTGGCTGCGTTGACTACCGCTCCCATCAGCTCATCGGTATGAAGCGAGCCCTTCATCAACAATCGTGCGACGCCCGAACGGACTTGCTCTACGGCCTCGGTGGCTGCCGCATGACTATGGGGGGCATCGATCAACCTGATACCGGCAAGGTTTTTCCCTGCCTCTTCGGCCGCCGCGCGGATTTTTGCCTCCGGCCCCACCAGAAGCGGCGTGATAAGTCCCGCCTCTGCCGCTTCCAGCGTCGCATCGATCGCCGACACGCTGCAAGGATGAACGACGGCCGTCGGCGCAGCCTCCCCGCTCGCGGCGCCCATCAGCTGGCGCCACGCGTCATGCTCGGCCAGCCGTATATCCGGGAGGCTGACGCGCGGACGGCTGACCTTCTCGGTTGGGGCTATCACCTCCGCCTCGCCAGTAATCACCTCCTCGCCCTTCTGATTGACGCAGCGGCAGGCAAGTTTCAGCCGGGCCTTGTCCTCGCGCCGCTCGGCGACAGTGACATTTGCGGTAATCGTATCCCCCAGCCCCACCGGCTTCAGGAAGCGCAGCGTCTGGCCAAGGTAGATTGTACCCGGCCCCGGCAGTTCGGTACCCAATACCGCACTGATCAGGCCTGCTCCCCACATGCCATGGATGATAACCCGGTGGAACATGCCGGTCGCGGCATAGTCGGGGTCCATGTGGGCAGGGTTCACATCGCCCGACACCAGCGCGAAGAGTTCGATGTCCTGATGCGTAACGGTATGGGTCAGGCTCGCACTGTCTCCAACGGCGATTTCGGCAAAAGTCTTGTTTTCGATCAGTTCCGACATCGCCTAGCGCTCCAGCACATAGTGGCCTGGCGCGGAAGCCAGTGGCGGAAACCGTTCGCTGCCCATGGGTGGCGGCGGCACAGGCGCACCCGAATGCGCGGCAAGCCATTGTCCCCAGGCCTCCCACCATGAGCCTTGATGCAACTCGGCGCGGCCCATCCATTCCTCGGGATCGTACGAAGGTTCCCCATCGGTATGAGTCAGAATATGATAGCTGCGATGCGGGTGACCAGGCTCCGAAACGATGCCTGCATTGTGCCCGCCGCTGGTGAGGACAAAAGTCACTGGACCATGGACGAGCTGATGTATCTTGTAGACGGAACGCCAGGGTGCAACATGGTCGCGCTCGGTACCGACAGCGAAAATCGGCGCGGAAATATCCGCAAGGGAGAGGCTGTGCCCCTCAACTCGGTACTTGTCATGCGCCAGTTCGTTTTCAAGGAACAGACGGCGCAGATATTCGCTGTGCATGGCATAAGGCATACGTGTACCGTCAGCGTTCCATGCCATCAGATCACTCATCGCCTCGCGCTCGCCCATGAGATAGGTAGTGAGCACCTGCGACCAGATCAGATCGTTCGAGCGCAGAATCTGGAAGGCGCCGCCCATCTGGCTGCTGTCGAGATAACCGCGGCTCCACATCATGTTTTCGAGCAAATCAAGCTGGGATTCATCAATGAACAGGCCCAGTTCACCCGGTTCACTGAACTCGGTCTGTGCAGCAAGCAAAGTGACGCTGGCGAGACGCGTGTCACCGGCCCGTGCCAACGCCGCCGCAGTGATCGCCAGCAGCGTGCCGCCCAGACAATAGCCCAGCGCATGGATGCTCGCGCAGCCGGTAATGGCGGAAATGACATCAAGCGCGGCTTGCGGCCCTAGCCGCCGATAGGCCTCCATGTCGAGATTTCGGTCGGCGCTGGTCGGATTATGCCAGGAAATGGCAAACACCGTATAGCCCTGCCCCACTAGCCATCGGATCAGCGAGTTGCCTGGTGAAAGATCCAGGATGTAATATTTCATGATCCAGGCTGGCACGATCAGCACCGGCTCGGGGCGGACTTCGCCCGTCGTAGGCGAATATTGAATCAGTTCGATCAGATCATTGCGATAGACCACCTTGCCCGGCGTCACCGCCACCTTCTCGCCTACTTTAAAGGCTTCCGTGCCCGCTGGCGGCTCTCCACGCGCCAGTCGGCTCATATCCTCGATCAGGTAATGCAAGCCATCGACAAGACAGCGCCCTCCAGTCTCCGCTATCCGCTGTTGCAAGACTGGATTGGTCGCAATGAAATTGGTTGGAGCCAGAACGTCGAGCAACTGCCGGGCGGCGAAAGCCACCATTTCTTCGTGGTGCCGCCCGACGCCTCTGACGCCCGTCGTTGCCGCGTGCCACCACTGCTGCGTCAACAGAAAAGACTGCGCCAGCATGTTATAGGGGGCCTTTTGCCAGGCCGGGTCGTCGAAACGATGGTCCTGGGGCAACGCCTCAATCGCAAGAGGCGCGTCAGCCTGCAGAGCGCTGCGAAAGGCATAATCGCCGAGGCGCATATATTTATGCGCGGCCTTGTTCCCCAACTGGAATTGTTTGCCCGGCAGGCAGGCCAGATGCAATATCCAGTCTGAACACGCCTGCGCCAACGTGCTCGGAGAAAGGCCATGTGTCACCTGAGCGATCATGGCGATAGCTGCA
Source organism: Novosphingobium sp. GV079 (assembly GCF_003058045.1). Lineage (NCBI taxonomy): Bacteria > Pseudomonadati > Pseudomonadota > Alphaproteobacteria > Sphingomonadales > Sphingomonadaceae > Novosphingobium > Novosphingobium sp. GV079. Next base: position 31,054 of record NZ_QBUE01000025.1, on the reverse strand, counting down.
CGGTCAAACATTTCGGCAAGACCGTCCAGTGGATCCGGTGGTGTGTTGGCAGTTAATTCGAGCATCGTCCTGCGTCCTTTATCCAGCCACACAAAAGCCTTGACGGAAAAACACGTACCAAAACAGGTCAGGTCAATGACCCGGTGCGAACCCCGCGCTTGAATAACGGTACTACTCAGGATACATAATTTGCAAGCGATTCGGGTCTCGCTCGATCAAGCCGAAAATGGTTCGCCAGTGCGCTTGCCTCTCCTTCCATAGGGAATCCCTGCCCAATCGCTTGGTTGCAATATGTGACCAGGACATCGAGTAGATACAAAGCGGATACTCCGTGGCGTTTGAATGTTCTTTCCATCCTTCACATCGGGTAGCTCCCCTCAGTCAGCCACAGTGACTGAAATATCCCGATGGCATAACGAACAAACCCACACCACTTCAGTAAGTTTATCGTAAATACCTATCGGAATTGGACGAAATCCATAGAAAAATAGATGATTCCCTAAAATTTTTCATGATGGTTTTTTGGGTGGAATTATTATAAATTAAGAATACAAGGAATATACTGAAATCTGCTCGCATAGTTCGCGGAAGAATTATTGCACGCACAGGCTAAACTTAGAAGCAACGAGATCGAGGAGGTATCACAGAACCATGTCAGAACTGGTCAAATTGAAAGTAGAAAATGGGCTGGCGCGGATCAGTCTTGCTCGGCCGGAATCTGGAAATGCCATGAGCCGAGATTTCATCGAAAGCTTGGTCCACGCCTGCGAAACAGTGATGGCAGATAGCTCCGTACGTGCCGTGCTGCTGAATGCCGAAGGTAAGAATTTCTGCGTCGGCGGTGATATAAACGCCTTTGCAGAACAGGGCGCTCCTGGGGCTTTCATCGAACACTTGGCAGAGCGACTGCATCAGGGCATGAAATGCCTGGCTTCCATAAATGCGCCAGTGGTGGTCGCTGTTCGAGGTGCAGCAGCAGGGGCGGGTTTCAGCCTTGCTGCCGCAGGCGATATTGTATTGGCGGGGGAAGGAGCAAGTTTCACCTTGGCCTATCCCGGCATAGGTCTTACCAGCGATGGTGGCGCCACTTGGTCACTGCCCCGCTTGATCGGGCTGCGCCGCACACAGGAGCTGGCCTATCTGAACCGGCGATTGAGCGCAGCTGATGCTTTGGAGTGGGGTCTGGTGACTCGTGTCGTCGCCGACGATGTCGTAGAAGCCGAAGCGCTGCAAATCGCTGAACGATTAGCTCAAGGTCCAACGCGTGCTTTTGGAGGCATCAAACACCTGTTGAGCCAGAGCTTTTCCGCCAGCTACGAAGATCATCTAGACGTCGAAGCCAAGGCGATCGGCTCCGCCATGGACACCGTGGATGCGCAATCCGCAGTCCAGGCCTTTCTCGCCCGGCAGAAGCCCAAATTCACCGGAGAATAGACCTTCCGTCAATTCGGTGTCATGCAAATTCGGGCCATCGCATTCCGATACTCCCGGCCAAGCCGAGCAACCAGTTCGGCCGCCGGGACCACGGCGTCGACAGCGCCGATGCCCTGCCCTGCGCCCCAGATATCGCGCCATGCCTTCTTGTCCACCGCGTTTTCCGCAAAACTCATTTTCGACGGATCCGAGCCCGTCAACGCATTGGGATCAAGTCCAGCCGCACGGATGCTGGGTATCAGGTAATTTCCGTGGATGCCGGTGAAGGCATTTGAGTAGAGGATGTCCTGCGCTCCACTGCTGACGATCATCTGCTTGTATGCCTCGTCCGCGTTGGCCTCTTCGGTGGCGATGAACGCCGAGCCCATATAGGCAAAATCTGCCCCAAGAGCGCGAGCTGCCGCGATGCTCGCCCCATGAGCAATGGCACCCGACAAGGCCAGCGGCCCATCGAACCAGCTGCGAATTTCCTGAATCAGGGCAAAGGGGGAAATCGTTCCGGCATGCCCCCCAGCTCCTGCAGCCACAGCGACAAGGCCATCAGCTCCCTTTTCGATCGCCTTGTGGGCGAACTGGTTGTTGATCACGTCATGGAATACGAAACCACCATAGGCGTGCACAGCGTCAAACACATCTGGTCGCGCACCCAGCGAGGTAATAACCAGCGGTACCTGATATTTCACGCATAGCGCCAGATCATGCTCCAGCCGTTCATTTGTGGCATGAACGATCAGATTCACAGCAAAAGGCGCGTCCTGATCCGTCAACTCCGAACGGAGACGCTTCAGCCAATCCTCCAGCACTGGACCAGGCCGGGCATTGAGTGCCGGAAATGCCCCAACGATTCCGGCGCGGCATTGGGCCAAAACCAGTGCAGGTTGCGAAACAAGGAACATGGGAGCAGCGATGACGGGAAGCCTCAGCCGGTTTCCCAAGATTGCAGGCAAGGTCATAGTCGGCTCCGTTTGCTTCCAGAATTCAGTTATCTTGCGCTGGCGCGGCAGGCTGGGGCAGCTCTGGCCCGCCTTTCACACCCGAGGAAGAAAAATATTTTTCCTCAAAATACTGATAATAAACTTAATTTTATCATATCAAATCCTTGAGAGCGCAACCAACATCCGCGAGTTGCACGGTGTCGGGAGTGGCGCCAGCTTCGATCAGCTTGCGCCCCTGCACGTAATCCTTCACCATGTTGACGCAGTCTATGGCGATCATACGGCCCGCCTTCAGATAGATGACACTGAAGGCGCGGTTTGCCGGATCACCCCTGGTGATGGCCTGATCATAACCTACGGAAAGCCCGGCGGTCTGCAGTTTGAGATCATACTGGTTCGACCAGAACCACGGAAAAGCCTTATAGGCAACGGGTGTTCCGGTGATTTCTTTTGCCACGCAGTTTCCCTGATCATTGGCGTTCTGCACCGATTCCACGCGAAGAACAGCGCCATCCGCATAGGCACAGGCAAAGGCCGCGCAATCGCCAATGGCATAAATGTCGGGCAGCGACGTGTGGCAATAGTCGTCTACATCGACCCCGTTGGAGCCCAGCGCACCGGCTTCGATCAGGGGCGCTACCGAAGGGACGATGCCAATCCCCACGATCACCGCTTCGGCTGGAATGATTTCGCCACTGGAAAGCTTCACACCCGTTACCCGCCCTTCTCCGACCAGGGCTTCAACGGTAACGTTCGTGCGCAAATCGACGCCATGCGCCCGGTGCTCAGCCTCATAGAAAGTTGAAAGTTCAGGCCCGGCAACACGCGCCAGAATGCGTGAAGAGGCTTCAAGCAAGGTGACCGACAGGCCCTTCTTTGTCAGCACTGCGGCGGCTTCCAGCCCGATATACCCGCCCCCGATGACAACGATCTTGTTCACACCGCCATCGACTTCGCCCATCAGCTGATCGCAATCGGCACGCGTGCGCACTGCATGGATACCAGCCAGGTCCGCGCCAGCACAGGACAGTTTGCGCGGATCGCCACCGGCAGCCCATACCAATTGACCATAAGCGAAGGCGCTACCGTCGTTCAGCAGAAGGCTGTGTGCGACCGGATCCACTGCCGTCACTTCCCGGCCAAGATACAGGGTAATATCCTTCTCATCCCAGAAACCGGGCGGGCGAATATAGAGCCTCTCGAAGGTTTTTTCGCGCGCAAAATACTCCTTCGAGAGGGGAGGTCGCTCGTAGGGCGGTTCCTTCTCGCGACCGATTATCGCGATGGAGCCTGCAAACCCGTTCTGGCGCAGCGAGATTGCACATTGCGCGCCGCCGTGCCCTGCCCCTACGATCACAATGTCTGCTTTTTCCATATTTCCTCACATATTCGGATAATTCGGCCCGCCACCGCCTTCCGGCGTGACCCAGTCGATGTTCTGGGTAGGGTCCTTGATGTCGCAGGTTTTGCAGTGAACGCAGTTCTGGGCGTTGATCTGCAAGCGGGGTTCCGCATCGCCGCCGACATCGACAAATTCATACACACCCGCCGGGCAATAACGCGCTTCGGGGCCGGCATAGAGCGGTAGATTGATCCTGCTGGGTACTGTGTCGTCTTTCAGCCGCAGGTGGCAAGGCTGGTCTTCTTCGTGGTTGGTGAAGGAGAAGGAGACGGACGTCAGCCGGTCGAAGCTGATAGCGCCATCGGGCTTGGGATAGGCAATGGGTTTGTAAAGATCGGCACGCTCAAGAGCAGATGCGTCGGTGTGATGCGTCATAGGCGGGATGAAGCCCAGCTTTGCCGCTCGCAGCCACATATCGATTCCGGCCAGCAGCGTACCGATCACTCCACCCCATTTGGCCACAAGCGGTTCAGCGTTCTGGACCAGCTTGAGTTCCGTGCCGATCCAGCTTTCGCGAACAGCGGTATCGTAATGTTCCAGCGTGTCATGCTCACGGCTGGCCGCGATGGCAGCGGCGATGGCTTCAGCGGCCAGCATACCGCTCTTCATCGCCGTATGGCTGCCCTTGATCCTGGGCACGTTGACGAAACCCGCGGAACACCCCACCAGCACCCCGCCAGGAAAGGCCAGCCTGGGGACCGATTGCCAGCCGCCCTCGTTGATGGCCCGCGCGCCATAGGCGACGCGCCTGCCCCCTTCCAGGATGGCACGAATTTCCGGATGCTGTTTCCAGCGCTGGAATTCCTCGAATGGATAGACGTAAGGGTTTTTATAGTCGAGTGCTGTGACGAAGCCGAGCGCGACCTGAGAACCCGCCTGATGATACAGAAAACCACCACCCCAGCTGCCGCTTTCGGCCAGCGGCCAGCCCTGGGTATGGATCACACGGCCCGGCACATGCCGGGCGGGATCGATATCCCACAACTCCTTGATGCCAAGGCCATAGACCTGAGGCTGGCAATCGACCTCAAGATCGTATTTCGCCTTCAGGCGCTTTGTCAGGTGGCCGCGTGCACCTTCTGAGAAAACGGTATATTTCCCCAGCAGATGCATGCCTGGCTGAAAGTCAGCCCTAGGCTCTCCATCACGCCCTACACCCATGTCGCCGGTCTGGACACCGATGGTTTTCCCGTCTTCATCGTAGAGGACTTCGGCACCCGTAAAGCCGGGGAACACCTCCACCCCCAGTTCTTCGGCCCTGCCGGCAAGCCAGCGGCATAGATTGCCAAGCGATCCGGTATAATTGCCATGATTGGACAGAAATTTTGGCATCAAGGCATGAGGAAAGGCGAATTTTCCTTTCTTTGTCAGATGCCAATGCCAATTGTCGGTAACCGGCACATCCGCCAGCGGGCAGTCTTCGTTGCGCCAGTTCGGAAACAACTCATCCAGAGCCCTTGGATCAATCGTCGCACCCGAAAGAATATGCGCCCCGATCTCGGAACCTTTTTCCAGAATGCAGACGGAGATTTCCGGGTTGACCTGCTTCAACCGGATCGATGCCGCCAGCCCCGCCGGCCCGCCACCGACGACCACGACATCATAGGTCATGGTTTCGCGTTCCACAGTCACTGCTGGCTTCCCGTTCTGGATTGCTGTTCTGACTGATGCTCAATGGGTCTGACCATCAGGGTCGACGTGGCAGTTGCCAGATCATGTCCATCAGCATCCTGCAGCACGCCTTCACAGAACATGATCTGTCGCCCCGGCTTCTGCACGCGCCCGATAATGTTCAGCGGCCCAGTCTCCACCTCAATCTTTCTGAGATAGGAGACCTTTAGCTCAAGCGTGAGACAATAGTGCTGATCGTCGAGCACGGACTGCGCGGCAGCACCGCAGGCATGGTCTAACAGGCTTGCAGCATATCCACCATGCATGATATTTACACCGTTCTTAAAGCGATGCTGCGGTGTTGCCGTCAAAACAACATGCCCATGTTCCTCCAGTATGATGGAAACACCCAGAAGTTGCGTCATAGGCGAATGCATAAGCATCTCTTCAAGTTTGGTCACAGGCCGTGGAACTCTTCTCACAACTTTCCGGTTAGTTCTGGCACAGCGCTGAAAAGGTCTGCGACGAGACCGATATCAGCCACCTGGAAGATGGGTGCATCCTCATCCTTGTTGATGGCGACGATAGTCTTGGAATCCTTCATGCCCGCCAGATGCTGGATGGCGCCGGAGATACCCACGGCAATGTAGACTTCGGGCGCAACGATCTTGCCCGTCTGCCCCACCTGATAATCATTGGGCACATAACCCGCGTCCACCGCCGCACGGGAAGCGCCCACGGCAGCACCGAGCTTATCGGCCAGCGGGAAGATATACTGTTTGAAGGTTTCGGCGTCCTTGAGCGCACGGCCGCCGGAGACAATGATTTTGGCGCTGGTCAGTTCCGGGCGTTCCGACTTGGCGATTTCCGCCCCGACAAAGCTGGAAAGGCCAGCATCACCGTTGCTGGACACGGTTTCGACGGGAGAAGAACCACCCGTTGCCGCCGCCTTGGCAAAAGCGGTCCCCCGCACGGTGATCACCAGCTTGGCATCGCTGGATTCCACCGTGGCGATGGCATTGCCGGCATAGATCGGGCGCGTGAATGTCCGGGGCCCCTCCACCGAAAGAATGTCAGACAACTGGGCAACATCCAACAATGCGGCCACACGCGGCGCGATGTTCTTGCCCGTGGTGGTGGCAGGCGCGACGAAGGCGTCAAAATCAGCCAGCAGCCCCACGATCAGCGGAGCCAGATTTTCGGCCAGCCCATGACCAAAAGCGGCATCGTCAGCGGCCAACACCCTGGCGACCCCGGCGATTCGGGATGCTTCGGCAGCCACAGCCGCCACGCCCGCGCCCGCGCCCGCCACCAGCAGCGTCACTTCGCCGAGCTGAGCCCCTGCGGTAACGGCGGCGAGCGTTGCATCTTTGAGCGTGTTATTGTCGTGTTCGACCCAGACAAGAACCTTGGTCATCAGGCTACTCCCAGTTCTTTGAGTTTGGCGACCAGCGCATCGACATCGGGCACCTTGACGCCCGCGCTGCGCACCGACGGCTCAGAGACCTTCAGCGTCTTGAGGCGCGGTGTAACATCCACCCCGTAATCGGCGGGCACCTTGGTCACGAGCGGCTTGGATTTCGCCTTCATGATATTAGGCAGCGACGCATAGCGCGGTTCGTTGAGCCGCAAGTCGGTGGTGATGACAGCAGGCAGTGACAGTTTCACCGTCTCCAATCCACCGTCAACTTCACGCGTGACAACAACACTGCTGCGTTCAACCTCAACCTTGCTTGCGAATGTGCCTTGTGGGCGGCCGAGCAGAGCCGCCAGCATCTGGCCGGTCTGATTTGAATCGTCATCGATTGCTTGCTTGCCCAGAATAACCAGATCCGGGGATTCCTCATTGGCGATCGCCTTCAACAGTTTAGCGACGGCCAGCGGTTCCACCGCCTCGTCGGTCTGCACCAGGATCGCACGGTCCGCGCCCATGGCCAGCGCGGTACGCAGCGTTTCCTGGGCCTTGACCGGCCCGATCGAAACCGCAACGACTTCACTTGCCACGCCCTTTTCCTTCAGCCGGATCGCTTCTTCAACCGCGATCTCGTCAAAGGGGTTCATGCTCATCTTGACGTTGGCAAGATCGATCCCTGTGCCATCGGTTTTGACCCGCGGCTTCACATTGAAATCTATCACTCGCTTAACAGGGACAAGAATTCTCATATCGATACTTCCTGGCTTGATCGAAACACAGCGCAGCGTGGCTCAGCGCGTTGGCACCGGCACTTCGCCCGAATAATCATAGAAACCCCGCCCCGACTTGCGGCCGTACCAGCCTGCCTCGACGTATTTCTGGAGAAGCGGCGCGGGACGGTATTTGCTGTCGCCTGTGGTTTGCAGATAAACCAGCATAATTTCGTAAAGCGTATCGAGGCCAATAAAATCTGCCAGCTCCAGCGGCCCCATCGGATGGGCCAGCCCCAGTTTCACGCCCTTGTCGATATCTTCAATGCTTCCGGTTCCATTGCCCAGCACAAAGATGGCTTCATTCAGAAAGGGCACGAATATGCGGTTGACAATGAAGCCGGGATCATCTTGCGAGACCACTACTTGCTTGCCCCAGGCTTCGCCCAGCGCCTTTGCCCGTGCGGTGGTGTCCCCACTCGTGGCAAGTCCGGGAATGACTTCCAGCAACTGCATCACCGGCACCGGATTAAAGAAATGCATGCCAATAAAGCGAGCCTGATCGGGGGCAGAACGCGACATGCGCGTGATCGAAATCGAGCTTGTATTCGTAGCCAGGATCGCATTCGGCGCCAGCACCTTGCTCGCCGCCTCAAAGATCTTGAGCTTGACATCCTCTCGTTCGGTAGCCGCCTCGATGATGACATCCGCATCTTCCATCGGTATCAGTTCGCCGGTGGGTGTAATGTTCGCAAGGGTGGCATCCGCTTGAGTTTGACTAAGCTTTCCCTTGGCGACGAGACGGGCCAGCCCTTTGGCAATGGCTACCTTGCCCTTTTCCGCAAGGTCCAGATTGACGTCCGACAATAGAACCTCATCGCCCGCTTGCGCCGCCACCTGGGCAATACCGCGTCCCATCTGCCCCGCGCCGATCACTCCGATTTTTGGCATACTCCCGCCCTTTCTTTGACTTCACACCCGCTCGATGATCATCGCGATGCCCTGTCCACCTCCAATACACATGGTAATGAGGGCATAGCGTCCGCCGATACGCCGCAACTCGTATATCGCCTTCACAGTAAGGATTGTCCCGGTCGCCCCGACAGGATGGCCCAAAGCCACGCCGCTGCCATTGGGGTTGAGCTTTTCAGGATCAAAGCCCAGTTCTTTCGCGACCGCCACGGCCTGCGCAGCAAAGGCTTCATTCGCCTCGATCACATCAATATCGGCAAGCGTCAGGCCCGCGCGTGCCAGCGCAATCGGCACCGCCTTTACCGGTCCCAGCCCCATCAGGTGGGGTTCGACCCCTGCGTGTCCCCACGCCACGATCCGCGCCATTGGTTTGAGACCTCGGCTTTCCACCGCCTCGCTGCTCGCCAGCACGACAGCCGCCGCGCCATCATTGATACCGCTGGCATTGGCTGCGGTAACAGTGCCATCTTTCCTGAACACCGCCTTCATCGCCGCCAGCGTTTCCAGCGTGGTATCGCCGCGGGGATGCTCGTCCGTATCGAAGAGAGTGATGCCCTTGCGAGTCTTTATCTCGATAGGCAGAATCTGCTCCTCGAAGCGCCCCTCGGCGATGGCACGTGCAGCACGCCTATGGCCTTCAACCGCCAATGCATCCTGTTGTTCACGGGTAACGCCGCACTTCTCGGCAACATTCTCAGCCGTCACACCCATATGGTAACCATCTATGGGATCCGACAGCCCTCTGGTCAGCGCATCGACGAGCAGATTGTCACCCATCTTCTTGCCCCAGCGAACGCCGTGATCGTGATAGGGAATGTTCGACATGCTCTCGGCACCGCCGGCAAGCGTGATCGTCGCCTCGCCAAGCTTCATCATCTGCGCGGCGGAGATGATCGCCTGCACGCCCGATCCGCACAAACGGTTCACGGTCAAGGCCGGCACATCCACGGGAATGGCGGCCTTCAAACCCACGACACGGGCGATATAGGCATCTGCGGCACCGGTGATGAACACCTGCCCCATCACAACATGGCCGATATCACCGGGCTGCAATCCAGCACGCGCAATGGCTTCGGCGGCCACCTGTCCGCCAATATCGCTGGCGGCAAATCCTTTCAGCGACCCACCGAAATCGCCGATGGCGGTGCGCACACCGCTGATGATATAAATGTCGCTCATACTGGCTCCCGCCTCTTGGAGGATTGTGTCGACCAATCAGAGTTCACGGATGATCGCCGAGAAATCGAGACCGCCGTGGCCGCTTTCAGCAAAGGCGGCGTATAAGTCCTCGGCGCGGTGCCCCATCGGCACCGGCGCTCCAACATCATCCGCCGCAGCCATCGCCAGCTTCAGATCCTTGAGCATCAGGGCCGTGGCAAAGCCGCCTTGATAACCGTTATCAGCCGGAGTGGTCGGGCCAACGCCAGGCACCGGACAATACGAGGTCATCGACCAGCACTGGCCCGAAGCCTTGGACGAAATATCGTAGAAGGTCTGAAGATCAAGGCCCAGCCGGTTGGCCAGCTGAAACGCTTCGCACGTGGCGACCATGCTCGCGCCCAGCAGCATGTTGTTGCAAATTTTAGCCGCCTGCCCAGCTCCGCTGGCACCGGCATGGATCACCGTCTTACCCATGGCTGCAAGCAATGGCTGGGCAGCGGCGAAGCTGGCGTCTTCCCCGCCGACCATGAAAGTCAGCGTGCCGGCGTTGGCTGCCGCGATTCCGCCTGAAACCGGCGCGTCGACCATGGCATAGCCCTTGGCGGAGGATGTTTCAGCAACCATTCGCGCCGATGCGACGTCGATCGTGGAACAATCGATAAGAAGAGCGCTAGTCGGGGCGACGCCGATAACGTCATCATCATAGACTGAACGCACGATCACGCCATTGGGCAGCATGGTGATCACTGCCTCGGCCCCTGCCACCGCCTCGCGAACGCTGGAAAACGTCTCGCAGCCATTTTCACGGGCGCGCTCAAGCGCAGTTGTGGCCAGATCGAAAGCATGAACCTTGTGGCCTGCCTTGACGAGATTTGCAGCCATGCCGCCGCCCATGTTACCCAGGCCGATAAATGCGATCTGCATTTGTTTCCTCCCCTTCTTTGTGCCCTAGCGCCCGGACCAGACGGGCGAGCGCTTTTCCACAAAGGCATGCATGCCTTCGCGCTTGTCTTCGGTGGCTGTCAGGATCTGGAACATCCGGCGTTCGGCAAGCAGGCCCTGATCCAGCGTGGTTTCAAAAGCGATATTGACCATTTCCTTATTCATTTGTGCCGCGAGCGGAGCCATGGAGGCAATTGTGGCAGCTGTCTTGAGCGCATCAGCCAATAAATCCGCCGCGGGCACCACCCGCGCAACAAGCCCCGATCGTTCCGCCTCGACGGCATCCATCATCCGGCCGGTAAGGCACATCTCCATCGCTTTCGCCTTGCCGACAGCACGCGCCAGGCGCTGGCTGCCGCCCATGCCTGGGGCAACGCCCAACTTGATTTCAGGCTGACCGAATTTCGCGGTGTCGCTGGCCAGAATGAAATCCGCCATCATCGCAAGTTCACAACCGCCACCCAATGCAAAGCCGTTCACCGCAGCGATCCATGGCTTGCGGACACGGCGAACGATATCGTTGGTCCAGCCCGCGAAGAAATCCTCGGCATAGAAATCGGCAGCAGGCTTGTCGGCCATTTCCTTGATGTCCGCGCCAGCGGCAAAGGCCTTGTCGCCAGCGCCGGTCAGGACCGCGCATCCCTGTTCGAGATCAGCTTCGAAAGCCGCGAAAGCGGCGGTCAGTTCGACCAGCACCTGGCTGTTAAGCGCATTCAGCGCCTGCGGACGATTGAGGGTGATCAGGGTCACCGCACCATGGCGCTCAACAAGAATCGTGTCGTAGCTCATCAGGCGTTCCATTCCTCTTCCAACGGTGCGAAAATCGCGTCGAGATCGGCCTCGGTCACGTCTTCGGCAGTGGCGGGGTTCCAGCGTGGCGCATTGTCCTTCTCCACGATTACGGCGCGCACGCCCTCCGCGAAATCGGGGCGCAAAATCATCCGTGAGGCGAGGCGATATTCCATACGCATCTCCTCACCAAAATCGGCGAGACGGCGGCTTTCCGCCAATTCCCGCAACGATACCTTGGCGGAGGTCGGGCATTTCGCGAGGAGAGCGGCCAGTTCGGCCTGGGCCCATTCACCGGAGTCTCCGGCAAGGCTGGCCAGGATCGCCTCCAGACTTCCCTTGCCAAAATGGCGAAGAATATCATCAGCGTGCGCAGCCAAGCGAGAGGACGGTGGCAATTGCGTCAGACTGGTGAGCACAGCGGCGGGCGCTTCTCCCGCGGCAAGGCGCATCTTGGCCTGCGTTAGCATCGATGCATCAAGATAATGGGTCGCAAGCCCTGCCCAAAGACAATCCGCACCATCAATCCGTGCACCGGTCACGGCCAGAAATTCGCCCAGATGTCCACGCAGGCGCGAAAGATACCACCCTCCCCCGACATCCGGGAACAGACCGATGCCCGTTTCCGGCATGGCATAGCGCGTGTTCAGGGTCGCCACGCGAAAGGGAGCGGGCTGACTGATGCCGACGCCGCCCCCCATGGTAATGCCATCCATGAAGGCAATGATCGGCTTGGGATAGGTAAACAACTGGTGATTGAGCCGATATTCGCTTGCGAAGAAGGCCCGTGCCGCTGCGCCGCCATCTTCCAGCGCCGAACGGCGGATCAGGGCGATATCCCCGCCCGCACAAAAACCGCGCGAGAGCTTGGGATCTCCACCAGGGTCGGTAGCGTGATCGATCAGCACAACCTGCACGCTCCTGTCATCTTGCCATTCGTGCAGCGCCGTACTCATCGCTTCGCACATATTCTGGGTCAGCGCATGGAGGGCCTTCGGCCGGTTGAGCGACAGGCGACCGGCGGCGCCGTCGCGACTGATCAAGACCTCGCTCATTTTACCAGTTCCCGACCGACGATGAGGCGCATAACCTCGTTGGTGCCTTCGAGAATGCGGTGGACGCGCAGATCGCGCCAGAACCGCTCGATCGGATAGTCTTTCAGATAGCCGTAACCACCGAACATCTGCAGAGCACGATCTACGACAGAAGAACTGTTGTCCGTCGCAAGCATCTTGGCCATCGCCGAAAACCGCGTCTTGTCATGGGCCCCGGTGCTGACCTTGGCCGCGGCGAGATAGAGCAGCGCGCGGGCAGCCTCGAGATCGGTCGCCATGTCGGCAAGCACGAACTGTGTGTTCTGGAATTCGGCGATTGCCTTGCCAAACTGCCTGCGATCCTTGGTATAGGCGACCGCTTCGTCCAGGCAGCGCTGGGCCCCACCAAGCGAGCAGGCGCCGATGTTGATCCGTCCGCCATCAAGACCCGCCATGGCGATCTTGAAACCGTCGCCCTCATCCCCCAGCCGATTGGCGACTGGTACGCGGACGTCCTCCAAAATCACCTGAGCGGTTGGCGAGGCGTTCCAACCAAGTTTGCGTTCGGGGGCGCCAAAATGCACCCCGGCCATGTCCTTTTCAACCACCAGCGCGCTGATCCCTTTGGGCCCTTCGCCGCCCGTGCGAACCATGACGATGTAATAGTCATTCACGCCGCCGCCGGAAATGAACTGCTTGGTTCCGGTAACGATGTAATCATCACCGTCACGCCTTGCCGTGGTGCGCAAAGCAGCTGCGTCGGAGCCCGAGCCTGGCTCGGTCAGGCAATAGCTGACCAGCTTTTCCATTGTCACGAGACCTGGGAGATAGCGATCCTTGAGCGCCTTCGAGCCGAAGGCATCCATCATCCAAGCACCCATGTTGTGGATCGAGATGAAAGCCGAGGTTGCGGGACAGCCATAGGCCATGGCCTCCATGATCAGCGCTGCATCGAGACGCGATAAGGCGGAACCACCACTCTCTTCGCTTACATAGATCGCGCCGAAACCCAATCCGCCTGCGGCAAGGATCGTCTCGCGCGGAAAGCTATGTTCATCATCCCATTTCGCAGCATAGGGTACGATGGCTTCCTGCGTGAAGCGGCGTGCCATCTCCTGGATCACGAGTTGGTCGTCAGTAAGTGCGAACTGGTCGGTCATCGAAGAGTCTGCCGGCTGAAACAAGTTATAGGAAAAATGGGTCGCCGTCCCCGTGCCCACCCGGAAAGGGAGCCGCCGATCCATACCAGAGCGGACCGGCGGCCAGTCGGGTGAAGACTGGAAAGGGAGGATGCTGACCCCACCGAAATTTTACCCCATGGTCGGTATGATGAAGCTTGAACCGGCATCCACCACGGTATCGGGCCAACGGGCGGTGATCGTCTTGACCTTGGTCCAGAACTTCACCCCCTCCATCCCATGCTGATTGGTGTCCCCGAATGCAGAGCGTTTCCAGCCGCCAAAGGTGTGATAGGCCACCGGCACGGGGATCGGCACGTTGATGCCAACCATGCCAACATTGACCCGCGCGGCAAATTCACGCGCGGCATGGCCCGAACTGGTGAAAATGGCGACCCCGTTGCCATATTGGTGCTTGCTGGGCAGATCCAAAGCGGTTTCGAAATCTGGTGCACGCACAATCTGGAGCACGGGGCCAAAGATTTCGTTCTTGTAGCTTTCCATTTCAGGGGTGACGTGGTCGATCAGCGTCGGGCCGACAAAATAGCCGTCTTCAAGACCCTGAAGTGTGAACCCCCGGCCATCGACGAGAATCTTGCCGCCCTCTTCCGCGCATTTGGCGATCCATCCCTCAACGCGCGCCTTGTGCTCGGAACTTACAACGGGGCCGTAATGCGCATCGGGGTCAAGGCTGGCACCAACATTGAGCGCCTCGATTTCTGGAAGCAGCTTGTCAATCAACCGGTCAGCCGTGCCTGCGCCCACCGGCACCACCACGGGCAGCGCCATGCAGCGTTCGCCCGCCGAGCCGAAAGCTGCACCAACGAGGTCGGCCACGGCTTTGTCGATATCCGCATCGGGCATGATGATGCCATGGTTCTTGGCGCCGCCCATCGCCTGCACGCGCTTGCCGTTGGCCGCGCCGCGCTGATAGACGTAATTGGCGATGTCGCTGGAACCCACGAAGCTGATCGCGCCGATGGCCGGGTGATCAAGGATGGCATCAACCATTTCCTTGTCGCCATGCACCACTTGCAGGATACCCTCGGGCGCGCCGGCCTCAAGCATCAGTTCCGCAAGGCGCACCGGCAGCGAAGGATCCCGTTCGGAAGGCTTCAGAATGAAGGCATTACCGCAGGCGATGGCAACGCCAAACATCCACATCGGGATCATGGCGGGAAAGTTGAAGGGCGTGATGCCAGCACCGATTCCGATCGGCTGACGCATCGAATAAACGTCTATACCGGGGCCAGCGCCATTGGTGAATTCGCCTTTCAACGCGTGGGGAATACCGCAGGCGAACTCGATCACATCAAGTCCGCGTTGAATATCGCCCTTTGCATCGGCCACCACTTTCCCGTGTTCCATTGCGAGCAATTCAGCGAGCGATTGCATGTTGCTTTCAACCAGCCGCTTGAACTCGAACATGACACGGGCGCGGCGCTGAGGATTGGTAGCCGCCCAAGCGGGTTGCGCCTTCAAGGCGGCAGCGACTGCTGTGTCGAGCACACTCTTGTCACCCAGCGCAACCTCGGCCTGGATTGACCCGTTCGACGGGTTGAACACGGAACCCTTGCGCCCCATGCCGCCGGCAGCACCCACTACGAAATGATCAACGAAGCGCAACATCTCTCTCCTTGTCAAATGTGCCTCCGATCGCGTTTTGCGACTCAGGTGCCACGCTAGCATTTGTGCGATAATCAACCGAACGTTGTATATTCGCACGTAATCCGACCTGCGCGGCGTTGTCAAGGAAAGGCTCGTGAGAAATATTTGGCGGACGAAGTTCCAGACAAATGAATGGAGCCCCGCTCAGGCCGAGACGGCCTGAGCGGGGCTCCACTTGGCTGCGCACCACGGCGGCGCGCCAGAACCTCAGAGGCCGAGGATTTCGTTTACATTCTTGTGGAACTGCACGATCTCGCGCTCCATGCCACCGCAGGTGATTTCCTTAACCACGCCGACTTTCGCGGCGATGGTTCCCAGTTCAGCTACCCAGAAATCTTCTTCAGTGGTGATTCGGGTCATCAACGCCAGCGACTTTTCAATGCGCGCGACTTCTTCTTCAGTTTCGGGCAACTTATCGACCAACATGTAGTAATTGACCACAGTCCTGTCGACCGACTGAGGCGAGAGCAGCATCACTGAAATGTACTTCGGGCTCGTGATAATCAACGCGCCAGGAACCAGCGTATAATGCACCACAGCCGATCCGCGAAACTGCTCGAAGGTTTCAACCTCGCCGCCCTGATGGAAACCGGCCCGGCCAGACATCACCCGAAGATGCTCTCCAATCAGTTCGCAACTGGTTTTTCTGTCGGTAAACATGCTGCCAAGCGATTTCGCATGAAGGCGGGTGACATGATAGTTCTCCGAGAAACTATCGACGATCAATTTCCAGTTGGCATTAACCTCGACCTTCAGATGTTTGCATATTTTCTGTTCCGGCAAGGCAATCGCTTCAAAATCAGCGGCAAGCGGTCCGGTGACGATTGAAAAGTCAGCCTTGCTGTCCTTGTCGAGATTGACCCAGATAAGCCCACCAGCCTCGTGGCACTCAAGCTCGATCAGCCCCATCTTCGACTTTTCCAGTCCGGGAAAGATTTCCGGTCGAGGCAGGCTCTTGAGCCGGCCTTTCATATCAAAACTCCAAGCGTGATAGGGGCATGTCATCAGACCACCACTTTCCGTACCATGGTTCTGACACAACTTGATCGCGCGATGCGTGCAAATGTTATGAAAGGCATGCACGGCACCTTCTTCATCGCGAGTCAGCACGATCGAAGGGCCATAGTCGTCAATAACAAAGCGCGTGCGCGGTTTGGGCAGAACATCCGAAACCGCGACGGGAATGGGCCGCCCCCGAAAGAGCTTGGCAATCTCCAGATCGAAGCGCTCCTGGGATGCGTAAACATCGGTCGGCAGGCGATCGATCACCTTGAACACGACACTGGGATCCGAATCCTCGACGCTATCAAACTGCGCCTTCTGCCCTGGAGTGAGGAAATGGGTGTTTGCTGGGCGAGTTTTGACGATTTCCATGATGGCCTCCTGCTCCGTATATGATTAACATATTACAAATTACGTTTTTTGTCAATTGATCTATGTCAAACGCGATTTGGGAAATCATATTTTCCTGGATGATGTGGCTATCCAACTACATCGATCACCAGCAGGCATGGCGCTTCGCCAGGTAAGGCTAGCGAATTGCTAGGCGTTGCCGCACAGAGAGTCCCCAAACACCTATCAAGGTTGCGCTGGCAGTGGTCATTGCACCAGGTCGCGCCGTCGCCGGATCGCTCGTGCCGTCCAGCACCAACGAGACGATCCATTCGGCAAGCAGTAGTCAGCCATCAGGGCCGAAACGCACGGAGCCGGGCATACCTCGCCCTACGCAATCACCTCAATTTAAACCGGAAATCACAAATTGAGCGCGAGCGTTCGACCATAACCACCCCGACTTCGTCGATCATCGGAATGATCCACTCTCACGAGAGAGCCTGGTTTTCAAATCCCGCACCAAAATAGCATATTCCATTGTTTTAACATTATTAATTCTATGATCAGCCACCAAAGCACGCTTTCTTTGAGAGCACTCCAACCCCGATTTTCGCCTTCGCCATGAGGACGCATGGATCACAGGCATCACGCACGCGATTGACACGATCGGGAAGCAGCACTACATCTTGGTCCATAAAACGCACGAGCGAGCGAATATCGCACGGATATTTCTAGGGAGTGGATTACATGAGTTTTCGACATGAGAATGGAATCACGTTCCGGGTCCGCCTGATGGCAGGGGCCGCTGCAACCGCTTGCCTGTTTGCCGCAGCTCCGATCCACGCGGCAGAAGCCAAGAATGCCGAAGTCGCCGATTCCGCCTCCATGGGCACTGACGCCGAGCAACAGACTGCCGATCAAACGACGACCGCCGGCCCAGCCGAGATCGTCGTCACAGCGCAGAAGCGCACGGAATCCGCCACTAAAGTCCCAATCTCGATTTCCGCTCTCAGTAATGAATCGCTCAGGAGCAGCGGCGTTACGGCAGTTGTAGATTTGCCGCATGCGGTTCCCGCCATGCGTGTCAACCAGGCGGGAACCTTCGTTCTACCGACCATTCGCGGCATCGGTAGCATGGTCGCTTTGCCGGGGCTGACCCAGAACGTCTCGACCTATGTCGATGGCTTTTATGTGCCTTCACCAGCGGCGAGCAATTTTGACCTCATCAACGTCGACAGCGTGAACGTACTCAAGGGGCCGCAAGGCACACTGTTTGGCGCGAACGCGGTTGGTGGTGCGATCGTTATCAACACCATGAGGCCCAAAGAAGAATTCTCCGGTATGGTCCGCGCCGGAGCTGGCTCCTACAATGATTTCAACGGCGCCCTTTATGTAACCGGGGGCCTAGCCAAAGGCATCACGGCAGATATCGCAGGATCCGTCGATCATGGCGACGGCTGGATTACCAACGTGGTTGACGGCAACGATCATATTGCCCGCTATACCAAATGGTCGGTGCGCCCGCAGGTGCAGATCGAACCCACCGACGGGGTCAAACTGCTGTTCTCCTACGCCCATGATTACGCCAGCGATCCCCAATCGCAGATGGTGGTGCCTATGAATGGTCTGTCCGCCGCTCCATACCTCAACTATGCCTATGGCCAGACAAGCTCGCTTGCAGGTACCACGCTGTCCTATAATAGCCCTGACCGCGTCGCACTTGACCCCAAGCGTCCAGGTTACGCCAAGCATAAGTCCGATGCCTGGACCTTCAAGGGCGATTTCGACCTGAGTTTCGCCAATCTTGCAGTGTTGTCCGCCTATCGTAAGGACTCGGTAGATCAGGCGGTGAACTATACTGCCAGCTATCCCATTCCTATCGGTCAATATCGTGCCTGGACGGACGGTTCGGATACATTCACCCAGGAAGTGAACCTGACTTCCAAAAATGGTGGGCGCCTGAATTGGGTCGTCGGCGGTTTCTTCATGGATTACGTCAATCGCTACGTTTATAACACCGATATAGACGCAGCTGGCGACATGATGAATATCTTCCGCTCGCATAACGAGACCCAGACTTACTCGGCCTATGTCGACGCAACCTATGAGGTTATCGACCACCTGTTCATCACCTGGGGCGGTCGTTACAGTCAGGATCACTTCAAGCGGGATTTCACGCTCAATCCAGCCCTGTTCGGTGCCACCAATCCCTATCTTCAGCATTCTTCTCCCTGGGATCATTTCAACAATTTCTCACAGCGCGTGGTCGCCCGCTATGAGATTACGCCCAAAGCCAATATCTATGCCTCCTATTCGCAAGGCTATCGTTCCGGCGGCATTTCTGGATCGCAGTGGCTGGGCGGCGACGGTACGCCCAACGATACGCCGGTGCGCCCCGAACATCTCGACGCCTATGAAGTCGGCCTGAAGACCGCACGGGGCCCGCTGCGTTTGAATGTCGCCGGATTCTTCTACGACTATCGCGATATCCAGGTAACTTCGTACAGCACCAGTGGCTCAGCGGTGACCGTCAACGCGGGCCGAGCTCATGTCTACGGTCTAGATGGCGATCTAACCTATTTCGTGACGCCAAATTTAAGCGTCAGCCTCGCCGGAACCTTGGTCAATGCCCGCTATCAAAACTTTGGCGCCTATGATGCCAAGGGCAATTGCGTTAGCTGCGCCTATGAAGCGCTGTACTCGGCTACCAATCCAGCCACCATCGCCGCCAATGGCGGCTATGCGGAAGGCAGCTTACCCGCAACCGGCAATCGGGTGGAACGCACTCCTCCCTTCTCCGGCAGCTTCGACGTAAACTATACCCTCGATTTCCTCCGTGGCCGCCTGAAGCTGAATGCCAATGTGTTCTACAGCGACAGCTACTACTTCGATGCCTTGCAGCAATTGCGCAATCCATCTTATACGATGCTCAACCTGCGTGCGACCTGGACCGACCCTTCGGGTAAATTCGATGTCGCCGTATTCGGCAAGAACGTGAACAGCGCCAAATATTATATTGGCATCGCGGCAGACCCCTCGGCAGCCCGTGTCACCTATGGCGCACCGGCACTTTTTGGTGGTCAGGTCACTTATCACTTCAAGTGATGTGAACGCTCATTGCAAACAATCGACAAATGCCCGCTGGTTTCGTCCAGCGGGCATATAACTGTTTTCCCAATGCCAGCGGATCAGCTTTTCCGACAGGCCGGTGAGTTTGGTGGCGTCAAAGCTCGGCGGCTTGGGTGTATGGCCGCCAGAGGACGCGGCGACCTAAGCGCTTGCCTCAAGGGGTGCTACAACAACAGCTCCGAGAACTATACCGCCAACGACGATGCGGCGGGAGATGCCGGTCATGGATGAACTCCTTTTCGAGGGGGATGTGTCAGGGGAAAATGAACAGCAGCCAGCCAGCGCCGGTTGCCAAGGCCAGAACGCACATTATGTTCCATTGGCGGGCGATGACGAGCCAACCCGAAGCGAGAGCAATGACGCCCGCCCGCCAATCAAAACTGGCGAGCATTGGCAAGTCAAGGCTGACCGGTCCCAGCGCGACGGGATGCAGTGTACGAAACAGCACCTGAAGCGCGAACCATGCCGATAGGCTGGCAATCACTCCGACGATAGCCGAGGTGACCAGCCCCAGCGCACCTTTGAACAATTGGGCGCGTTCGAGCCGTTCGATCCACGGGGCCAGCGCAAAGACCCACAGGAAGCACGGGGCAAATGTCACCCATGTCGTCAGCCCCGCACCCAGCAAGCCTGCGACCAGCGGCGTGAAGGGCTCAGGCGCGCGAAACGCTGCCAGATAACCGACGAACTGCGTGACCATGATCAGCGGTCCCGGCGTGGTTTCGGCCAGCCCCAGCCCGTCGGCCATTTCGGCGGCGGAAAGCCAGTGCTGCGCGCTCACCGCCTGCTGCGCCATATAGGCCAGTACGGCATAGGCGCCGCCGAACGTCACCACCGCCAGCTTGGAGAAGAATACGCCCACCCGCCACAGCACATGATCACGCCCCAGCAGCGCCAGCACCGCCACCATCGGCGTCGCCCACACAGTCGCGCCGATCAGCACGGCCTTCAGGCTGTAGCCCCAGGGGCGCGGCGAGGATAGCGCGGCGCTGCTGCTGCCCTTCAGTCCCAGCAGCGCCGGGCGCCAGCGCGCGGTTGCCCAACCGACCAGTCCCGCCCCGATCACCACCAGCGGAAAGGGCGCGTTGAACAGAAACAGTGCGAGGAACGACACAGCCGCCGCGCCCTTGCGAAACGAGGTTCCCAAAGCACGCCCTGCAAGCCTTAGCACCGCCTGCACCACGATAGCCAGTACCGCTGCCTTGATGCCCAGAAACAGCGCGGCAAACCACGCCAGATGCGCTGCAGCGCCATAGAGCATCGAGAGCGCCAGAATGACCAGTGCACCGGGGAGGACAAACAGCAGTCCGCCCGCCAACCCGCCGCGGATGCCGTGCAGTTTCCAACCGATCCAGATCGCCAGTTGCTGCGCCTCTGGCCCGGGCAGGAGGTGGCAGAAGTTGAGCGCGTGGAGATATTGCTCCTCGCTGATCCAGCCGCGTTCCTCCACCAGTTCGCGATGCATCAGCGCGATCTGCCCCGCTGGCCCGCCAAAGCTCAGGCAGCCTATCCGCGCCGCCACGCGGACCAGTTCGGCAAAGTCAGGATGGGAAGAAGTCGTCATGAATGCGCCTATCGCCTTTCCGCCCGCAAAACGCAGGCCGGAGAAGGCAACACTTGGGCTGACGCCTGACCGGGAGGTTGCTTCACCCCGGTACGACACGATCTAACGCTGCCTTGCGATCTCGGCAAGTATCTTGGCGCCACGCCCGCCGACATACCCTCTGCGCTGTGCTACAGCGTCCCCATGGCTCACGTATCGCTTTCCTTCGGTCCCGTCATCGCTCTGTTTTCTGCCGCGCTGTTCGGTGCCAGCACACCCTTTGCCAAGTTGCTGCTAGGCGACGGACTAGATGCATGGATGCTAGCGGGGCTGCTCTATCTCGGCTCCGGGCTGGGGCTGCTGGCGGTTTGGATGCTTCACGCCAAAAAGAAGGACGAAGCCTGCCTGGTACGCGCAGATTGGGGCTGGATGGGGCTGATCGTGCTGGCGGGCGGGGTTGCCGGGCCGGTGCTGCTGATGATCGGGCTGGCATCTACCCCGGCATCTACGGCAGCACTGCTGCTGAATGTCGAGGGACTGGCCACGATGGGCATCGCCTGGCTGGTGTTGCGTGAGCATGTCGATCGGCGGTTGCTGACAGGGGCGATGGCCATCGTGGCGGGGGCGCTTATCCTGTCGTGGAAGGGCGGCGTGGGAGGTGTCGGCTGGGGTTCCCTCGCCATCGTTGGCGCCTGCATCCCATGGGGCATCGACAACAACCTCACCCGCAAGCTCTCGGGGTCAGACCCGGTGCAGATCGCCATGGTGAAGGGGCTGGCGGCGGGGGGCGTCAACCTTGCCCTGGGGATCGCCAGAGGCGCGCATCTTCCGGCACTGGCAACGATGGCCGGGGCGGGGTTGGTCGGCTTTCTGGGTTATGGGGTCAGGCTCGTGCTCTTCGTGCTGGCCCTGCGCCATCTAGGCTCGGCACGCACCGGGGCCTATTTCTCCTCAGCCCCCTTCATCGGCGCGCTGATCGCCATCGCGCTGCCGGGGGATACCGTGGCCCCGCGCCTGATCGTGGCCGCCGTGCTGATGATCATCGGCCTTTATCTGCATCTGGCGGAAAGCCACGACCACAGCCATGTCCATGAACCGATAGAGCACGCCCATGCTCATGTGCATGACGAGCACCACTGCCATGAGCACGGCCCCGATGACCCATCGGGCGAACCCCACAGCCATGCCCACGCCCATGTGCGCTTGGTCCACGCGCACCGCCATTATCCCGACCTGCATCACCGCCATGGGCATGCATAAGGGGTTTCGCCAAAGCTGACCTTCACGACGGCAAACTAGCCTGTCCCAACCGGTCCTTCCTTCATCGCAAAAGCTGGCCTGCCATTGTCTGGCAGGCCAGCGATTTCCTAGCGTCCGCGCTCGTGGTGTAATTTCCGGTGTAGATTGAGGCGATCGCATGGGGTGGGGCATGCCCCACCCCATGCGATTTCGATCTCGGTGGCCACCGGGCTCATCGGTAAGGTGGAGTTACCACACTTCACACGCCCACCGAGGAGTTGATCCCGATGACCGACGACAGACTACCGCTTGCCGAACTGATGGCGAAGACCGGGGATGGAGATTTTCTGCGCACAATCGCAGAGAGTGTTTTGCAGATCATCATGGAAGCCGACGTTGACGGCTTGGTCGGTGCTGGCCGCCATGAACGATCCGGCGATCGCACGACCTGGCGCAATGGCTACCGCGACCGCAGCCTCGATACCCGGCTCGGCACGCTCAATCTCAAGATCCCCAAACTGCGGACCGGTGCATACTTTCCCGGCTTTCTGGAGCCTAGGAAGACCGTCGAGAAGGCGCTGGTTGCGGTGATTCAGGAAGCATGGATCGCCGGCGTCAGCACCCGGCGCGTCGATGAACTGGTGCAGGCGATGGGCATGACTGGCATCTCCAAGTCCTCGGTGTCCAAGCTGTGCAAGGACATCGATGAGCGCGTCCATGCTTTCCTGAAGCGCCCGCTTACCGGCGATTGGCCCTACCTCTGGCTCGACGCTACCTACCTCAAGGTGCGCGAGGGCGGGCGGATCGTCAGCGTCGCCGCGATAATCGCCGTAGCCGTCAACACCGAGGGCAAGCGCGAGATTGTCGGCCTCCACATTGGCCCTTCCGAGGCTGAGGTGTTCTGGTCCGATTTCCTCAAGGACCTCGCACGGCGGGGGCTGACTGGCGTGAAGCTGGTGATCTCCGACGCCCACGAGGGCCTCAAGGCGGCGATCACCCGAGTGCTCAGCGCCACCTGGCAGCGTTGCCGCGTCCACTTCATGCGCAATGCCCTGGCCTACGTGCCCAAGGGCCAGAACACTGTCGTTGCCGCCGCTATCCGCCAGGTCTTCCTCCAGCCCGACCACGCTGCCGCGACACAGGTCTGGCGCCAGGTCGCCGACCAGTTGCGCGCCCGCTGGCCGAAGCTCGGCGCCTGCATGGACGACGCCGAGCATGACGTGCTCGCCTACATGACCTTCCCCGAGCAGCACCGGGTGAAGTTGCACAGCACCAACCCGCTGGAACGCCTGAACAAGGAAGTGAAGCGCCGTGCCGATGTCGTCGGCATCTTCCCGAACGAGGACAGCATCATCCGCCTCGTCGGCGCCGTTCTGCTCGAGCAGAACGACGAATACCAACTCCAACACCGCTACATGCAGATTGAAGGCATGGCAGCCCTCGCCACACCAATCATCGAGGAGGTTCAGCCGCTACAGATTACACCCAAAGCCGCCTGAAAATGCAGCCCGATGGCCACACCCGAATTTACACCACATTGACGGACGCGACCAGCGATTTGGCCGAACCTCGAAGCCCTCTAATAGCGTCAAAGCGTCGTCGACGCCAAAATGGCAAACCTTCATAGAGGCCTTGCAACGGCTATAAAGCGCCTACCGTTCCCCTTGCTCAAAAACCTGCTTGCCTTTGTAGAAGGTCATCAGGCACCGCATGTTCTTCAGATCCGCGGTCGGAATCGCATAGGGATTGCGGTCCCAGATAGCGAGATCGGCGTATGTACCGGGTTCCAGCGAGCCCGTCTCTTTCTTTAGGAAAATCTGCCGCGCCGCCCAGTTCGTATAGCTACGCAGGGCGGTGTGGACATCGATCACCTCCTCGGTGCCGAAGGGGTGCGTGCCATAGACGCCCTTGAGCGACTCGCGCACCACCGATGCCCATAGGCCATAACGCGCCGGCAAAGGCGTCACCCCGAAATCGGAACCGCTGGTAAAAAGGATACCTCGTTTCAGATAGGTCGCGAGGGGCATGATGTGGCGCGAACGCTCCGGACCGAAGGCACCGGGCAGCGAATCGCCAAGGGTCCAGAGAAACTCCGCCTGTACCTCGGGAATGCCCGCGTCATAGGATTTCTGCAACGCCGCCATCGTATCCAGCGCGTGTTCGGTCGGCTCGTGGGCATGTATGATGCTGTGGCGCAATCCCTGCGACGGCGCTTCGGCGAGCGCCGCCGCATAGGCATCGACAGCAAGGTCGATGGCACGGTCGCCGATCGCGTGGGTGCCGATCGACACATGCGCCCGGTTGAACAACGACACCATGGCCCGATAATTTTCCGGTGGAACCGATGGATAGCCGTGTCCCGCCGGACCGGGCCTGTTCGGATCCGTGGCATAGTCCTCATAACGCCAGGCCGTCCGCCCGGCGGCGGTGCCATCGAGCAGGATTTCGCGCCGCACATCGCCAGATCGCCGCCGGGCAGCGATGCGGCCTGAGCACGTCCCTTCTCGATAATCCCCAACGCGGCGCGCGCGCTTGCCAGCGTGTCCCCCGCAAGGATCAGGCCACAGAAATGAATCGACAGGCCCTCCGAACGGACGATCTCCACCATCGGCGACCAGTTCTTCGCCGTCAGCGCCGGATCCTTCACCCCGGTCATGCCTTCGGCGTGCATCCGGTCCACCATCGCGTGCAGCGCCTGTCGATACTGATCCGTCGTCAGTTTCGGCAATCGCTCGAAGACGAGGTTCTGCGCGCGCTCCCGCAGAATACCGGTGGGTTGGCCCATGCCGTCGCGGGCAATCGTGCCGCCTTTCGGGTCGGGCGTCGCCGCGAGGATGCCCGCCTGGGCCAGCGCGGCGCTGTTGGCCAGCAGGTAATGGTGTGTGATGTTGACGAGATCAACCGGATGCCCCGCTGAAACCTGATCGAGTTCCTCGCGCGTCGGAGGCCGGTGTTCGGCGATGACGCCTTCGTTCCAGCCGAAACCCTACACCCATTCTCCCGGCGGCATGGTGGCGGCCTTGGCGGCCACGGCGGCAAGAATCTGCGCCGCGCTGGTCTTGCCGCTAAGGTCAACGAAGACCAGTTCGTCAGCGCCGTTTTCTAGGAGATGCGCATGGGTATCGATCAAGCCGGGGGTCACGGTTCGACCGGCAAGATCGATGATCTGCGTGTCTTTCCCGATGTGCTTGTCGATATCGGCGTCGCTTCCCACCGCAAGGATGCGCCCGCCCTTGACAGCGATGGCCTGCACCACCCGATCATCCTGATCAACGGTCAGGACGACACCGTGGTGCAGCACCAGATCGGCAGGTGCGGCCGCCTGGGCGGAAGATGATGCAAGCAGTGCAATGGCGATGAATTTCAGCATGGCACAGGCCCCCGGCGATGACCGTGGTGAAGGATACTCTCCGTTCGATGAAAACACCTTACCTCGGTGTCCATCAAACCGGCAGCAGGCCACATCCGATCGCATCCCAGTAGAGCACGTTCTGCCCCCTCACAGGGGAGCAGAACGTCCAATCCAACAGCCACTCACCTATCCAAGGTGGGAAGGTCGTCCATTCAACAATACGGTCTTGGTTTCCAGATAAGGTAGAAGCCCTTCAACCCCGCCTTCACGCCCCACCCCGGATTGCTTGAAGCCGCCAAAGGCAATGGTGAAATCGACCAGATGCCCATTGTGGCCTACAGTGCCCGAACGGATCTGCCGGGCCACCGCATAGGCGCGATCCGCATCGTGAGTGAATACCGCCGCGTTCAGGCCATAGGGGGAATCGTTTGCCAAACGAACCGCATGATCCTCGTCATCGGCGGGGATGACGGAAAGTACCGGACCGAAGATTTCCTCCTGGGCGATCGCTGCGCGGTTGTCGACGCCAGCGAAAACGGTGGGCTCGATGAACCAACCCCGGTCGAGATGGGCTGGCTTGCCTCCGCCGGCGACCAATCGAAAACCATCCGCCTTTGCCCGGTCAAGATGGCCGATAATCTTGTCACGCTGGACCCGCGTCGCCACAGGCCCCATCTGCACGGCCGGATCGAAGGGGTCACCCACGACGATATCACGGAACACCGCACCCAGCGCATCGGCCACCTGATCTGCTCGACGGCGGGGCACGATGACCCGTGTCAGTGAAGCGCAGACCTGTCCGGACATGTCGCACTCGCGGGTCGCCAGTTCCTTCGCGGCAGTTTCGATATCATAGTCATCGAGAATGATCGCCGCCGACTTGCCGCCCAGTTCCAGTGTGTAGCGCGCCATGCGATCACCGAGGATAGAAGCGATGCGGCGGCCTGTGGCGCTTGACCCGGTGAAACCAATCTTGTCGATTCCAGGATTGCGCACCAGCGCTTCCGATGCCTCCCGATCCGCAATCACGACATTAACAACGCCCCGGGGCAGACCGACTTTCTCACAAACCTCGGCGAACAGCAGGGCATGGCCCGGTGCTTCCGGCGACCCTTTGATGACGACGGTGCAGCCCGCCAACAACGCTGGCGCAACCTTGAAGGCGAGCAGCATGATCGGGCCATTCCAGGGAATGATCGCACCAACCACACCCACCGGTTCGCGCACAAGAAGACCAAGCTTCGCGCCCGATACGGTGGCATGTTCTTCCTCGAAGGGAAAGCTCTCGGCAAGGCCCGCATAAAATTGGAAGAATGGCCCTGCTCCCCCCGCATAAGCGCTGGCCATGGAATAGGTGATACCCATCTCATTCGGCCAAATCGCCGCGATATCACCAGCGCGGGCAGACAGCTCCGCCGCGATCGCATTCAGGTAGCCCGCGCGCTCCGCCGGGCTCATGCGCGGCCAAGGCCCAGCATCAAAGGCGATGCGCGCGGCGGCCACCGCCAGATCAACATCCGCGACCTGAGCGTTCGCGACGCGCAAGTAGACCTCCTCCGTTGCAGGGGCGATCACCTCGATCAGCGCATCGGTGGACGGGCGGGCCCATTCGCCGTCGACGAAAATCTCGGTAGGATGGGCTAGCGGTGCCTGATTGTGCACGATCATGATCCTCTTCCATGGATAGGATGAAATGCAAATGGGTGCGATTATCGCCCTTGCGTTCTATTATCGCAATCTTTAGGCATTCACTCACAAATGACAAGACCCTGTTGGGAGAAGCAGACCATGACGGAGAGGCGTTCAATCATCATCACCGGCGGTGCGAGCGGCATCGGCAAGGCGTCCGTCGAAATCGCGGTGGAACGCGGCTGGGCCGTGACCATTGCGGACCGCAATCCGGCGGGCGCAAGCCTTGCAGAGGAAATCACCAGGAACGGCGGAACCGCCCAATTCATCGACACAGACGTTTCCAGCGAGGCCAGCGTCAAGGCGTTGGTCGATGCGGCTGTTTCGGCTTATGGCCAGTTGCATTACGCCATCAATTCAGCCGGGATCACCGGCTGTTCCAAACCGATCCATGAAGTGGATGTGGATCATTGGGATCGCGTCAATGCGATCAACCTGCGCGGCATGTTCCTCTGCCTGAAGTATCAGGTTGCCGCCATGTGGCCCTATAAATATGGAGCCATTGTCGGCATGTCTTCAGCCGCATCGCAGAAGGGCCTGCCGTGGAGTTCCGATTACTGCGCCAGCAAGGCAGGGATCGACGGAATGATTCGCGGCGCGGCCATTGACTGTGCCGAGCAGAACATCCGCATCAACGCATTGCTGCCCGGCCCCACCCTCACCCCGCTCGCCACTGGATCATCCAACGCCAATCCGGCGCTGGCCAAAACACGCATCCGGCCGATGGAACGCATGGCCGATCCCCGGGAAATCGCTGAGGCTGCGATCTTCCTGGTTTCCGATGCGGCGAGCTTCGTCACCGGCATCGCCATGCCGGTCGATGGCGGAATGATCATCGCATGATTGTCATACAAGCGCCCTGCCATTCCCCCAGGATGGCAGGGCCACAATGTTTTTCCTGCGCAAATGCACCATGCTAAAATAGAACTGAAAGCCCCGAGGGAATCCCGGTCAACATACGTTGCGACCAAAACCGATGAACCGGATGGTTGCGCAGAAGTACTGCAAATTCTTGTTGCCTGGAGGAAGGAATTTGGTGTTTTCTGGTGCCTAACCGTCCGCCAACCCAATCGACCATGATGGATTATTTCTGTACATCGACCGGCTGATAAATCAACCGGTCGACACAATCTTTTCCTTACGCGATATCCATCGCATCGCGCCTGTACAGATATTTAATAGCATAGATATTGTAAATCAGGTAAAAAGACAGCCAGAAGATAGCCCCGCCAAAAAAATTCCACCAACCGCCATAAGCAAACGCTCCTGTTTTGCAGAAAGGCAGTAATGTTTCTGTTGTGAAGGACAGTCCGGCAAAAAAGGCAAACCAGGCAGCCCAACGCGGGAATATCAGAATCTCGGATTTGTCTGCCAGGGTAAATATACCCAATGCGAAACATTGCATTGTCGTAATGAGGTAGATCATATTGATCAGATACCATCCCAGTGTATGAACGGACTTGATGATATCGGGATTGATCTGCCCTGCCATCTCTGCAGACCAGGCCCAGAGCACTGGGCTCTGGATCAGTGTCCAGGCGGTGATCAATCCGCCCGCGAGCTGCATTAGCGACAGCGTGTGATTACCTCTTTCACGCTTCCACATCAGCGCTGTCAGAAGGCAGGTCAGAGGTGCGTAGAGAAAGCCAACCACAGCGGCCAAACTCTCACCCACCATGATGCTGGTCTTATAAGGTAAATAATAATTATCGACAAGTTCCTGACCAGTCCAGTTGGCGTGTGGAGGCGGAATATTATGCGAAAGTATACCAAATGTCCCCATAAAGGCGATAACCCAGAAAATTCCCAGCCACGCCGAAACTTTATCGATTTTTCTCAAGAATGAGAGGTCAATACCCTTCTCAGAATCGTCCAGAGATGGATTATAATTGGATGGATAATTCGACATGGCCGCTCGAAACTCCTTTCATCGTTCAATATTTCAAGGCGAGCTCAATGAATATCGAGCGAGGATTTTCAACAAAAGCAGCAACATCTGCCGGTATACCAGCAGTGGTTCCAGTGCCTGTGCCGCCAGCAAAGGGAATATCGTTCGCTGTACTTACCACCAGCTTGTTAGTCAGGTTGCGACCGATCACCGAGAGGCTCCAGCGATCATTCGGCGCTAACAGGCTAAGTGATGCATCGACCTTCGCATAGGCATGTTGCACGGTGAAGGGTTCAAGCGCGTCCGAGTAATTGTAGGAGGAGGTGTAGCTCACATCACCGTTGAAAACGGCTCGCAGACCCGAAGGTGATACCGGAACCTCCAGCGTTGTTCCGACACGACCTGCGAAATGCGGTGCCTTAGGCGCGGTGCGTCCTTCGAAGTCTTGTTTGGTATAGGCACCATCCACCAGCTCAAGGTTGCAACCTTCAGCAATAGTCTGGCCCGAATAACACTGCCCAAGGTAATTATGGAACTTCGCGTCGTTGTAGGCCCCGGCGCCGTGGAAGCTCAATCCATGGACCCCTGGAACCTGGAAATTGAATTCAGCCTCAACGCCGCGAGTCGTCAACTTACCAGCATTGCCGGATATTTCGCCGGTGGTCACCGGATCGAAGAACTGCACCTGCAGATGCGTATAATCATACGTGTAAGCGGTAAGGTTGAAGCTCAGCTTGCGATGGAGCAACAGCGTGCGCAGTCCGATTTCACCGCCTTTCGCAAGTTCCGATCCGAACCGACCATTCGCGGCCCCGACACCCGGGGTCAGCGTCTGGGAGATATTAAACCCCCCGGCCTTGAAGCCCTGTTTGTAAGCAGCATAGACCGTGGTGTCCGCATACGGTTTCCAGCGCAAGGTCGCCTCTGGCGATATATTATGATCGCGATAGCGGTCACTGATCGCAACATTGCCAGGAAAAGCCTGAGCAAAGGCAATGTTCGGTTCGAATGAAAGCTGATAGGAATCTCGCGCTTCAAGACTGTAGCGCGCACCGCCCGACAATTCGAGCTGCTGCGTGAGCTTGAGCGTACCCTGAGCAAAGCCGGACATCGAATTGGTAGAAAAACCATCGTTGCGACTGAAGGAATTATAAGTTCCTGTCGTGGGATCGGCCATGACTGGCGCAATATAGGAATCCATATCATAGATCATCTTTCCCCATGCGTAATAAACGCCGGTCATGATATTGAATGGACCCTGCCATTTTGACTGAAAACGGACTTCCTGCGAAAATTGCTTGAAGTCGGAAAGCTCGGTGAATGCCGTGGGGTAAGCTTCTCCCGAGACATTGTTCAGGTCATACTGGCGAAAGTGGTAGAAGGCCGTGATGGTGGTCACGTCAAAGGGATGGCTGGTAATGTTGCCGGTAAGAACCGCATATTCCGACCGGAAATCGCCATACATTTTGCCATCGCGCCCCCAGCGCATGGTCTGGGCCACCTGAATCGGTATGGAGGATTCGTCGGCGCGGCCGTTGATGTGCACGGCGGTGACAAAACCAGCCACTGGAACGCCGGCGAGGTGCTGAGCGTGGCGGATTAAAACCCAGCCAGTGGTAAGGCGTGCCCTTT
>NZ_QBUE01000024.1:0-39915 GCF_003058045.1 Novosphingobium sp. GV079 | reverse complement strand
GTTATGTCATTGAAGTTATTGTATATAAATTACATGGAATATTCCTTTATATAGAGGTTACCAGATAACCGCCGTGTTGCCCTCTGTGTTGCCGAAAAAATGGCTGATTTCTGCCAATGTAACCGAGATAACCGACTTGCGAACCCTACCCGGAAAAGCTGGAAATCGACCCTAAGGGCCCAAGCTTTTGCGCAAATCCTGCCATCGAGAGGACGCCACCGGAGATGGGTGATGCTTTGCGAAATTATGCGCGCAGTGCGGCGGCAGATCCGGTCGGGACTATGTCGGGACTCTAGGTGCCGATCTGTTCCGCTTGGTTCCGCTCTGTTCCGTTGGAAGGGTGGTTGACGTGCCCGCAGAATGCCGTAAATGCGCGGCTTCCCCGCATGGGGGCGGTTAGCTCAGTTGGTAGAGCATCTCGTTTACACCGAGAGGGTCGGCGGTTCGAGCCCGTCACCGCCCACCAGGACCACGCTCCAGAGCGTCCCCCAGATATCGGCAATTACAGGCTGTTCCGTCGGGCGATGGCGCCTAGCACGGCAGCGCTCGGCTTGGCGGTGCGAGCGAAAGTGGCTGGGTCGACGCTGTGCAAGCCGAAGCGGTGGGCGTAGCCGAAACCCCATTCGAAATTGTCGAGCAGCGACCAGTGCATATAACCGCGGACCGGGACGCCATCGTCGATAGCGCGCTTGAGTTCGGCCAGCGCGGCGGGGATCAGCCATTGGCGCAGAGAATCGTCGGTGGTGTTGACGCCGTGCTCGGTCACATAGACCGGCAGCTTGGTTGCTTCCCAGGCATAGCGCACCGCGCCGGCCAGTGATCCCGCCCAGACCTCGGCGCCGGTGAAATTCTTGCGCGCGTCGGCCGGTGGGGGGACCACGCCACGGTCGTTCCAGACTTTGCGTTCGTAGTTCTGCACCCCGATAAAGTCGCAGGTCTGGGCGGCCAGGCGCAGCCATTCGCCATAGTAGCGTTCGCGCATGCGATCGCGCAGCGAATGGCGCCCGATCGCCTGGTCGTCGATGATGGCGAGGCTGACGCCGACCGGCAGGTCGGGCCGCACGCTCTTGATGGCGGCCACGCCGCGGCGATGGGCCTCCATCATGTGGGCGCGGTAGGTGGCCGGCTCTTCCACCCAGATCGCCACGCCGGGTGCATACCGCGCCACGCCCAGTTGGCGGGCGGCGGCCTCCTGCATGGCCTTGTCGCCAGCAACCAGCTGGGCGGGCAGCAATTCGCCCAGCAAGCCGGCCAGGTTGGGCTCGTTCAAGGTCAAGGCCAGCTCGATGCCGGCGCCAAGATGGCGCACTGCCCGATCGCAGAAGCGGGCAAACAGCATGACCGATTCCGGGTTGCCCCAACCGCCCTGCGCGGCGAACCAGCGCGGCGTGGTGAAATGATTGAAGGTAACGACCGGCTTGATCCCGCGTGCGCGGCACCCGGCGATCATCGCCTTGTAGTGATCGAGCATGGCATTGGAGAAATGCCCTTTGTCAGGCTCGATCCGGGCCCATTCCAGGCTGAAGCGATAGGTGTTGAGGCCAAGGCCCTTTACCAGGTCGAGATCCACCGGCCACAGCTCCAGACTGTTGGCAGCATCACCCGATCGATCAGCGAACATGGTGTTGGGCAGATTCTCGATCACCCACAGGTCGGCATTGAGGTTGTTGCCTTCCACCTGGTGCGCGGCGGTCGAGGCGCCCCAAAGGAAGCCGGATGGGAAAGCCGGGCTGCGCGGTGCGCCCTGCGCCGCCCGGGCCAGCACCGGCGTGCCGGCGACAGCGCCGAGTGCCATGGCCGAAGCGAGCAGGCTGCGACGATCGGTTTGCATCACTTGTCTCCTCGTTCGGCCAGCAGGCCTTGGGTGCGCATCCAGCGGAGCATCAGGTCCAGCCAGCCCTCTTCCGGCGATCCGGCCGCTGCGGCGGCAAAGCCATGGCCGCCTTTCGAGAAGAGGTGGAACTCGATCGATCGCCCCGCAGCGCGATAGCTTTCCAGCAACGGCAGGCCCTGTTGCCGGGCGAGCAGGAAGTCATCGGCGGCAATCGCCACGAACATCGGTGGTGCATCGGCCGGGACCTGCATCGGCCCCATGTTGGGATAGATCGGCGCGGCGAAATCGGGCTTGTCGGCACCGCCGTGCTCGATCACGCTACGGGTGAGGAAGCCGCCTGCTGAAAAGCCCATGAAACCGACGCGCTTTGCATCGATGCCAAGTTCAGCCGCATGCCCGCGCACATAACGCAGTGCGGCCAGGCCATCGGCCAGCGCTGCTGGTGGCGTATCGGCAGGCGGTGCGAGAACACTGGGCTGCCCTGCAATCATCTTGTCGAGTTCGGCGACGAACACTTTCTGGTCTGGCGGCGTCGGCAATGTCCGGTACTTGAGAACAAATGCCGTGACTCCGTGGCTGGCGAACCAGCGGGCGATCAGCCAGCCCTCCTTGTCCATTTCGAGCCCGAGGAACGCGCCGCCTGGGGCAATGATGACGGCCGCGCGCGTGCGTGGCTCTGCCGGGCGAAACAGGGTCAGCGTTGCCCGGGTGACATTGCGCACCGCCAGCCTGCCGCCGTCGCTCTTGTGCCAGACCTCGCGGTCGACGCGTTCCGCCGTGGGCAGCAGCACTGTGTCGGGTTGGGCGGGGGCCGCCACGGCTTCGGTGGAAATCCCGGACTGCGCAACAGCGGGGCCGGCAGGCAGGAGTGCTGCCACCGCCAGCAAAGCCGAGGTGGCCGCCATGCCACGCGCACGCCATTGTATGGCGGCGCGGCGCGCAGCCGGCAGAGGTACGATACCATAGCGCGATACGCTGAAGCGGAAGCCTGCCACGTCATCTCTCCATTCGCCGCCGGTCGCAGCCCGTTATCGAGCGGCGATCAGTAAGGTCGCATGGAGTGAGGGTCAACCCGATTTAATCACTGATTAACAGCGGTGACGCGCGTGGCCGCTTGCGTAAAATTGCCGATATTCCTTGCCCTGCAGCCTGCGCTTGGCGACGTTTGCTTTCCCAGCGCGGGCCTGCGGCACGTCCGTCAGGCTTCGGGCTCTTCCACGAACTCGATCAGGTTGCCGGCGCAATCGCGGATGAAACATCCTTTGCCAAAGCTTTCGCGCACGACAAAGGCGATGTCGGCGCCTTTTTGCTCCATCTCCGCCAGGAACGCGTCGAGGTCTGGCACCTGAAACGCCGCGTGCTTGTTGCCGTGGGTCTTCACATCGCGCGGCGGGTGGCGCCGGTCTTCGGGCAGGGGTGCCGCGCCTTCCACCTCGAAGATTTCAAAGCGCAGCGGGCCTTTGCGCACCATCGCGGTGTGGCTGCGCGCGGCTTCGATGTAGAAGCGCTTTTCGAGGGTGAAGCCCAGCACCCGGTGATACCAGGCGATCGCGGCATCCAGATCGGGCACCGAGACCCCGGCGTGGTGAAAGACGAAGTCGGCCATCAGCGCGCTGCTGCTCTGGCTGCCATCACCCCATCTCCGCAAACGTCTGTGCGCACCAATCGGCGATGTAGTCGCGCATCCCCGTGCCGTTGTCCGCGCCGCAGTGCTCCACCTCGAAGTCAGCCTTGGTGAACACCCGCAGCGTGCGCTTCGGGCTGTTGACCGCCTGGTCATAGCTGCGCTGGGCGTTGAAGGCGGGAATCTGGCGGTCGTTTTCGCCATGGGTGACGAGGAATGGCACCCGGATCTTTTCCACCTGCCCGTCAAGGGTGATGCTGTCGGCATAGTTCAGGAAGGCATCCCGGTCGTCGATCCCGAACACCCACATGACGTGGTCCCAGTAGTGGGGCACCGGGTTCTCGCCCTCGTTGGCCACGCGCTCGCGCTGGCGCTGGCCCCACACGTGGTTTGCCCCCATGACCGCGCACAGGGCATAGCGCGGATCATTGGCGGCGATGCGCGGGGCGTGATAGCCGCCGAACGACAGCCCGAAAATGCCGATGCGATCGTGGATCACGTCGCTGCGTGTCAGCAGGTAGTCCAGTGCCGGGCTGCCCCAGCGCTCCGCGTCATAGACCGCCGGCAGGCCCCGTTTGCGGATCGCCTCGCCGGTGCCGGGCTGGTCGACGAACAGAGTGTTCATCCCGCGCTCCAGGTTCACTGCGGCGTGGCCGGCCATGGCCACCTGTTCCTTCATCGAATCGAGCCCGTTGACCGACACCAGCGTGGGCCGCGGCGTGCCCGAGCCATCGTGGTAGAACAGCGCGGTATAGCTTGATCCCTCGTAGGGAATCTCGACCTTTTCGACATGCTGCCCGCGCAGCCGGGCGCCCTTCAGATAGAGTTCGAGGCCCTTGTCGTAGGCCGCCCAGCGCGGGGCATAGTCACGGCTCTGCAGTCGCTCTGCCCCCAGGTAATAGCCCGATGCCCGCAGATACTTGGTTCCGGCGGACAGCAGGAAGCCTTCCGCTTCGTCGGCTTGCGCATTGCGCGTCACCTGGTCTGCCACCGCGATCCAGCTGTCGAACAGTTGTGCCGATCCGGCATCGGCGCCGGCCTTGGCGGCCTCGCGCACCGGGCGGCATACCTCGTCCAGTTCGCCATGGTTGCCGCCGGCGATCAGCGCCAGGTTGATCCCCAGGTTCCAGATGTAGTTTCCGGGAAACGGCTCGAACATGTGCAAATTCCTTGTGAAAAATCAGTCTGCGGTCCAGCCGCCGTCGACCACCAGGCTGGTCCCGGTCATCAGCGCGCTGGCGTCACCCGCCAGGAACAGCACCGCGCCCATCAGGTCTTCCACCGTGCCCAGCCGCCCCAGCTTGATCTTGCCCAGCACGCTCGCCTTGAAGCTTTCGTCGGCAAAGAACGGGCGCGTCATCGGGGTTTCGATGAACGTGGGGGCGATGGTGTTGCTGCGGATGCCGTGGGGGGCAAGGTCCAGCGCAAAGGCCTTGTTCATGCCTTCCAGCGCCCACTTGCTCGCGCAGTAGAGGCTGCGGTTGGGTCCACCGACATGGCCCATCTGGCTGCCGATGTGGATCAGGCTGCCGCGCACGCCCTGGGCGATCATCGCCTGTACGCAGGCCTGCGCCACGAAGAACGCCGCCTTCACGTTGAGATCCATCACCGCATCGTAATCGGCTTCGCCCACTTGCCACATCGGCATGGGGCGATTGGTTCCGGCGTTGTTGACCAGCACGTGAAAGGCCGGGCGGTCGGCAAAGAATGCTGCAACCGCCGCATGGTCGGCCACGTCGAGGACCACGGCCTCGGCAGCCCCACCGGCATCGCGGATGGCCGCTGCGGCTGCCGCGATCTCGTCGGCGCTGCGTGCCGCCAGCGTGACCGTCGCGCCTGCATCGGCAAGCGCTGCGGCCATTGCCAGGCCGATCCCGCGGCCCGCGCCGGTAACCAGCGCGCGCCGCCCGTCCAGCCGGAACGATGGCGTGGTCGGCAACACCGGCCGCTCCGTCATGCCCGCGTCAGCTCGCTGGGGGCGGCTTGCCCGGCATAGGGCACGTTGCGCCCGCCATAACGGCGCACCCGCACGTTGGCCTGCTCGCCATGCCCGGCAAAGCCTTCCAGTGCGCACAGCCGGCTGCAATATTCGCCTACCAGTGCCGATGCCTCGTCGGTCAGCACCTTTTGGTAGGTGCAGGTCTTGAGGAACTTGCCCACCCACAGGCCGCCGGTATAGCGCGCGGCCTTGCGCGTCGGCAGGGTGTGGTTGGTGCCGATCACCTTGTCACCGAACGAGACGTTGGTGCGCGGGCCCAGGAACAGCGCGCCATAGTTGGTCATGTTGTTCAGGAAGTAATCGGGATCGGCGGTCATCACCTGCACATGCTCGCTGGCGATGTCGTCGGCGATGCGCACCATCTCCTCGTAACTTTCCGCCACGATCACTTCGCCATAGGTTTCCCACGCCTTGCGTGCGTGGTCGGCGGTGGGCAGGATCTGCAGCAGCCGCTCGATCTCTGCCATCGTCTCGCGCGCCAGCTTCTCTGAATTGGTCAGCAGGACGCCGGGGCTGTCGGGCCCGTGTTCGACCTGGCCAAGGATATCGGTGGCGGCCAGTTCGGCATCGCAGCCCACCTCGTCGGCGATGATCAGCGTCTCGGTCGGCCCGGCGAAGAGATCGATGCCGACGCGGCCGAACAGCTGGCGCTTGGCTTCGGCGACAAATGCATTGCCGGGGCCCACCAGGATATCGACCGGGTCGATGCTCTGCGTGCCGATGGCCATGGCGCCGATCGCCTGGATGCCGCCCAGCGCATAGATCGCGTCGGCCCCGGCCAGTGCCTGTGCTGCCACGATATGCCGCGCTGCCTTGCCCTGGAAAGGCGGGGCGCAGGTGACAACGCGCTTCACGCCGGCCACCTTGGCGGTGATCACCGACATGTGCGCCGAGGCGAGCAGCGGATACTTGCCGCCCGGAACATAGCAGCCGGCGGCGTTGATCGGCACGTTCCTGTGGCCCAGCACCACGCCGGGCATGGTTTCCACTTCCACGTCCTTCATGGACTCGCGCTGTACCTGGGCAAAGTTGCGCACCTGGGTCTGCGCAAACTCGATATCCTTGCGCTCCTGCGCGGTCAGGCTGTCCACCGCGGCGTCGATTTCGGCCTGGCTCAGGCGGTAATCGTCGCGGTCCCATCCGTCGAAGCGAATGCTCATCTCGCGCACGGCCGCGTCGCCACGGGCTTCGATCGCGGCGAGCGCCGCTTCCACCGTATCGCGCACCTTGCGGTCCGCGTCCGCCTTGGCTTCCGCCGTCGCACCGCGCTTGAGGTAAATCGCCACCAAACTCTCCATGTCGGCTTGTCTTTGCAGTGCCCTGCCAGCCGCCTTGGGGCCGAACCATCGCATAGTTTCGATGCGAAGCTATCGATGAGATGCCGTTGTGCGTGGCCCGCCTCCCGCATAGTCGTTGCGAAACGAGAACTTGGAGAGACACGATCGATGCGCCTTGCCACCTTGCAGGATGGAACGCCGGATGGACGGCTCGTGGTCGTATCGCCAGATGGCCGGTCCCACGCGCCCGCGCCGGTGGGCACCTTGCAGGCCGCGCTGGAACGGTGGACCGACGTTGCGCCGCAACTCGCGGCGATCACCACTTTTTCTGAGCCGCTCGATCCGGCGCAGGTGCTCGCGCCCCTGCCGCGCGCCTGGCAATGGCTCGACGGCTCGGCGTTCCAGTCCCATGGCGATCTGATGGATGCCGTGCTCGGCATTACGCCGATCAAGACCGGCGCGCCGCTGATGTACCAGGGCACGTCGGATCGCTTCTACGCCCCGCTCAGCGAGGTGAAGTTCCCCGACGAGGCGCTCGGCATCGATTTCGAGGGCGAATTCGGCGTAGTCGTCGATGCCGTGCCCATGGGCACATCTGCCGCCGAGGCGATGAACCACATCCGGCTTGTCGTGCAGGTCAACGATTGGTCGCTGCGCACGCTCGCCGGGCCAGAAATGAAGACCGGGTTCGGCTGGGTCCAGGCCAAGCCCCCGTGCGGCATGGCGCCTTATGCCGTCACGCCCGATGAACTGGGCGATGCCTGGCGCGACGGGCGCGTCTGTCTCGATCTTCGCGTGGACTGGAACGGCCAACGGTTTGGCGCGGCCAATGGCGAGCCGATGGGCCACGGCTTCCACGAACTCGTCGCCCATGCGGCGCGCACGCGCGATCTGGTGGCGGGCACGATCATCGGCTCGGGCACCGTGTCCAACCCCAACTTCCGCGAGATCGGTTCTTCCTGCATTGCCGAGCGGCGCGGCATCGAAATGCTCGATCTTGGCGAAGCCAAGACGGCATTCATGCGCTTTGGCGACAGCGTGCGCATGGAAGCAGTCGATGCGGCCGGCCGCGCGCCGTTCGGCGTGCTGAACCAGACCGTGGTCCGTGGCTGACGCCGCTCCCGCCGGCCCGGTCAAGCTGGTCATCCTGCCGCGCACGCGGCTGGGGCTTGGCCGCGCGGGGTTGCGCCGTCATCTCGAAACCGTGCACGGCCCGATGGTGGTGGGTGAGCCCGCGGTGTCGGGCGGTTTCACCGGCTATGTCCACCACTATGCGCAAGACCTTGCGGGCCTGCCGCTGCTCGATGATCACGATGCGGTCACCGTGATCCGCTTTGCCGAACCCGCCGCCATGGCCGCGTCCAAGGCAAGCGAAGCCTATCGTCTGCGCGTTGGGCCCGATGAAGACAACTTCCGCGAACGGGATGGCTCGATCGCGCTTTTCGCTGCCGAACGCGTCGTGGCGCCCGGCGCTGATGATGCGCTGCCCAAGCTTCTGGTATTTCGTGCGGCGCGCGGCGTGGATATCGAGCGGTGGGCCTTGGCCCTGGCGGCGATCGCCGCGCGGGACGACGTCCACGGCGTGGTCACCAATCTGGCCCGGGTCGTCGAAGGCGATTTTCCGTTCACCCAGTTCGATGAAATCGGCCTTGCCGCCGGGGCCGATCCCACCGTGATTGCCGGCGTTCTTGCCGATCTGGCGGAGCCGGTGCTGGCCCCTGCGGCAACGCGCCACCTGCTGGTTGAACCCGTCCGTTTCATCTGATCAACTACGGAACATGCCCATGAACTCGCCAATCTCCGATTCCGGTCTTCCCCCTGTACAGCGCGTTGTTACCGGCCATGATGCCAATGGCCGGGCGGTGTTCAAGTCAGAGGACGTGTCGCCTACCAAGCTGATCCCTTCGGGCGATGGGGCGTTCCTGCTGGTGTGGACCACGGCGACGGTGCCGGCCGACAACAATGACGAAACCGATGGTCGCCATCGTCCGGCGGGCCTCACGCTCAACGGCGGCTCGGTCATCCGCATCGTCGACATGCTGCCGGGCAAGGAAAGCCCGATGCACCGCACCAACTCGATCGACTATGGCATCGTGCTGGAGGGTGAGATCGAGCTGGAACTGGACGACGGCGCTAAGCGCACGATCGGCCAGGGCGGCATCATCGTTCAGCGCGGCACCAATCACCTGTGGCGCAACACCACCGACAAGCCCTGCCGCATTGCCTTCATCCTGATCGAGGCCCCGGCCTATCTCCACAACGGCCAGCCGCTGCCCGAAGACAAGCCGGACTGAGGCCATGTTCGATCTGTCGGGCAAGTGCGCGATCGTCACCGGCTCTACCCGGGGCATCGGCCTGGCGATCGCGCAGGCGCTGATCGCGCTAGGGGCGCAGGTCGTCATCTCCAGCGAAAGCGCGGCCGACACGGCCCGCGTTGCTGCCGATCTTGGCATGCCCGGCATGGCTTGCGATGTTACCGACGATGCCGCGCAGGCGGCGCTGGTCGATTTCGCGATGGCCCGATGCGGGCGGCTCGACATTCTGGTGTGCAATGCCGGGATCACCGGCCGCCCCGGCACCTTTGCCGATCTGGCCATGGATGA
This sequence comes from Novosphingobium sp. GV079, assembly GCF_003058045.1. NCBI lineage: Bacteria > Pseudomonadati > Pseudomonadota > Alphaproteobacteria > Sphingomonadales > Sphingomonadaceae > Novosphingobium > Novosphingobium sp. GV079. The sequence goes on along the minus strand of NZ_QBUE01000024.1, from coordinate 30,578 downwards.
TTACGCCCAGGTCATGGCGATCAACCTGCGCAGCCAGGTCGTGTTGTGCAACCTGGCGCTGCCGCATATTGCCGCGGCGCCAGGCGGCGCTGGTGCAGCGGTGCTGGTCGCCAGCCTTGCCGGCTTGCGCGGCAATGGGCGGATCAATGCCTATGCCCTGGCCAAGGCGGGGGTGGCGCAGCTGGCGCGCAACCTGGCGGTGGAATGGGGGCCGCGCGGTGTGCGCGTCAACGCCGTATCGCCTGGCTTTGTCGCCACCGAACTGTCGCAGCCCTTGCTCGACAACGCCGATTTCATGGCCCGCCGCATGGCCATGACGCCGCTGCGCCGCCCCGGCACTCCGGCAGAGATCGCCGGCGCGGTTGCCTTCCTTGCCAGCCCCGCTGCCGGGTTCGTCACCGGCCACAATCTCGTCGCCGATGGCGGCACCCTGATCAGCGACGGCAGCTGACACCGCGCGATCTGCCGGGAAAGGTCAGCCGCGCTGCTTCACCACGCGGTCGAGCCGGCGTCCACGCGGAAATCCGCCCCGGTGATATAGCCTGCCTCTTCCGAACACAGGAACGTCGCCGTCCAGGCGATATCCTCGGGCTGGCCGATGCGCTTGATCATCATCTTTTCCAGCGCAAACGCTTCGAACCCGGGATCTGATGCCATGTGCCGCGCGGTTTGCTGGGTCAGGATCAGGCCGGGCGAGATCGTGTTGGCGCGGATGCCATGGGGCGCGCCTTCCATCGCCAACTGGCGCGTCATCGCCATCACGCCGCCCTTGCCCGCGCAGTGCGCCAGCGCCGGGGAGCCGTTGAGCGCCACGTGCGCATTGGCCGAGGCGAAATTGACGATCGCCGCGCGTCCGCTCGCCTTCAGCCAGGGCCAGGCCGCGTGCGTGCAGAGAAACACGATGTCGAGTTCGCCGCGCAAGGTATGCTGCCACTGCGCATAGGTCATCGTGTCGATCCAGTTGAACACGGCCATCGCTGCTGCCGGTACCAGCGCATCGATCCGCCCCGTCTCGCTGCCTATCGTCGTGATCGCCTGCTGCACCGCTGCCTCGTCCAGCAGGTCTATCGGCCAGGCCCGTACGGCCCCGCCGGTTTCCTCGGCCAGCGCGCCAATGCCTGCCGCATCGATATCCAGCGCGTGCACGGTTGCCCCTTGCGCCGCAAACATCCGCGCGATCCCGCGTCCGATGCCGGCGCCCGCGCCGGTCACCACGGCCACGCGCCCTGCCAACCGCCGCTGTCCGCGGGCCAGATCCGAAAAGAGCGTTTCGGCAAGGGTCATGGTCGTTTTCCTCTCCATCGCAGGTGTGGCCCTGCCGTTGTCCGATCCTAGCATCCCCTGTTCCGCGCATGGATTTCGCTTTTTGGATGCATTGCCATCGGTCCTGTCGCGCCTATCGACAAGACCGATCGATTGCGCCCTGCGCTATCAATTGGACGCGCTCTGCGCTGCCGGGAATGGTCTCGGGCTCATAAGCCAGGAAAGAGCATGCACGTGGAGAGACAACAGCAAGCCGGTACGATGACGGGAATATCCCTGCTGTTGCCGATTACCCTCACGACCATGGCGGTGGTTCTGCTCGCGCCGGTCCTGCCGCGCCTCATGGCGGAATATGCCCATGTTCCGGGCCACGATTATCTCGTGCCCATGGTCCTGACCCTGCCGTCGCTGTGCGTCGCCTTGTTGTGCCCGGTCGCAGGGCTGCTGGGCGATCGCTTTGGCCGGCGTCGCCTGCTGCTGATGGCGTTCGTGCTCTATGCGGTGGTCGGCATGGCGCCGCTGGTCTTGACCAGCCTCTGGGCCATTCTCGCCTCGCGCGTTGCGGTCGGGATCGCCGAAGCGCTGATCTACGTGCTCTCGACCACCATGATCGGCGATTACTTTACCGGCCCGGCGCGCGATCGCTGGCTGGCCGGGCAAACCGCCTTTGCCTCGGTCTCTGCCTTGCTGTTCTTCAATCTTGGCGGCGTGCTCGGCGATTTCGGCTGGCGCACCTCGTTCTGGGTCTATGGCGCGGCGCTGATCATGTTCGCCATGGTCTGGCGCTATACCTGGGATACCGAGCCCGCTGCCGCTACGCCCAAGGCATCTTCCGCGCCGGCGGCGGCGTCCAGCCCCTGGGGCCGCCTCGCGGTCATCGTGGCGATTACCATCTATGGCTCGGTGTTCTTTTACACCGTGCAGATCCAGGCTTCGTCGGGTCTGGTCCAGCTTGGCCTTGTCAGCGCCGCGCGCATCGGCCTGTTCACCTCGCTCGCCAGCCTGGGCGTGCCGCTGGGCACGTTCGTCTACACGCGTATCGCGGGGCAGGGGCCGCTGCGCCTGCTCTGTGCCGAATTTGCGCTGATCGCAGCAGGCTTTGCCATCATGGGGCATAGCACGAGCGTGCCGATGTTCCTGGCGGGTTGCTTCGTCAACCAGGTCGGTGGGGGCATGCTGCTGCCCACGCTGCTGGTCTGGTCGATCAGCCTGCTGCCCTATGAGGTGCGGGCGCGGGGCACGGGCGTGTGGCAATCGTCCTTTGCGCTGGGCCAATGGCTCAGCCCACTGGTGGTGACGGCCCTGTCGCTGCACTGGGGTGGATTGATGCCGGCCTTTGCCGTGCTTGGCCACGCGGCCCTGGCCGGGCTGGGCGTTGCCGTGGCGGCGCTCGTGGTGTCACGCCGCGCCGCCACCTGACTTTCTACGCTTCGGGATCAGTAGGGCGCGTTCAGCCGGTGCAGCGCGCCTTCCAGCATCTTGGCGTGGATTTGCGGGTCACCGTTTTCCAGTTGCAACTGGCCCACGGCTACGCTGGTCTCGATCACGTCGCGGCAACGGTCAAAGCGCCGTTCCTGATAGGCGCGCAGCCCGCTGGCCACGTCCGGCGTCCGCGCCAGCTCTTCGGCCAGCACGATGCCGCTTTCCACCGCCATCCCGGCGCCTGATGCCAAGTGCGGCGTGGTCGCGTGCACGGCATCGCCCACCAGCACGATCCGCCCGTTGAACCAGTCGCGCGGCTGCAGCACGGCGGCGAGCGGGCGATAGTTGATCCAGTCCTCGCGCGTCATCGTGTCGCGGATCCACCCGGCATTGCCGCCGAAGTCGCGCAGCAGGTCCTTGAGCGTGACGAACAGCTCTTCCTCGTCCATGTGCTGCTCGCGCTCCACATGCGGGGTAAGCATCCACAAATAGATCTTGTCGGGCGCGCAGGGGGTGATCCCCGCCGGATTGGCATGGCCCAGAAAGAACTCGCTGGCGTTGAGCCCCGGCGGCTTGGCGATCGAGATGCGCCAGCATCCCTGGCCGGTCGGCTGTGCCGGGCCCATGTGCGGAAAGGCGATGCTGCGCACGCCCGAAGCGACGCTGTCTGCCCCCACTACCAGGTCATAGCGGCCTTCCGTTCCGTTGGAAAAGCGCACGTCGATCCCATCGTCGCGGTTCTCCAGCGCGGACACGGTCAGGCCCAGCTGGACCGGGATCTGCAGTTCGGTAACCCGGCGCTGCATGATGTGGTGCAGGATCGGCCGCATGATCCCGCCGGTTGCGGGCAGGCCTTCCTCGATTACCGGCTCTTCCAGGTCGAGGATGTGGTGGCCGTCATAGCGGAACAGGCGCGTCTTGCTGGTGATGGCGCCCTGCTGCTTGATCTGTTCGAGCAGGCCAAGCTGGCGGTACGCGCGCAGGGTGGGGCCGGTGATGGTGATCCCGGCGCCATAGACCCGCCATTCCGGGTCGAGATCGATCAAGTCGACCTTCACTCCCCGCTCGGCCAGGCTGATCGCCGTTGCCATGCCGCCGATACCGCCGCCAACGACAAGCGCCGTTGCGATGCTGCTGATTGTCTCCCGGTTCATAGGGGGCATGACCTAACGAAGCGGGCACACGGTACAAATCCGAACTGTGGATAGGGATCTATCGATTCAATCGGTGAGATATTTGCCGCGGGCAGGGCTAACCGCAAGATCAAGCAATTCAAGCGCCACATTTACGGGGAGGAAAAACCATGCGCACCCTTCTGCTCGCCACGAGCGCCCTGGCCATTGTCGCCACGCCGGCATTCGCGGCCGAAACGCCCGCCCAGGACCAGCCTGCAACGGCCACGGCCACGGCGACCGCCGCAGCTCCGGCGGACAATGGCGGGATCGGCGAAATCATCGTCACCGCCCAGCGCCGCGAGGAATCGCTGCAAAAGGCTGGGCTCGCGATCGATGCCGTCACCGGCAACGATCTGGCCCAGCGCGGCATCACCTCGTCGGCCGACATCACCAAGGCGGTGCCCTCGCTTTCGATCCCGCAGCCCGGCGGCAATATCGCCTCGATCTTCATTCGCGGCGTCGGCAACATCACCACCAGCAGCTACAACGATCCGGCGGTCACCCCCAGCTATGATGGCGTGGTGCTCGGCCGCGGCGGCGGCGTGTTCGGCGCGGCGTTCTATGACTTGCAGCGCGTGGAAGTGCTCAAGGGGCCGCAGGGCATCCTCTATGGTCGCAACGCGACCGGCGGCGCGGTCAACATCATTCCGGCCCATCCCGAAATCGGCCGCAATTCGATGGGCTTCAACATCTCTGCTGGCAATTACAATGCCGTGGATGCCGATGCCCACGTCAACCTGGCCACCAGCGCCAATTCCGCGTTGCGCGTAAGCGGAGCCTATTCCACCCACGATGGCTACAACCGCGATGGCACCGACGATGCCAAGCGCGGCTCGCTGCGCGCGCAGTTCCTGGTCGAGCCGAGCAGCGACCTGTCGGTGCGCATCGGCGCCGATTACACCCACCTGGGCGGCCGTGGCGCGGGCGGCAGCTATATCGGCGGGTATATTCCTGGCCCCACGGGCTATAGCTTCTTCCCCGCCAACCTGGATTCGAGCGAGGGTTTCAACACCCCTGCCGCCAACGCTTTCCGTGCGCAGAACATCGGCGCGCCGGCTTTCGGCTTCCTCAGCGCAATGAACCAGGATCAGCGGCAGGACAGCACCTATTGGGGCGTCAATGCCGAAATCAACTGGAAGACTGGCATCGGCAAGCTGACGGTGATCCCGGCCTATCGCGAAAGCAGCGACAATTCCTTCTTCTATGGTCCGGCTTTCAACGTGGCCCACACCGTCGAAAAGGTGAAGCAGACCAGCCTGGAAGCCCGCCTTTCCGGCAAGACCGGGATGCTCGACTATGTGCTGGGCGCCTACTACTTCAATGAAAAGATCAAGGCCAACGACGAGTATAACCAGGAATTCGTGCTGCCGATGGTGGATTATCGCCACAAGACCGACAGCTATGCCGCGTTTGGCCAGTTGACCGCCCACGTGTCCGACCGGTTCCGGTTGATCGGCGGCGCGCGCTATACCCACGACAAGAAGTCGATCGATGGGTTGATCAACAACTTTATCACGTTCTGCGGCGGGCCGCCCCCCGCGTTGATCACGCCGCCGGCCTCGTTCGGCGCTGGCTGCGCCACGCCGGGCAACATGCCCTATTATCCCAATTTCCTGAACACCGGCGACACGATCAACTGGCTCAAGTCGAACGGCTGGATCGCTGGCAACAGCACCAACCAGCCCGGCTATCAGGTATTTCCGCTGGTCAATGGCGTCGGCGCCATTCTCAAGACCTACAACCCCGTCGTCGATAGCAGGACCTATTCGCGCGTAACGTGGAAGGCCTCGGCCGAATTCGATGTCACGCCCACCAGCCTGCTCTACGCCACAGCGGAATCCGGTTATCGCGCCGGCGGCCTGCAGATGACCGAGAGCAAGACCTCGTATCTGCCCGAGTTCATCACCGCCTACACCATCGGATCAAAGAACCGGTTCTTTGACAATCACGTCCAGCTCAATCTCGAGGGCTTCCTGTGGAAGTACCGCGACCAGCAGATCACCTATTTCACCGTTGACACCAGCGGCACCCTGATCAGCTCGAACGAGAACGCCGGTCGTTCCACGATCAAGGGCTTCGACGCCGATCTCGTGGTCAAGCCCACCCGTGGCACCACGCTCAGCGCCAAGGTCCAGTACCTCGATACCAAGTACAACGACCTCCACCTCTATACCGCCTCGCCGCGTGACAACATCGGTTGCCCGTTCACCTATACCGGGGCCGTCGCTGGCGGTGCGCCGGTCAAGGACTTCAATTGCTCGGGCAATCCGCTGCTGTTCAGCCCGAAGTGGACGGTCAACCTCGGCGCCGAACAGGTGGTGCCGCTCAACGCCGATGTCGAACTGGTGGCCAACGTCAACACTGCCTGGCGCGACAGCCAGTGGGGCGCTTTCGAATATCTCGATTTCGAGCGCATTCCCGCCTACTGGACGACCGACGCGTCGCTGACGGTGCGCGCCGCCAACGGAAGCCTGGCGCTTACCGGCTTTGTTCGCAACATCGAGAACAAGCGCCGCGACCTTGCGCCGCAGGCCTCGCCGCTCGGCATGGCCGTCGGGCACTTTTCCGCCCCGCGGACCTGGGGCCTGCGTCTTTCCGGCAATTTCTAAGGAGCGTTTCGCAATGCATATCGTGGTGACGGGCGCTGGCGGTTTTGTCGGTCGGGCATTGGTCGGCAGGCTGGTCGGCGCCGGCCACGAGGTTACCGGGCTCGATACCATGCCCGCCGATCTGCCCGCGCCGGCGCGGCTGATCGTGGGGGACATGGGCGATGCTGCCGTGCGGGGGGCGGCACTGGCGCAGGGGTGCGATGCGCTGGTCCACCTCGCCACGGTGCCCGGCGGCGCGGCAGAAGCCGATCCTGCGCTGTCGCGGCGCATCAACGTCGATGCGATGTATGACCTGCTGCTCGAGGCGGCCGCGCTCAATCCCGGCCTGCGCGTGGTCTATGCCAGTTCGATCGCGGTGTTCGGCGATCCGTTCCCGGCACAGGTGGACGATGGTACCCCGCTCAGCCCCAAGATGATCTACGGCGGGCACAAGGCGATGATGGAGCATGCCGTCGCGATGTTTTCCAACCGCGGCCTGATCGATGGCGTCACCGTTCGCCTGTCGGGCATTCTGGCCCGTCCCAAGGGACCGTCAGGATTGAAATCGGCCTTCATTTCCAACCTGTTCCATGCGCTAAAGGCCGGCGAGCGCTTTGTCTGCCCGGTCTCGGCCGAGGGAACGATCTGGGCGCAATCGGTGACGCGCTGCGTCGACAACCTGGTCCATGCCCTCAACCTCGACAGTGGGCTGATGCCGAACACCCGCGCGGTGACGCTTCCGGCATTGCGCGTTGCCATGGGCGATCTGGCCGGGGAAATCGCCCGTCAGTGCGGGGTGGCGGCCGATCTGGTCAGTTACCAGCCCGATCCATCGCTCGAAGCAGCCTTTGCCGCGCAGCCCCCGCTGACCACGGCAGCGGCGGACCGCGCCGGTTTTGCACACGATGGCGATGCTGCTACACTCGTCTCCAACGCCCTCGCAATGATCTGAGGGGCGAGGGAGATGGCGATGCGCTACGGAAGGCTCGATCTCAACCTGCTCGTGGCGCTCGACGTGCTGTTGACCGAACGCAGCGTCAGCCTGGCGGCCGATCGGCTGTGCCTGTCGCAATCCGCCACCTCCAGCGCGCTGGGCCGCCTGCGCGAGTACTTCGAGGACGAACTGCTGGTGGTGAAGGGCAGGGCGATGATCCTCACTGCGCGGGCGGAAGAACTGATCGAGCCGGTGCGCGCCGTGCTCGAACAGATCCGCACCACCGTGGCGGTCGCGCCGCCGTTCGATCCTGCCACTGCCGACCGCACCATCCGCATGATGGCCTCGGACTATTCCACCGAAGTGCTGCTCACCCGCGTGCTGGCCGATCTCGAAAAGGATGCGCCGCATCTGCGTTTCGAGATCCAGCCGATGAACGATAGCCCGATCGAAGCGATCGAGCGCGGACACATCGACCTGTTGCTTACCATCGATATCGCGATCTCGGCCGATCATCCCAGCCAGGTCCTGTTCGAAGACGATTACGTCGTGGTGGGCGATGCCGCCAATCCGGCCATGGCGCAGCCGATGACGCGTGACCTGTATCTCGATTTGGGCCACGTCACGCCCCGTTTCGGCAAGTCGCGGGTTTCCGCGTTCGAGGATTGGTTCATGCGGCGCCAGAAGCAGCAGCGGCGGGTAGAGGTCATCGCGCCCTCGTTCCTGTCGTTGCCCGGCCTTATCCTCGGCACCAAGCGCATCGCCACCATGCACCGCCGCATGGCGGAAATCGTCGTCGGCGCGATGCCCCTGGTCATGCGCGAAGTTCCGTTCGACATCCCGCCGATCCGCGAAGCGATCCAGTGGAACATCGCCAACAACAACGACCGCGCCTTGCGCTGGGTGGTCGAACGCCTCCAGGCGGCCGCGGGTGCGAAGGCAGATGTGGCGGACAATGTCGTGCCACTGCCCAGCGCTGCCAAGATCGCTCTTGATGAAATCGAAGTGCAATACCGGATGAACCATCCCCAGCACTGATGCAGGCTAACTGTCTGCGGCGTCGAACCTTTCGCGCGCCAACCGGATATTGTCCGCGCGGGTGTTGATCCAGTCGATCAGGGTGCGCGCCTGGCCGTGGAGGTCGCGGCCCAGCGGCGTGAGGCGATAGCTCACTTTCGGCGGGACCGAGCCGGTAATCGTGCGCGCCACAAAGCCGTCACGCTCCAGCGTGCGCAGCTTCAGGGTCAGCACGCGCTGCGATATCGCCTGCTCGGCTGACAGCTGGCCCAGCGTTCGGCGCAGGTCGGCATGGCGCCATTCGCCCGTTTCCAAGACCAGCAGGATCAGCGTGGACCAGCGGTCGCCCAGCAAGCCCATCACTTCGCGCGCGGGGTCATCGCGATGCTTGCCATGCGCGGTCATCTCGGCGGCCAGCCGCGCGATGGCCTGGTGCAATGGCGCGCTGTCCAACTCGGCCTCCCCCGCCTGTCATGGGGCACAAAAAAGTGCCGTCTTCCGCTTTGTCACCATCACCATAAAACGGCCTGACACAACCGAACAGGGAGAGAATGCGCATGACCGCAGATGCGATTGCGATGGACGGCAAGGTTGCCATCATCACCGGCGGGGCTGGCGGAATCGGCGAGGCGACTGCCCGCCTGCTGATCGCGCGCGGCGCCCGCGTGGCGCTGGCCGACATTGCCGTTGCGCGCGCCACCGCGCTCGCCGCGCAATTGCCCGGTGCCATTGCGGTGCCGCTCGACCTGGCCGACGAAGCATCGATCCAGGCGATGGTCGGGCAGGTTGTCGCCCACTTTGGCCGGCTCGATGTGCTGCACAACAATGCCGCGCTGCTGGGGCCCGAGGTTGCGCGCAACGATGGCGACGTGGAACGCATGGACACAGACTTGTGGGACCGCACTTATGCGGTCAACGTGCGCGGCACCATGATGGCCTGCCGCGCCGCGCTGCCCGCGCTGCGCGAAAGCCGCGGCTGCATCGTCAACACCGTCAGCAACCTGGCGCTGCAGGGCCATCTCATCCAGGCGGCCTATTCCAGCAGCAAGGCGGCCGTGATCCAGCTGACCCGCGCCATTGCTGCCAGCCATGGCCGCGCCGGCGTGCGCTGCAACGCGGTGGCGCCTGGCATGACAATGACGCCGGCGCTGCGCGAGGCGTTTCCCCCGGCCCTGCGCCAACTGGTAGAGGACGAAACCCTGCGCGATCGCCTTGGCGAGCCAGAGGATATTGCCGAGTCCGTGGCCTTCCTCGCCAGCGAGGCTGCGCGCAACATTACCGGCCAGGTGCTGGTCTGCGATGGCGGCAGCGCATCGCATGTCCCCGGGCTTGCCGGGTTCCGCGCCTTTCTGGGGGAGGAGCCGGCATGAGCCAGCATGACATCGTCGTGATGGGGGCGGGGCACAACGGCCTCGTCGCCGCGGCCTACATGGCCAAGGCCGGCAAGAAGGTCCTCGTGCTCGAACGCAAGCCGCACTACGGCGGCGGCGTGTCCACGCGGGAATTGCTGCACCCCGGCTTCTGGCACGACGAACATTCCAACGTGCACATCATGATCCAGGGCAACCCCATGCTGCGCGAAGACGAGCTGGGTCTGCTCGCGAAGTTCGGGCTCGAATATATCTATCCCGATCTCGTCCACGTCTCGATCTGGGAAGACGGCACCGTGATCCGGTCCTACAAGGATCTCGATCGCACCTGCGAGGAACTCGCCCGCGTCGCCGGTGAAAAGGACGCCGAAGCCTATCGCCGCTTTGTCGGCATGAGCAGCACGGCACTGCCCATGCTGATGAGCGGGATGTATGCCCCGCCGTTTCCGCTCGGCGCGTTCGTGGCGATGATGGATCAGTCGGACGAAGGCCGCTTCCTGCTCGATCTCATGCAGCGCAGCGCGCTCGATATCGTCGATCATTACTTTGATAGCGAATTGCTCAAGCTGCACATCGTGCGCATGGTCACCGAAAACCTGCAGATGCCCGATGAGCTCGGCACCGGCATGGGCGCTTTCGTCATGCCCGGCATCGTCCACAGCTTCGGCTGTTCGATGCCGAAAGGCGGCTCGGGCCAGCTCAGCCACGCCCTGGTGCGCGCCATCGAGCATTTTGGCGGCGAAGTGCGCTGCAACGCCGAGGTGCGTCGCGTGATCGTCTCGGCCGGCAGGGCCACCGGGCTCGAACTGCGCAACGGCGAATGCGTGATGGCCCGCGATGGCGTGATCGGCGCGATCCACCCGCATGTCCTGCGCACGTTCGTGGCAGAAGCGCCCGAGCCGGTCTTGCAGCGCGCCGAACGCGTTACCCAGTCCACCTTCTCGATCAACCTCACGCACCTGACGCTGAAGGAACGCCTGCAACTGCGCGTTGGCAATGATTGCAACGCGATGATGACCGAGCTGATGGACTTCTACACCGTGCGCGACATGCAGCTGGAATACGACAAGCTGCGCCGTGGCGAGGTGAGCGCGCGCCTGATCGCGGGCGGTGACAACACTATCTTCGATCCCAGCCGCGCGCCGGCCGGGGCCGGGGTGTTCTATGGCGTCAACTTCGCGCCGTATGACCTGCACCCCGGCGGCCCGCAATCGTGGGACACCTGCAAGGACGAGGTGGCCGACCGCGCACTGGCGCAATACCGCAAGTTCTACGCCAACCTGAGCGATGACAACATCACCGGCCGCCTCGTGCGCTCGCCGCTCGACCACGAGCGTGACAGCCCCGCGAGCTTCGTGCGCGGGGATATCCACGGCTGCGCGCCGTTCTTCTACCAATCCGCCGGCCACCGCCCCACGCCTGACTTGGGCGCGCTGCGCGTGCCGGAGGTGGAGGGCCTCTACCTCGTCGGCCCGTTCATGCACCCCGGCGGCGGCGTGTTCGGGGCCGGGCGCGCCACGGCGATCCAGATGATGGATGACCTGGGAATGGACTACGACCGGATTTGCGGAAGGGCCGTGCAATGACCAACTTGCCGAACAAGGGCGCGGCCAAGGCGCGCGTCGCCCGGATTCTTGACGCCAATGACAAGGAACTCATGGCCATCCGCAAGATCGAGGCGGATGGCAACACCCTGGTGATCCGCGGCAAGATCTTCGGCGCGATGCCGATGGTTGCCCGGCTCACCCCGGCCGAAGCCCGTGCCGCGCTGCGCCTGCTCGATCTCAGGACGGTGCTGTTCCTGCTCACCCTGCTGTTCCGCCGCAACTGATCCATCCGTGCGGTGAATAGCTTGGTTGCCGAAACATCGGTTTCCGTGCCGCAGCTATCCACGGCATGAAGGCCAGTGACAGATTCTGCGGAGACCCCATGCCGATCGCATCCAGCCCCCTTTCGTCCACATCCGCCATCCTTGGCGTTGAAAGCGTCATCTTCGGCGTGGCCGATCTTGCCGAACACACCCGCTTCTGGGCAGATTTCGGCCTGCCGCTCGAAAGCACGGGCGAGCATGAAAGCGTTTTCCGCCTGCAATCGGGCAGCCGCGTGATCGTGGTGCGCCATGGCGATCCGCGCCTGCCTGTGCCCGATCCGTTTGCTGGTGACGGCATCAAGGAAACCGTCTGGGGTGTCGATACGGCTGAAAACCTTGAACGCATCGCTGCCAGCCTCGCGACCGAGGTTGCCGTGACCCGCGATGCCGATGGCACCGTGCATTGCGTCTGCCCCGATGGCCAGCCGATCGCGCTGCGTGTCTGGGCCAAGCGCGCCGTCGTGTCGGAAGCGAGCCCGGTCAATACGCCGTCGAGCTGGCCGCGCTTCAACCAGCACCGCATCTGGCGCAAGCGCGCCATTCCCAAGACGATCAACCACGTCGTCTTTTTCTCGCCCGACTATGTCGGCAGCTTCGAATTCTACGAACGCCACCTCGGCTTCCGCTATGTCGATCACTCCAAGGGCACCGGCATCTTCGCCCGCGCCGGCGGCACGTTCGAGCATCACTCGATCTTCTGGGTGAACTGCGACCTGCCGATCGCGCCGGACCATTTCAAGTTCATGCACATCGCCTTTGGCTGCGATGATATCGACGAGGTCATGCTCGGCGCCAACATCATGGACAACCGCGGCTGGAAGAACACCACGATGAACACCGGCGGCGGCATCTCGCGCCACCGCATCTCCTCGGCGATCTATTACTATTGCGAAATGCCTGGCCACGCCGGCGAGGCCGAATACCACGCCGACACCGATTATCTCGACGATGCCTGGGTGCCGCGCGCGTGGGACTTCAAGTTCGGTTCGCTGCTGTGGGCGGCCAATGCCCCGGCGATCTTCCGCGGCGACAACATCCCCTGGGACATGGCCTTCGATGCCGACCGCAAGAGCTTTGACGCCTATCGCCGCGCCAAGCCCGGCAAGCAGCCGATCGAGGGCGACCTGGCCAACCTGACGGCAGACGACGAACACGCGATCTGACGGTGCAGGCAGGCGGCCGCAATGCCGCCTGCCATTGCGGCGCGACATTTTGTCCTGATGACAATGCCCATGCGCCCGCTTATGCCGCGTGTCGCATGATTGCTCTTCGCGCCTTTCTGTTTCGGCATTCCGCGCTGGCCCTGTGGCTGGTCGCGCTGTCGTTGGCGATGAAGGCGCTGGTTCCGGCTGGCTACATGCCCGGCAGCCAGACGCGCAGCTTTACCATCCAGCTCTGTTCCGAAGGGATCGACGGACGCCATGACCTGGTGCGCCAGGTGGTGGTGCCGGTGAAGGATGGCGCGGAAAAGGGCGGTGCCAGCCATGCCAAGGCGCAGGGCACCTGTCCCTATGGCGCGCTTGGCCATGCCGTGCTGGGCGGGGCCGATCCCGTGCTGCTGGCCGCGGCGCTGGCCTTCATTCTTGCCCTGGGCTTTGCCGCCACCCCCGTGCCTGCGCCGCGCCGGCGCGCGCATGCCTGGCCGCCACTGCGCGGCCCACCCCTGATCGCCTGATTCACGCACGCTGCCCGCTGCCGGGCGGCATCATCAGGTTCAGGCCGGCCACTGGCGCCGGACAGGGGATAGTTTCATGCAGATTTCGTGGGGCGCGCTGCCGTGCGCGCTTGTCTTCGCCATGCCCGCGCAGGCCGCAGCGCCAGCGCCAAACGCAGCGCCAGGCCCGGTTGCCGGCAGTGATACCGTCGATACCGGCTTTTCCATCGGGGAACAGATCGTGGTGTCGGCGCGATCGATGGCCGCCTCTTCGCGCAACGTGCTTACTTCGATCGATCGCATGGGCGGCGATGTCGCGCAGAATGCCAACGTCAACTATGCCTGGGAACTGGTCGGCCGCCTGCCGGGCGTGATGCTGACCAACTTCAACCAGGGCACCACCAGCGGCAAGTTCAGCTTTCGCGGCTTCAACGGCGAGGGGGAAATCAACGCGGTCAAGCTGTTGATCGATGGCGTGCCGGCCAACAGCAACGATGGCAACATGCCCTATATCGACAGCGTCTTTCCGCTCGATATCGCCGGGATCGAGGTGGTGCGCGGCACGTCCGATCCGCGCTATGGCCTGCACGCCATAGCCGGCAGCGCCAATATCCAGACGCGGATCGGCGGCAACTACCTGGAAGGCAAGGTTTCAGGCGGCAGCTTCGATACCTATGAGGCGCAGGCCGTAGCCGGGATCGAGCGCGGTGGCTTCAGCCAGAACTATCTGGCGGCCTGGCGGCAGGCCGGCGGGTGGCGCGATCATGGCGCCCTGACGCGGGGCAGCCTGGCGGGCAAGTGGTTCTTCCGCCCCAATGACACCCTGCGCGTGGGCGCGATCGCCCGCTGGTATCGCGGCACGGCCGATGAACCGGGCTATCTCACCCTGGAAAACGCCGCGGCCCATCCGCGCATGACCAATGCCTACAACCAGACCGATGGCGATACCCGCACCGTGGCCCAGGGCAGCCTCCATCTCGACGCCACGTTCAGCGACAGCCTCGATCTTACGGCCAAGGCCTATGCCAACCGGCTGCGCGATGATCGCTACGTCAAATTCTCGGCGGCCACGTCGCAGCAGCGGCGGATGACGGACGAGGACCACTACGGGATCAGCGGCGCGCTGCACTGGCACACGCACGTGGCCGGCACGCCGGTCATGGCCGAACTGGGTGGCGACATGCAGTGGCAGGACAACGTCTCGCGCCGCTACAATACGGTGGCGCGGGTGGTGTCGGCGCAAACGCGCGACCAGGCGTTCACGCTCAATATCGGCGGGGTCTATGGGTTGCTCACCCTGGAGCCGACCCGCTGGCTGACGATCAGCCCGGCCTGGCGGCTCGATTGGGTGGGCGGCACGTTTCACAACCGGCTGGCCGGCACCAACGCGCCGATCAACGCCTATGGCACGATCAGCCAGCCCAAGCTGCAGGTGGCGATCACGCCGGTCGATCAGGTCACGCTCTATGGCAACTATGGCAAGAGCTTCCAGATCGGCACGGGATCGGGCGCATACCTGATCCCGCCGCGCACCACCAACCTGGCGCCCTCGGTCAACGCCGGCTGGGAGGCGGGGATCAAGCTGCGCCCCATGGCCGGGATAGAAACCCGCGTCGCGCTGTGGCTTCAGGATGCCAGCGGCGAGATCAAGCGCAAGCTCAACGATCCGCTGGGCGATAGCGAAAACGTCGGCGCCACCCGCCGGCGCGGAGTGGACGTGCAGGTCAATCTCAAGCCGGTCAACGGCGTGTCGGCCTGGGGCGCGCTGTCGTGGCAAACCTCGCGCATCCGCGTCGCCGATCCGGCCACGCCTGGCTACCTGGGGCACGAGATCGACCATGTGCCGCACTGGCTGTGGTCGGGCGGGGTGGATCTCACCCCGGCCGCGCGCTGGCGCCTGTCGCTCTGGGGCAATGGCCAGTCCAGCTATTGGCTGACCGCGGCCAACGATCCGGCGGTGGGCAAGTTCGGCCAATATGCCGTGTTCAATGCCGAAGTGGCCTTCCGCCCGATCGACAAGCTGGAACTGGCGTTGACGGGCAAGAACCTGCTCAACCGGCGCTATGAATATGTCTGGTACGATGCCACGGTCACGGCGGCGCAAAGCCGCTCTCCCACCGCGCACAGCCCGGCCGAAGGGCTAGGGCTGACCGGTAGCGCGCGCGTGCGGTTCTGATCGTGGCCCGCCGCACCCTTTCGCCGCGCGCCTGGGTGCGGCGGCTTCACCTGTGGCTGGGACTGTCGCTCGGCGCGCTGATGGTCATGGCCGGGATCACCGGCGCGCTGCTGGTCTTTTATGTCGAGATCGACCGCGCGCTGCACCCGGCCGTGCAGGAGACAGCGCGCGCCGGCCCGGTTGATTGGGATCGTGCCGCCGCAACCCTCCATGCCGCGTTCCCCGCCCGCACCGGGCCATGGCGGCTGGAACTGACCGGCAGCGATGGCGCCATTCCGGCGCGCTACTACCATCCGGCAGAGCGGGCCGGTGCTGGCCATGCGCCGCTTCTGGCCTGGCTATCGCCTGATGGCCGCCGCGTGCTGCGCGTCGAATTCTGGGGCGATGGTGGCATGACCTGGATCTATGACCTACACTATTGCCTGCAACTGGGGCCGGTCGGGGGTACGATCTTTGGCTGGGCCGGCCTCGCCCTCGCCTTGCTGTTGCTCAGCGGGATCTGGGCGTGGTGGCCGCGCGGCGGCTGGGCCAAGGCGCTGCGGTTCAAGCCGCGCGCCGCGCCGGTGCGCCGGCTCTATGACTGGCACAAGCTGGCCGGCCTGGCCGGTGCGCCGCTGCTCCTGCTGCTCACGCTTACCGGCGTCATGCTTGCCCTGCCGCAGGAAACCGGCCACCTGCTGCGGCCCGTGCTGGGCAGCGCGCAAGGCGTGCCGGGCCAGATCGCAGATGGCGCCCCCGGCACGCCCGATATCGCCGTGTCCCGTGCGGTGGCCCTGGCTCAGGCGGCCTTGCCCGGCGCGCGCGCAGTCTGGGTCGAACTGCCAGGGCAGGGGCAGGGCACCTATCGCGTCCGCCTGGCCCAGGTGGCTGATCCGTCCCCTCGTTTTCCGCATAGCTGGGCCGTGATCGACCGGCATGGCGGAGCCGTGCTTGGCGTGGCCAATGTGGCGCAGGGCGGGCCGATGGACGTGCTGCTCAAGTGGCTGCATCCGTTACACGACGGCTCTGCCGCCGGGCTGCCGTTGCGCATGCTGGTGGTCGCGGCCGGGCTGGTGCCGGCCGCGCTCTACCTCACCGGGCTGTGGCGCTGGTGGCTCAGGCGCCGCCCTGGGTTGCGGCCTTGATCAGGGCGGCGGCATCGGCCCCAGTCCAGTCGAACGCGCCCACCACGCGGCCCACTTCCTTGCCTTTCGCGTCATAGACCACGGTCGTGGGCAAGACGCCGGTGCCATAGTGGAACGACAGGTCGTTGTCGGGGTCGAGCAGCATCTGCACATGGGCCAGGCCATGCTCGGCCTTGAAGCCCTTGACCTTGTCGACCTGCCCGGTGGTATCCTGCGAGACGGTCAGCACGCGCAGACCGCCGGCGGCCAGCTTGTCGAGCGTGGGCATTTCCACCACGCAGGGGCCGCACCAGGTGGCCCACAGATTGATCAGCACGGGCTTGCCGGCCAGGTCTTTGGCGTTGATCTTGCCGCCTTCGGGCGTGGCCAAGGCAAAGGCGGGCATGGCCGAACCCTTGTGGCTGAGATCGACCTTGCCGGCGGCGGGTGCAGCGTCGCCACCCCCAGCATCCGCAGTAGCGGCGCTGGACGGTTGCGCCGGCGGGTTTGCTTGCCTATCGCAGCCGCCAAGCGTGGCTGCGGCCAGCGCACCCAGAATCAACGACAGATAGGGCGGACGAGCGGACATGAGTGGCAATTCGGGCTCCAACCAGATGTGGGGCGGGCGTTTCGCCGCCGGCCCTTCGGCCATCATGCGCGAGATTAACGCCTCGATCCCGTTCGACAAGGCGCTGTGGCGCCAGGATATCGCCGCGTCAAAGGCCCATGTGGACATGTTGGCCACCCAAGGCATCGTGGAAGCGCAGGATGCCGCGCTGATCGCCCAGGGGCTGGATCAGGTGGCGGGCGAATACGAAGCCAATGGCGTGCCCGAAGACTGGGACCTTGAAGACATCCACATGACCACCGAAAGCCGGCTGGCCGAACTGATCGGCCCGGCGGCGGGGCGCCTGCACACCGCGCGCAGCCGCAACGATCAGGTGGCCACCGATTTCCGCCTGTGGGTGCGCGATGCGATCGACCAGGTCGATTCGGGCCTGCTCGCCCTGCAGACCGCGCTGGTGGCGCGCGCGGGCGAGCATGCCGGCTCGATCATGCCCGGCTTCACCCATCTGCAGACCGCGCAGCCGGTGACGCTGGGCCACCACCTCATGGCCTATTACGAGATGATCGGCCGCGATCGCTCGCGCTTTGCCGATGCGCGCGCGCGCATGAACCGCTCGCCGCTGGGCGCCGCGGCGCTGGCCGGCACCGGCTTTCCCATCGACCGTTTCCGCACGGCGCAAGCGCTGGGTTTCGACGGACCGACCGACAACAGCCTCGATTCGGTATCCGACCGCGATTTCGCCCTGGATTACCTGATGGCCGCGGCGCAGTGCTCGCTGCACCTCTCGCGCCTGGCCGAGGAATTCATCATCTGGGCCAGCCAGCCGTTTGGCTTCGTTGCCCTGCCCGACAGCCTGTCGACCGGCAGCTCGATCATGCCGCAGAAGAAGAATCCCGATGCGGCCGAACTGGTGCGCGGCCATTCGGGCCGGATCGTCGGCTGCCTGACGGCGCTGATGATCACCATGAAAGGCCTGCCGCTCGCCTATTCCAAGGACATGCAGGACGACAAGCCGCCGGTGTTCGAGGCGGCCAGCCTGCTGGCGCTGTCGATCGCGGCGATGACCGGCATGGTGGCCGAGGCGCGCTTCCGCACCGATCGCATGCGGGGCGCTGCCGAACTGGGCTATGCCACGGCGACGGACCTGGCCGACTGGCTGGTGCGTCAGGCCAATATTCCCTTCCGCGAGGCACACCACATCACGGGGAGCGCTGTGAAACTGGCAGAAAGCCGGGGAATCGCCCTCGATCAGTTGCCGCTTGCCGATCTCCAAGCCATTGATGCGCGTATCGATGAACGCGTCTATGCCGCGCTTTCGGTCGAAGCATCGGTGGCGGCGCGTTGCAGCCATGGCGGAACTGCCCCGGCCGAGGTAAGGAAGCGTGTGGCCCAGGCGCGTGCAGCGCTTGGCCTGGAGGAGTAATCGCTTGATCCGCCCCACTGCCCCCAAAGCCGCTGGCATTGTGCTCGTTGGTCTTGCTGTCCTGGCCCTTGCCGGGTGCGGCAACAAACGCGAGCTGAAACCGGCGCCGGGGCACGGCCTGCCGCCCGCGCCCTATGGCCGGGAGCAGAGCCGCGGGGCGGACGCGCTGTTGAAAGCGCCGATCCAGGCCAAGCCCGATCGCAACGTGGAATTGCGCAGCCGCTCGCAAGAGCGCGAAGACGACCCGTTCGATCTGCCGCCCGAAGAATAACGCGTTTTCAACGATCATTCTCGAGAGTTTCGATGGACCACTTTCACCAGGTGAACGGCGTGCTGCACGCCGAAGATATTGCCCTGCCCATGCTGGCCGATGCCGTGGGCACGCCGCTCTATGTCTATTCGCGCGCCACGCTGACGCGCCACGCCCGCGTGTTCCGCGATGCGCTGGCGGTCCTGCCGCGCGTCAAGCTGGCCTTTGCGGTCAAGTCCAATCCCAACCTTGCCGTGCTCAAGGTACTGGCCGCCGAAGGCTATGGTGCCGACGTGGTTTCGGGCGGTGAGATGGAGCGCGCCCTGGCAGCCGGCATGGCGGCCGAGGGCATCGTCTTCTCCGGCGTGGGCAAGACCCATGCCGAACTGACCCGCGCGCTGGAGGCTGGCATCGGCCAGTTCAATCTGGAAAGCGAGGAAGAAGGCCTGGAACTGGCGGAAATCGCCGTGGGGCTGGGCAAGACCGCGGCCTGCGCGCTGCGCGTCAACCCTGACGTCGATGCCGGCACGCATGGCAAGATTTCCACCGGCAAGGCGGAAAACAAGTTCGGCGTGCCGTATGATCGCGCTGCCGCGATCTATGCCAGGCTAGCGACCACGCCGGGCCTGGCCATGCGCGGCTTGGCGCTGCATATCGGCAGCCAGCTGTCGCGGCTCGATCCGCTGGAAGCCGCCTTTACCAAGATCGGCCAGCTGATGCAGGCGATCCGTGCGGCCGGCCATGCCGTCACGCACATCGATTTCGGCGGCGGCGTGGGCGTGCCCTACAAGGCCGGGGAAGTCTTTCCCCAGCCAGAAGACTATGCCGCGATGGTCGCCCGCGTGACGCAGGGCTGGGACATTACCGCGATGTTCGAACCCGGCCGCGTGATCACCGGCAACACCGGCGTGCTGATGACGCGGGTGGTGCGGGTGAAGGAAGGCGTCGGCGCCCCGTGGGTGGTGGTCGATGCCGCGATGAACGATCTCGCGCGCCCGGCGCTCTATGATGCCTGGCACGATTTTGCCGCGGTTTCTCCCAATGGCGAAACGATGGAGGCCAATATCGTTGGCCCGATCTGCGAATCGAGCGACACCTTTGCCATGGGCCGCACGATCGATGCGGTTAAGCGCGGCGATCTGGCCGTGTTCCGCACGGCTGGCGCCTATGGCGCGACGATGGCCAACACCTACAATTCGCGGCCCCTCGTGCCCGAAGTGATGGTGGATGGCACGAAGTGGGCGGTGGTGGCCGACCGGATCGAGCCAGCCACGATCCTGGCGGCCGAACGCGTGCCCGAATGGCTGGCCTGACGCCATGCCTGTGACCCGCTAAGCCGCTGCCATGAGCCTGCCC
The DNA here is from genome assembly GCF_003058045.1 of Novosphingobium sp. GV079. Lineage (NCBI taxonomy): Bacteria > Pseudomonadati > Pseudomonadota > Alphaproteobacteria > Sphingomonadales > Sphingomonadaceae > Novosphingobium > Novosphingobium sp. GV079. The sequence continues at coordinate 10,409 of NZ_QBUE01000024.1, read as the reverse complement.
GCGCTGCCCCTGTTCCACCGTATCGCCGGCCAGCCGGTGATCGTGCTGGGCCATGGCGATGCGGCGCAGGCCAAGGCGCGGCTGGTGGAGCGTGCTGGCGGCCAGGTGGTGGATGACCTCGCCCACGGCATCGATATCGGCGCGCGGCTGGCGTTCATCGCCCATGACAGTGCCGATGCCTGCATGGCCGATGCCCTGCGCGCGCGGGGTGCCGGCTTGCTGGTCAATGTGGTGGATCGCCCGGCGCTGTGCGATTTCACCACGCCGTCGCTGATCGATCGCAGCCCGGTGGTGGTGGCTGTCGGCACGGCGGGTGCGTCGGCGGGGCTGGCCAAGCACGTGCGGCTGCGGCTGGAACGCGCGCTGCCCCAGGGGCTGGGCGCGCTGGCCGATGCGCTCTTTGCCGCGCGCGATGCCTTGCGCGCGCGCTTTCCCGATGGCGCCGATCGGCGCCGCGCGCTTGATGGCGCCCTGGCAGAGGGCGGCCCGCTCGATCCGATGGTGGAGCATGCACCCGCGGCGGTGGAGGAATGGCTGGCCGGCGCGGCCGAGGTGGCAGCGGCGCACCATGTCATCGTGCTGCGCTCGGGCGATCCGGAAGACCTTACCCTGCGCGAGGCGCGCCTTCTGGGCATGGCCGATGCCGTGGTGGCCGATGCCGCTGTGCCGCTGGCTATCCTGGTGCGCGCACGCGCCGATGCGCAACGCCTGCCGCCCGGCGCAGCGTTGCCCTCCGGCCTGACCGTGGAACTGCGCCTGCCCGGCTGATCAGCACTGCCCCGTTAATCAGCCCTTGGGCGCGGCCAGGTGAAAGTTCATCCAGCAGCTGGCGATCGGCACGGCGCGATCGCTCTGCCAGGCTTCTACACGCACATTCGCCACGCGCCGCCCGGCGCGCACCACCTGGCCTATGGCGTAGACCGGCTGTGGCAGCCCGGCGCGCAGGTATTCGATCGAGATGTTGATCGGCTTCATCCGCTGGTTCACCCCGTTCCGCGCCAGATGGGTAGAGAGGGCAGCAAACCCGGCCATTTCCAGCAGCCCGCCAATCGCGCCGCCGTGCAGAAATCCGGGGCGCCCTTCCGAATGCGCGCCGAACTGCATGGTGACGATCGGGCTGCCGTCTTCGTCCGCCGCCAGGGTCATGCCCATGGCCAGGGCAAAGGGCGGCAGGGTGAACAGGACGTTGCCATCGCATTGGCCCTCGCTCATTCGCTGTCTCCCAGCACCATGAAGATGGCGGCAGCGTGGGCCAGCGGATCGGCCATATCCCCATCGTGGGCCAGCGCCCGCACGAACGCCAGGTCGCCGCGCAACTGATAGCATTCCGCGCGCGCGATCACGCTGCGCCCCGGTACGGCTGCCCGGACATAGTCGATGCGCAAGTCCAGCGTGACATGGGGGACGAAGTATCCCCGCCGCGTCCAGATCGCCATCGAGGTGCAATTGTCGAACAGGCTGATGATCGGGCCAGAGGCCAGCACGCCATTGTTGCCCGCTCCCACCAGATCCTCGCGCCAGGGCAATTCGGCTTCGAACCAGTCGGGACCATGGTCGCCATAGCGCATGCCGAGAAAGCCGCCGTGGCCCAGCTTGCTCAGCAGTTCGCCCGCCACTGCCGGATCAAAGGGGCCCTGCTTGCGCCAGGTGAAAGGTTCGTGTTCTGCCATCGCTGTTCCTTGCCGCAATGTCGACCGGGGTTCAACTGATTGGTTAAATCACAGCACCCCGCCGGCCAGCGTGTCGATCGCGGCCTGCAGGATCAGCGCGGCGGCATGCGAATCGATGCGCTGGGCGCGCTTGGCCCGGCTGAAATCCTGCTCGATCATCGTGCGCTCGGCCGCCTGCGTCGACCAGCGCTCGTCCCACATCAGGATGGGCAGGCCCAGGTCTTCCAGATTGCGCGCCATGGCGCGGGCCGATTGGCTGCGCGGGCCATTGCTGCCATCCATGTTGAGCGGCAGGCCGATGACCAGGCCCTTGACCCCGCGCTGCGCGATGATGTCGGCCAAGGCTGCCTTGTCCTGGGCAAACTTGCGGCGGATCACGGTCTGCCCGGCGGTGGCAAAGTGCCAGCCGGCATCGCACAGCGCCACGCCGATGGTCTTGGTGCCAGGGTCTAATCCCATCAGCACCCCGCCCATCGGCAGGGCGGCGCGCAGGTCGGCGACATTTTGGGTGATCATTGGGTTCCTCCGTCCCGGGCCTGGTGCCACGCGGCGCTGCGACGCAGGGCATCGGCGCGCAGGTTGGCCCAGAACAGCGGGATATCGTAGACATGGTAGGTGTTGCCCGGCAGCACGAACAGCCCGATGTGCGGCGGCGGCCCGATCAGCAACAGTCCGCGCGCATCGCACCGCGCCGGCACGAGGCCAGCTACCAGCGGCCCGGCGCGCTCGGTCTCGCTGTCGTTTGCATCGGGCAGCAGCGTGCCGCGGTTGGCCTTGCGCGTGGCAACGCCGCCTTGCGTGCCGGTCAGCGGATTGACGCAGATCAGCGGGCCCTGGCCGGGCGCGTGATCCGGCCAGCGGTGATAGGCGCCGATCAGCAGGGTGGGATCGGCCGGTTCGGCAAAGCTGAGCCAGCCGACCAGGCATCCTGCCTGATCGGGCGCCGTACACGGGGCAAAGCCGGTTTCCGCCGCAGCCGTTGCCGCCACGATGGGCCAGCCGATGGCATAGGCGGCCACCACGCGCCGGGCCACCGGGCGTCCCTGCACGCTATCGTGCAGCAGGCGGGCCACGGCCCAGGCGCCCTGGCTGTGGCCGGCGATGATGATCGGCGTCTGCGGGGGCAGGGCCGCCAGGAACGCGGCAAAGGCCGCGTGAATGTCTGCATAGGCCAGGTCCATCGCTCGCTGGCGATCGGCACCGTCGGTCAGGAAGGCACCCAACGCGGCCTGGCGATAGCGCGGCACCCATACTGGCCCCACTGCGTTGAACGCGCTGGCCGTGGCCGCCACCAGAATGTTGGCGCGCCGCTGCGAATCGATATCGGCCAGCGGCGCATTCCAGTGGTTGCGGCTGAGATAGGTGGTCGAATGCACGAAGAACACTGCCGTATCCCCGCTGGGCGGGGCGGGTATGCCCGGCGGCAGCCACTGTGCCGGGTCATTGGCCATGCCGGGCCGCGCCAGCCACATCGCAGGATCGGCATAGGCATTGGGCGCTGGCGGTGCGCCCGGCTCGAACGCGTGGATGGGCGCAAAGGCATAGCGCGAGATTTCTGCCGAGCACTGGCGCAACACGCCCAGGCACAGCAAGGCCAGCACCACGAACAGCGCGCCGGCCTGAACCACGCGCTTGATCACCATGGCATCATGTGGCCAGCGCGGGGGTTTCGCCCGGGGCAGTTTCGTCCCGCTCATCGTCGTTGCGCTCGGCCTGCCGTTCCAGGGCGATCTTGATCATCGCCACGATCGGATCGGCCAGCGCCAGGCCCAGGATGCCGAACAGCACGCCAAAGATCAGCTGCGCGCCCAGCACCATCGCCGGGGCAAGGTCGGCGGTCTTCTTGGCCACCATCGGCACGATGATGTTGCCATCCACCGTCTGCACCACGAGGTAGACGATAATGCAGTAGATCCCCATGTCGGTGCCGCCCGAAAAGCCCACCAGCACCATCAGCAGCCCCGAGAGCGGCGCGCCGATATTGGGCAGGAACACCAGCAGCCCGGTCAGAATGCCCAGCAACGCCGACATCGGCACGCCATAGACGGCCAGCAGCAGCCAGGTTGCCAGGCCTTCGGTAAACATGCCGATCATGCGCCCGAACAGCAGCATGCGCAGCGACTTGCCCATGCGTTGCAGCGTCACCTGGAAATGCGGGCGGCGATCGAGCGGGAACAGCCAGGCAAAGCCGCGCCGATAGATGTCCGGCTCCAGCACGAAATAGATGCCCAGGATCACGATCAGGAAAAACGTGGTGAACCCACCGAAAATTCCCCCCAGCGCCTGCGTGACGGGGCCGACGCCGCCGATCACCTGCTCGGCGATCTTGGAGACATCAGCCTGGCCCACGTTGATGCCATGGCCGTGCAGCCAGGTCAGCGTGCGCTGGGCCTGGCCCTGGATGATATGCGGGAATTGCGCCGCCTGGGCTGCGATCTGGTTGCCGGCGAAATAGCCCAGCCACACCAGGAAGCCGACCGCCGCGAGCAGGACCAGTGCGATCCGCAATGCGCGGGGGCCAGGCATGATCCGGCCCAGCAGGCGCTGCCCGCCCTCGATCAGCGAGGCAAATACCACCCCGCCAAAGATCACCAGCAACGGCTGAGCCAGGAACACGGCCAGCACCACCAACGCGGCAATGCCGATCCACACAAAGGCCTTCTTGGCCTCCTGGCGAACCGTATGGTCGGTAATGTCGGTCGGGCCAGGCGCGTTCGCCTTGGTCGTGCCGCCGGCCGGCGGGTTGGCGGAGACAGAAATGGTGTCGGCAGAATCGGACATCGCGCGCAAGCTACCCCCGCAGCAAGAGTTCAGGAAGCCGGAACGAATTGTGGCAGCCCCTGTTCCGCGCGCAGGCTGGTTCCGCCGCGGCCGTGGCGCAGCGCATGCCACCAGGTCGCCGGATTCCAGGTTTCGCTGCCATCCAGGGAAACCGTCACGAACTCGGCCCGGCCACCCACGTCGGCCAGCGGCACTGGGCCGCCCAGGCCCTTGAGCGCCAGCGGTTCGCGGCTGTCAGCGGAATGGTCGCGGTTGTCGCCCATCAGGAAGACATGGCCGGCCGGCACCGTCACCTCGGCATAGTCATCGAGCGGCTGCTGCTCATGGTCGATGATGCGATAGGTCGCGCCATTGGGCAGCGTCTCGCGCAGGATCGGCAGCTCGCAGAATTGCCGGCCCATCGCATCGCGAAAGCGCAGGCCGGGAAAATCGGTGGGGTCGCACGGTTCGTTGGCATCGACCGGCAGATCGAGCGGCGCTTCCACCACCTGCGGCACGGGGCGGCCGTTGAGGATGATCTGGCCATGGACCACGGCGATGCGGTCCCCCGGCAGCGCGACGACTCGCTTGATATAGTCCTCGTTGCTGCCGCGTGGCACCACGATCACGATATCGCCATACTGCGGCGTGGCCGGGAACAGCCGCAGCGACGAGCGCGGCAGTACATGGAACGAGGGCGATACCCACGACCAGCCATAGGGATATTTGGAAACCACCAGCCGATCGCCCACCAGCAGATTGGGCATCATCGACATCGACGGGATGTAGAACGGCTTGGCCAGCAGGCTGTGGAACACCAGGACAGCCAGCAGCATGCCAATCAGGCCGCGCAGTTCCGCCCACCAGTTGACGCGCGCAGGCCGGGCTTCGGCCTGTTCCGGCGGCAGGCCGGTAACGCCGTCGCTCATGCCGTTTCTCCTTCGCCCGAGTGGCCAAGGTCCAGCGCAATGGCCTCGATCACCACGAAGGCCTGGGCCCAGGGATGGTCATCGGTCATCGTCAGGTGCACCACCGCCTTGTGGCCGGGCGGGGTGATCGCGGCCAGCCGTGCCGCCGCGCCGCCGGTCAGCGCCAGGGTCGGCGCCCCCGAAGGCGCGTTGACCACGCCGATGTCCTTCATGAAGACCCCAGCCTTGAAGCCGGTGCCCACCGCCTTGGAATAGGCTTCCTTGGCGGCAAAGCGCTTGGCCAGGGTGCCGGCGCGGGTATAGGGCCGGCGCGCTGCCTTGGCCTGCTCCACCGGAGTGAACACCCGTTCGACAAAGCGATCGCCAAAGCGGTCCAGCGATTGCTGGATACGCTCGATATTGCACAAGTCGGAACCCAGGCCGATGATCATGCAGGGTCTTCCTTCCAGCCGCGTGGCGGGTTCAGCGCACTTCGTCCATCAGCGTGCGCATGCGCCGCACTGCCGCGTCCAGACCCACGAAGATCGCCTCGCCGATCAGGTAATGGCCGATGTTGAGTTCGGCCAGCTGCGGGATGGCCGCCACTGGCTGCACGTTGTCATAGGTCAGGCCATGGCCGGCATGGGGTTCGATGCCGTTCTTGGCGGCCAGCGCGGCCATGTCGGCCAGGCGCTTGAGCTCGACGGCGCGGGCCTCGCCCTCGGCATGGGCATATTCGCCGGTGTGCAGTTCCACCACCGGCGCGCCCAGCTTGATCGCCGCCTCGATCTGTCGCGCGTCCGGCGCGATGAACAGGCTGACGCGGATGCCGGCATCAGCCAGGCGCGACACGATCGGCGCCAGGCGGTTGTGCTGCCCGGCGGCATCGAGCCCGCCCTCGGTCGTGCGTTCCTCGCGGCGCTCGGGCACGATGCAGCAGGCATGGGGCTTGTGGCGCAGGGCAATCGCCAGCATTTCGTCGGTCGCGGCCATTTCCAGGTTCAGCGGCAGGTTGGTCGCCGCCTGGATGCGTGCCAGGTCCTCGTCGCGAATATGGCGGCGGTCCTCGCGCAGATGGGCCGTGATCCCGTCACCGCCCACGTCGGCCACGATCTGCGCGGCGCGCACCGGATCGGGATGGTCACCGCCGCGCGCATTGCGGATGGTGGCCACGTGATCGATGTTGACGCCCAGTCGCAGCCGGGCGGGCGTGAACAGTTCGCTCACCGCCATATTCTCCTGTCTTACGGTTGTGCCCGGCTGCCGGGCTTGATCGCGGGCACTGCGGCCAGCGCGGGCGGCAGTTCATCGGGCGCATAGGTCGGGAAATTGAGGGAGACGAGCGGATAGAACGGCACACCCAGGTCCACCGCGCCGGCCGACCTGTCGACCAGGGCCGCCTCGGCGATCACCACGCCGCCGGCTTCTTCCACGGCCTTGATCGCCTCGCGGCTCGACAGGCCAGTGGTGACGACGTCTTCGACCATCAGCACCTTTTCGCCCGGCGTCAGGGTAAACCCGCGGCGCAGTTCGAACGTGCCGGTTGGCCGTTCCACGAACACCGCTTCCACGCCCAGCGCACGGCCCATTTCGTGGCCGATGATCACCCCGCCCATGGCCGGGGCCACCACCTTGGCAATCTGCTGGCGCACGTCGCGCGGCAACTTGGCGGCCAGCGCGCTGGCCAGGCGCGAGGCGCGCATCGGGTCCATCAGCACGCGCGCGCACTGCAGGTAGTGGGCGCTGTGGCGGCCCGAAGAGAGCAGGAAATGCCCTTCAAGCAAGGCCTGGCTGGCACGGAATTCGGAAAGGATGTCTTCTTCCTGCATGGCTCTGGTTCGCTGGTCCTGCCTGTTCGCCGTCTTGGCGTGCTGGGGTTTGCCCTGTGCCATGGGCGCTGGCGCGGCAGGGGGCAAGGGTTTTTCGCCCAGTGGCAGGCCTGCGGCGGGCGGGCTTGAACCAAGGGGCAATGCTTTCCTGTCGCCTTGGTGAACGTCTCAACTTGTGGCTCAGGACAAGGCCGCGTATAGCCGGGTTCAATCGAGGGAATTACAATCAGTGCACGCAGACCTCGAAACTGGCGTGTACGCGGGGAAGAGCGGAACAAGCGACGATGAGTCCAATCGAATTCGTCCGCCATGCGGGCACAGCGTTTCGGACCGCCGGTCATGTCCTGGCAGGCATTGCAGCAACAACCGCAGCCGCGGCGCCTTCGCTGGCGCTGGCTGCCGCCACCTATGTCCCGGCCAAGCCGGTGCCCGGCAAGGGGCAACCCGTTCCGGGTGGCTGGACCTTCCAGGACCAGTATTCGCCGATCGGCCAGGAAGCGCTGAAAATGCACGATTACCTGCTGATGCCGGTAATCACGGTCATTGTCCTGCTGGTCCTGTTCCTGCTCATTGCGGTGATGGCCAAGTTCAACCGCCGCGCCAACCCGGTGGCCTCCAAGACCAGTCACAACACCTTGATCGAGGTGATCTGGACCCTGGTTCCGGTGCTCGTCCTGGTAGTGATCGCGGTCCCCTCGATTCGCCTGCTCGCCCACCAGTACGAGCCTGCGCCCAAGGGCGCACTGACCGTCAAGGTCACCGGCTATCAGTGGTACTGGGGCTATACCTATCCCGACAACGGCGGGTTCGAGGTGATCTCCAACATGCTGCCGCCGGCCGAGGCCATCAAGCGTGGCGAGCCGCCGCAGCTTGCCGCTGACAACCGCATGGTCGTTCCGGCCGGGGTGCCGATTCGCCTGCAGACCACCGGGTCTGACGTGATCCACTCGTTCTCCGTGCCCTCGCTCTGGTTCAAGCTGGATGCCGTCCCGGGCCGGATCAACGAAAAGGTCATGATGATCAACAAGCCCGGCGTCTATTACGGCCAGTGCTCCGAACTGTGCGGCGCGCGCCACGGCTACATGCCGATCGTGGTCGAAGCCGTGACCAAGCCCCAGTTCGACGCCTGGATCAAGAGCCAGGGCGGTACGGTGGGCGGCGCAGCCGCTCCGGCCGCCTGAACGACAATCGGAAAGAGGATCGCCCGATATGGCCACCATTCCCGCCGATCATGAAAGTTTCGATGCGCATCACGACCATGCGCATGATCACGATCACAAGCCCAGCTTCTTCGCGCGCTGGTTCATGTCCACCAACCACAAGGACATCGGCACGCTCTATCTGATTTTCGCGGTCTTCGCCGGCGTTGTCGGCGGCGCGATCTCGGGCATCATGCGCGCCGAACTGGCGCATCCCGGCATCCAGTACCTCGGGTTCTGGACTCGGTTCGTCGGCGGTGATGGCGCCGATCTCAACCAGACGCTGCACATGTGGAACGTGCTGATCACCGCACACGGCCTGATCATGGTGTTCTTCATGGTCATGCCGGCGCTGATCGGCGGGTTCGGCAACTGGTTCGTGCCGATCATGATCGGTGCGCCCGACATGGCCTTCCCGCGCATGAACAACATTTCGTTCTGGCTGACTTTCTCGGGCTTCTGCTCGCTGATGATCTCGCCGTTCATGCCCGGTGGCACTGGCCATGGCGCGGGCACCGGCTGGACTGTCTATGCACCGCTTTCCACATCGGGATCGGTCGGTCCGGCGGTCGATTTCGCGATCTTCTCGTTGCACTTGGCCGGGGCTGGCTCGATCCTCGGGGCGGTGAACTTCATCACCACCATTTTCAACATGCGCGCGCCGGGTATGACCCTGCACAAGATGCCGCTGTTCGTGTGGTCGGTTCTCGTCACCGCGTTCCTGCTGCTGCTCGCCCTGCCGGTGCTGGCTGCGGCCATCACCATGCTGATCACCGACCGCAACTTCGGCACGACGTTCTTCGATCCGGCCGGCGGCGGTGACCCGATCCTCTACCAGCACCTGTTCTGGTTCTTCGGCCACCCCGAAGTCTACATCATGATCCTGCCGGGCTTCGGCATCATCAGCCAGATCATCTCGACCTTCTCGCGCAAGCCGGTGTTCGGCTATCTCGGCATGGCCTATGCCATGGTCGCCATCGGTCTCGTCGGGTTCATCGTGTGGGCCCACCACATGTACACCACCGGCCTCGACGTGAACACGAAGATGTATTTCACGGCCGCGACGATGGTCATCGCCGTGCCCACCGGGATCAAGATCTTCTCGTGGATCGCCACGATGTGGGGCGGGTCAATCGAGTTCAAGTCGCCCATGGTCTGGGCCATCGGCTTCATCTTCCTGTTCACCGTGGGTGGCGTCACCGGCGTGGTGCTCGCCAACGGCGGCATCGACGACAATCTCCAGGATACCTACTACGTCGTCGCCCACTTCCACTACGTGCTGTCGCTCGGCGCGGTCACGTCGCTCTTTGCCGGGTTCTTCTACTGGTTCCCCAAGATGAGCGGCCGCATGCACTCCGAGTTCCTCAGCCACCTGCAGTTCTGGGTGTTCTTCATCGGGGTGAACCTGATCTTCTTCCCGATGCACTTCCTGGGCGTGCAGGGCATGCCGCGCCGCTATCCCGATTACGCTCCCGCGTTCGAGTACTGGAACCACATCGCCACGATCGGCTACATGATCATGGCCGTGTCGATCGTGATTTTCCTGGTGAACATCATCTACGCCTTCGTCGCCGGCAAGAAGGCTGCGCCGAACTATTGGGGTGAAGGCGCCACGACGCTGGAATGGACTCTGTCCAGCCCGCCGCCGTTCCACCAGTTCGAAACGCTGCCGGTGATCGAGGATACCCCGCATCACTGATCGCCAGAGGGCGAGTGCAATTGATCAAACCCCGCAGCGCAAGCTGCGGGGTTTTTTCGTTTCTTTTTGCGCAGTCTGAACGGGAAGGGCGCCGGAAACGGCGAATCACAACGGTGATTCTCCCGGCATGTTTCGCTTCAGCCATGGTAAAATGCAGAAAAATTTCGCGCTAAAACGCCCATGACACCGGGGTTTTACGGTCAGTCTGCGCCCCTGTGGAAAAATGGCCGTTGACGGTTTGGGCAGTGCTCCATATATGCCGCTTCACCGATGCGGTGCAGCCGGTTTTTCCGGCGGCTTGGTTGTCTCCAGGTTATGCTGAATTGGTCGCCAGATAGCTACGG